>DATJIX010000064.1:0-15234 GCA_035492865.1 Mycobacterium sp. | reverse complement strand
AGGAGATCGACGGCTTCAACCCCGGCGACAGCATGGACGAGGCGTACGTCCGCAACGCCGAGTGGCGCCATCAGGTCGGACTGTCGTACGCGGGCAGCCTGGCCCGGCTCGGCAACGTCGAGTGGGAGGGCAGTCCGCTCGCGGAGCTCAAGCGGCCTGGCTCGTTTCTGGAACGCCAAGTTCCACAGTTTCTCCGGTTGTTGGAAAGCTATCGGCACGAGCACTATTCGCCCGAGTCGCTGGCCGTCACCGAGCTGGCGGATTGGCTGAACGCCAACCTCCCCGAAGAGGGCAAGCCGGGCATCATGCACGGCGACCCGCATCTGAGCAATGTGCTGCTGCGCCGCGACAAGCCGGAGTTGGCCGCCTTCGTCGATTGGGAGATGTGCACCGTCGGTGACCCGCTGCTTGATCTGGGCTGGATGTTGATCTGTTGGCCGCTGGAGACCAACACGATCACCGCAGGCGCCGAGCTCGCCGCACTCGGCGGGCTGGCCACCAGGCGTGAATTGCTCGACGCGTACTTCGCCGCGGGTGGTCGCCAAACCTCAAGTCTGGATTGGTATGTCGCGATGGCGTGCTTCAAACTGGGCATCGTCATCGAGGGCACCTGGTCGAGGTATCTGCTCGGCCAGGCCAGCAGGGACGCGGGGGAGCGGCTGCATTCGAACGCACAGAACCTGATCGACGTCGGCACCCGAGTGGCTAAGGGCGACAATCCTTTCCAATGAGAACCTGGTCGGCCAAATACCGCACCGCTAGCTGGTAGCCAAGGACGCCCGCTCCCGCGACGACCATGTCCGCAACGGTGGACACGTAGGAATGGTGACGAAACGATTCCCTGCGGTGGATGTTCGTGATGTGGACTTCGGCAACAGGCAGTTCGATCGCCGCCAGCGCGTCGGCGAGCGCGATCGAGGTATGGGTGAAGCCTCCCGGATTGATCAGCACGCCGCAGCAGTCAAATCGGGACTCGTGGATCGAATCGATCAGCACGCCTTCGTGATTGCTTTGCACCGTGCGCATCTCGAGCCCGAACTCGGCCGCGGTCTCGCAGGCAAGCTTCTCGACGTCCGCCAGCGTCGCTGTCCCGTACAGCGAAGGGTCGCGGCTGCCGAGCAGGTTCAGGTTGGGGCCGTTGACGAGAAGCAGCCGGTTCGGCTCGGACGTCATGCGCGCTGGGCCGCCAGACGCACCGGCGCGTTGTCGATACCGTAGCCGTCGTAATCGCCACGGCGCTGCACGAATTCGAAGAACACCGTGCCGATGGTGCGGGTGTAGAAGTGCACGAACTCGTTGCCGCGCGCGTCGCGGTCGTAGAGCAGCCCGAGGTCGCGCAGTTCGGCCACTGTCTGGGCGTCAAGGCCGAACCGGCCCGCCAGGTAGTCGTAGTAGTTGTCCGGCACCGGCAGGAATTCCGCACCGCGGTCGCGGGCTGCGCGGGCCAGTGCGATCACATCGGAGCAGGCGAACGCGACGTGTTGCGGCATGCCTGCGCCGTCGAGGACGTGCGGAGCGACGTTGAGCAGCAGGCGGACCGCGCCGCCCGCCGTCCGCAGGGATTGGCTGCGTACCAATCCCTTTGGGCCAGGCACTTCCGTGGGCACATCCGCGGACAACCCGAACACGCTGGTAAAGAACAGCACCGCATCGTCGAGGGTCTGCCAGGGCTGCGCGAGGTTGACGTGGTCGATGGCGCGGACCGGCGTCGCGGCGACCGGTAGGCCGTTCTCGAATTCGTCGACCCACGCCGGCTCCGTCACCCAGAACATCTCGGTGCCATCGGGGGCGACGGCGGCGCCGAGAACCTGCTCCGACGCATAGGTGCGCCGGTAGGCCAGCGGGGCCATCAGTTCGGCGGCGCGCCGCGAGGTTGCGGCGGCGTCTGGGACCTGCACGCCGACGGCGGCGACATGGGGGAGCTGATCGCGCGCCTGTTGTTCGTTGAGCACGATGCGCGCGTCGCCGGCCAGCCACAACGACACCGGCTTGGTGCGATGGCGTCCGCTGGGGGTGAAGCCGAGCTGCTGCAGCAGCACCTCGACCTCGCTGGTGTCCTCGGCCTTGATCTCGACGAAATCGAAGCCGACGGGCGGTTTGGCGGCGGTGAGTGCGGTCAGGTCTCGTCGCCAACCTTCCGGATTCTGGCCGGCGGTCTTGTCCTGCAACCAGATCAGCGATCGCAGCGCGTGAACGGCGGTGCGGTCGGGATCGGTCTGACGGAAGGTGTCATTGAAGACTTCGAGCGACAGCGGGCCCTGATATCCAGTGGCCAGCACGTGCGACACGAACGTGGCCAGATCGAAGTCACCTTCGCCGGGGAAGAGGCGGTGATGGCGACTCCACGACAACACGTCCATGCTCAACGAAGGCGCATCGGCAAGCTGAAGAAAGAAGATCTTCTCGGCAGGGATCTTCTCGATGTCTGCGGGATCGTGCCCGCGCGAGAGAACATGGAAGCTGTCCAGGCACACCCCCACGTTCGGGTGGTCTGCGAGTTGCACGATGCGCCACGCACGGCGGTAATCGTCGACGAACCGGCCCCACGCCAGCGCCTCGAACGCCAACTTGATGTCGTACTGGCGCGCCAGGTCGCCGAGGCGCCGCAGCTGATCGGCGGACACCTCATCGGAGTCGACGGTCGCGGTCGCGACGTTGCTGCACACCAACACGATGCCGATGCCGAGGCGCTGTGCGGTGGCGAAGGTGGCGCCCGCGCGGCGCATGTTGTCGGCGAACATCCCCTCGTCGACACCCTCTATATCGCGCAGCGGTTGGTAGAGATCGAGCGACAGTCCGAGCCGACGGGCCAGGGCGCGGATCTCCTCGGGGCTGTGATCGTTGGCGATCAGGTCAGGCTCGAACAGTTCCACCCCGTCGAACCCGGCGGCGGCGCAGGCATGCAGCTTCTCGGTCAGCGACCCGCTGAGGGAGACGGTGGCGATGGACGTCTTCATGGAAACCTCCAGACCCGTCTAATGTACGAAATAGTTAGTTACAACACAAGGGTGAGTCAGATGTGGCCAAACGGACATGTGGGCGAGAAAGTGTGAGTGGAATGCGCCAAAACGTCGATGTCGGCGCAGGTATGTCCACGGCTTGCGCCAGTAAGCTCCCCGGTGTGACCGCCCAGCCCCGTCCGGAGCCGCTGCGCGACGCCGAGCGCACCAAGGGTGAACTGATCGCGGTCGCCACGGCGGTGTTCTCCGAGCAGGGGTACTCCGGTGCCCGCGTCGACGAAATCGCCGAGCGCACCCGCACCACGAAGCGAATGATCTACTACTACTTCGGCGGAAAAGAGCAGCTCTACCTGGCGGTACTGGAGAACGCGTACCGCGGGATCCGCGAGGCCGAGCAGCGGGTGCAGGTCGACCACGTCGACCCGGTTGAGGCCATCCGGGCCGTCGCCGAACTGACCTTCGATCACCACATCGAACATCAAGAGTTCATCCGGCTGGTGTCCATCGAGAACATCCACCGCGGCGAGTTCATCTCGCGCCTCGATTCGCTGCGCACGCTCGGGCAGCCGGCGACGTCGCTGCTGGACCAGATCCTCACCCAGGGTCGCGAGCAGGGCGTGTTCCGTGACGACGTCGACGCCCTCGACGTGCACATCCTCATCAGCTCCTACTGCGTCTTCCAGGTCGCCAACCGCTACACGTTCGGCTACCTGTTCGACGTCGACTTCACCGAGAAGCGGACCCACGCTCACCTGCGGAAGATGCTCGGTGACGTGGTTGTCGGCTGGTTGACCTCGCGCTGACCAAAAGCGACCTCCGTCACATCGCCCCCTTGACGCGACGCGGATCACTGTGCTGCACTTCACGTACGTACTAGTTCGTACATTACGGAGTTGGAGCACATGGCCCCTTATCTCGTCGGGCTCGTCGGCACCGGTGTCGGCCCCTCGCTGACCCCCGCCCTGCACATGGCAGAGGGGCGGGCGCAGGGGCTGGACTACGTGTACCGCACGATCGATCTCAACGAGGTCGGCGTCGCGCCCGAGCGAATCGGCGACGTGCTCGAGTGGGCCCGCACGCTCGGCTACAACGCCCTGAATGTCACCCATCCGTGCAAGCGCCTCGTCATGGAGCATCTCGATGTCATCGATGACGTCGCCGCCGAGCTGGGGGCGGTCAACACCGTCATCTTCGACGGCCCGCGCACGGTCGGATACAACACCGACACAACCGGATTCGCGCTTGGATTCCGGGAGGGGCTGCCCGACGCCGCCACAGACAACGTGGTACTCGTCGGTGCGGGCGGGGCCGGGGCCGCCGTTGGCGACGCGTTGTTGCGGCTGGACACCGACCACCTGACGATCGTCGACGTCGACATCGAACGCGCCACCAGGCTCGCGCACGAATTGTCGGCCCGCAGGCCCGAGGCGCGGGTGGCGGCGTCGTCCCCTGACAAACTGCCCGTCCTTCTGCCCGCCAGCGACGGCGTGGTGCACTGCACCCCAACCGGCATGGCCGCACACCCCGGCCTGCCGTTCGACGCCGAGTTGCTGCACAAGGGCCTCTGGGTGGCCGACATCGTCTACCGGCCGTTGGACACGGCATTGCTGTCCGCGGCGCTGCGCGCCGGCTGCCGAGTCTGCGATGGCGGCCACATGGCCGTGCATCAGGCCACCGAGGCCTTCGAGCTGATCACCGGTATCACCCCGGACACCGAACGGATGTCCAGGCACTTTCGTCGCCTTGTTGGCTGAACAACCACCACAACCAGGAAGAAAGAGAATCATGAGCGGCATCGCAACCACGAAACCCGATGGGGTTCCAGACGATTCATCCCGCCGCACGCCTGGGCGCGCAGCGCTGGCCAGCTTCATGGGCAGCGCCGTGGAGTACTACGACTTCTTCGTGTTCGGCACCGCCGCGGCGCTGATCTTCCCGAAGGTGTTCTTCCCATCGGGTGACGAAGCCGCATTGGTGATGTCGTTCGCCACCTTCGGTGTCGCATACGTCGCGCGCCCGGTCGGTGCATTCGTACTCGGACACTTCGGCGACCGCGTCGGCCGTAGGAACGTGCTGATGTTCACCCTCGTGCTGATGGGTGTATCGACCTTCCTGATCGGCTGCCTGCCCACCTTTGCCACCGCAGGCTGGCTCGCCCCGGGACTCCTTGTCCTGTGCCGACTTATGCAGGGCTTCTCGGCGGCCGGCGAACAGGCGGGCGCCAGTTCGCTCACCCTCGAGCACGCGCCGGATCACCGCCGCGCATTCTTCACATCGTGGACGCTGACCGGCACGCAGGGCGGCCTCATCCTGGCGCAGCTGGTCATGCTGCCTTTCGTATCGATGTCCGACGAGGCCGAGCTCACCTGGGGTTGGCGAGTTCCGTTCTGGCTCAGCGCAGTTGTGGTCGTGGTGGCCTTCTTCATTCGCCGAAGGCTGCATGAGACACCTGAGTTCGACGAGGCCAAGGCGACCGGTGCCATTGCGCGGATGCCGCTGAAGCCGCTGCTGCAGAACCATTGGAAAGACGTCATTCGCGTCGTGCTGTGTGCGTTCATCGCTGCGGTGTCAACGGTTTTCGGAACTCTTGCGATCGCCTACGGCAAGAAGGTGGGGCTCGACGCAGGCATCACGCTGTGGCTCGTCGTGGTCGCCAATATCGTCGCGCTGTTCACCCAGCCGCTGTTCGGCATGCTGGCCGACCGGATCGGGCGCAAACCGGTGTTCATCTACGGCGCGTTGGCATCTGCGGCCCTGATGCCGTTCTACATGCTCTCGATGAGCAGCGACAACACGGTGCTGACGTTCGCGCTGGCCGTCGCCACCTTCTCCTTCGGGTACGCCGCGGCCAACGCGGTCTGGCCGTCGTTCTACGGCGAGATGTTCAGCACCCAGGTCCGGTTCTCCGGAATGGCGATCGGCACCCAGCTCGGCTTCCTGCTCGCCGGCTTCGCGCCAAGCATCGTCACCGCGCTCGGTGGCGTCCGCGAAGGCGGCTGGGTGGTCATCAGTGCCTTCACCGCCGTCGTCTGTGTCATCGCCGCCGCGTCGGCGGCCACCGCACGCGAGACCAAGAACGTCCCCACTGCACTACTCGGGCGCAAGCTACCCGACTCGCAGAACGTTCTGGTCGACCACTGACGATGGGGCAGCCCTGCGGGTCAGAGCAAGCGGCCGATGCCGCGCGCCGCGACCTGCAGGGCGCCCAGCAGTCGCTGGCGATCCCGTTTGAGGGTGGCCACCACCACCCCGATCGCGGCCGCCACAGTGTCGTCGGAACCCTGCATCACCGGCACCGCCAGCGAACACGCGCCCAGCGACATCTCCTCGCTCGTCGTGGCGACACCGTCGCGCCGGATTCGCTCCAGCTGCGCTTCCAGCACGTCGGCGATAGTGATTGTGTAAGGCGTGATCCGGGTCAGCTTGGCAAACACTCGATCGTGAACGTCCGCGGGTGCGTGCGCGAGCAACACCTTGCCGACGCCGGTCGCGTGCATCGGCAATCTGCTGCCCACGGTGCTGAGGATCGGCACCGATGCCAGGCCGCGCATGCGATGCAGGTACAGCACCTCGTCGCCGTCGCGTACCGCCAGGTGCACTGTCGCCATCGTGGCGGCGTAGACGTCATGCAGAAACGGCTCCGCCACCTGCCGCAACCTGCCCTGGACCGGCGCCAGCAGGCCTGCCTCCCACAGCAGCGTGCCGATGGCGTAGCGCCCGTCCTCCAACCGCTGAAGCGCGCCACCGGCAACCAACTCACCGACCAGTCGATGCGCGGTGGGCACCGGTATCCCTGCGCGTCCCGCGAGCTCCGTCAGGGTCAGACTGCGGTGCCTTTCATCGAACGCCGAAAGCACAGCCAGCAACCTCGTTGCGACCGTGGTCCCAGGTGCGGACGTGTTGCCGGCCAATTGTCCCTTCCTTCCGCTGAGCGAAAGTCTAGCCTTCTGCTCGACGACCAGGGGCGATAGCGTGAAACACATGACAGCAATCGTCGACACCAACCCCGACAGCGCGTCGGCGAGCCAGGCCGGCATCACTGCCGAGATCGCGGCGATCGACGCGGAGTACCACCGCTCCGGCACCGAGGAGACCCAGCCGCGGCTGGCCTATTCGCCCTACCGCAGCAGCCTGTTGCGCCACCCCACCAAGGAGTTGCACCACGCCGATCCCGAAGCGATCGAACTGTGGGCACCCTGCTTCGGCGCCAGTGACGTCGCGCCCGTCGAGGCCGATCTGACCATCCAGCACACCGGCGAGCCGATCGGCGAACGCACGGTGGTGACCGGACGCATCGTCGACGGCGACGGCAGGCCGGTGCGTCGCCAGCTCGTCGAGATCTGGCAGGCCAACGCCAGCGGCCGGTACGCGCACAAGCGCGATCAGCATCCCGCCCCGCTGGACCCGAACTTCACCGGCGTCGGACGATGCCTGACCGACGACGACGGCACCTACCGTTTCACCACGATCAAGCCGGGCCCCTATCCGTGGAAGAACCACCACAACGCGTGGCGGCCCGCCCACATCCATTTCTCGTTGTTCGGAACGGATTTCACGCAGCGGATGATCACCCAGATGTACTTTCCCGGCGACCCGTTGTTCGCACTGGATCCCATCTACCAGTCGATCGCCGACCAGAAGGCGCGCGATCGGCTCGTCGCCGCGTACGACCACGACGTGACCACCCACGAATGGGCCACAGGCTACCGGTGGGACATTGTGTTGACCGGTAGTGCGCGCACCCCGATGGAGGCCGAATGAGCACCCTGACCGCCACTCCTGGACAGACGATCGGGCCGTTCTTCGGATACGCCCTGCCGTTCGAGCGCGGCAACGAACTCGTCCCACCCGGCTCCGCCGGGGCGATCCGGCTACACGGCGTCGTCACCGACGGCGCAGGCGTGCCGGTGCCCGACGCGCTGCTGGAGATCTGGCAGGCCGATGCCGACGGTGTCGTGCCGACGGCCGTCGGATCGCTGCGTCGCGATGGCTGGACGTTCACCGGATGGGGGAGGGCCAGCACCGACGAAGACGGTCACTTCAGCTTCACGACCGTCAAACCCGGCGCAGTACAGCCTGATTCGGCACCATTCATCGCGGTGACCGTGTTCGCCCGCGGTCTGCTGAATCGGCTCTTCACCCGCGCGTACCTGCCAGGGGCCGAGTCTGCGAAGGACCGGCTGTTGAACTCGGTGCCCGCCGACCGGCGCCACACACTGATCGCCACACCGGACCAGGACGGCCTGCGGTTCGACATCCGCCTGCAGGGCGAAGACGAAACGGTCTTTCTGCGCTACCCGGGGCACCACCGATGACCGACCTGTTCTGGCCGGGCGACCACCGCGCAGGCGATGTGATGAGCGACGCGGCATTCCTGGCGGCCATGGTCGCGGTCGAAAATGCTTGGCTCGGTGTGCTTATCGACGCGGGCGTAGCACCCACCAGCGCCCGCGCCGATCTCACGTCGCTGGTGTCTGCCACCGACGTGGAGACGATCGCCTGCGGTGCAGAGGCCGACGGCAATCCGGTGATCGGGCTGTTGACGCTGCTGCGTCAACGCGCCGGCGGCCACGCTGCTCCGTGGGTACACCGCGGGCTGACAAGCCAGGACGTCATCGACACCGCGGTGATGCTGTGTCTGCGTGACGCGTTGTCCCGCATGCGAAGTGACATCAAGGCGCAGGTGAGAACTCTCGCCGGCCTGGCCCAAACCCACCAACGCACCCCAATGCTCGCGCGCACGCTCACCCAGGCCGCACTGCCGAGCACGATCGGCATGAAGATGGCGGCCTGGCTGACCGGAGTGCTGGACGCCGCCGACACCGTCGCGGCACTGCCGGCGCTTCCGGTGCAGGCCGGCGGCGCCGCGGGCACCATGGCCGCGGTCACAGAATTGATCGGATCGCCAAACGAAGCGCTCGGAATGTCGGACGCACTGGCGGATGCGTTGGGGCTGGCGGCAGCAACACCGTGGCACACCACGCGATCGGTGATCACCCGCTCCGGCGACGCGCTCGTCACATGCTGCGACGCGTGGGGACACATCGCGACCGACGTCGCGACGGCGAGTCGGTCCGAGATCGGTGAGATGGCGGAGGGTCGCGGTGGTGGCTCATCGACCATGCCGCACAAGAACAACCCCGTGCTGTCGATCCTGATCCGGCGGGCCGCGCTGGCCGCGCCGGGCATGGCTGCAACCCTGCACGTAGCATCGGCGGCCAGTGTCGACGAGCGCTCCGACGGCGGCTGGCACACCGAGTGGGCCACGTTGCGCACGCTGACGCGGCGCACCGTCGTCGCGGCAGCGCAGACCACCGAATTGATCAATGGCCTGCACGTCGACAGCGAACGCGCCGCCGCCAACCTGGCCGCGGTGGGCGACCTCCTCGCCGAGCAGCGCACGATGGCCGAATTGACCGGACGCGCAGCGCTTTCCGACTACACCGGCGCGGCGGACCACCTGATCGACGCGGCGCTGCAACGCGCACGCCACCACCTGAAGGAGACGACATGACAGTGCCGCGGCTCGTCGGTACCGACTTCGGCGGACCGTCGGATGCCCCGCTGCTGCTGCTCGGTCCGTCGGTAGGCACTTCGGTGACCACGTTGTGGGGCGCGGCGGCCGAACGCCTCGCCGAGCATGTGCACGTCGTCGGGTGGGATCTGCCTGGGCACGGACGCAGCCCCGCCGGTGCCTTCCGGATGCCGGATCTCGCCGCGGCCGTCGTGGCCCTGGCCGACGGCATCGCACCGGGGGCTGCGTTTCACTATGCCGGCGACTCCATCGGCGGGGCGGTCGGTTTGCAGCTGCTGCTGGACGCGCCCGAGCGGCTGTTATCCGCCGCGCTGCTGTGCACGGGCGCCGTCATCGGCAGGCCGGAGGAGTGGGCGGCACGCGCTGCGACGGTGCGGTCGTCGGGCACCGATGCGGTGGTCGAGCTCGCCATCCAGCGCTGGTTCGCAAGCGGATTCGCCGACCGGCGGCCCTCCGCGGTCGCCGCGCTGGTGGACGCGCTGCGCACCACCGACGACGAGTCCTATGCCCAGGCGTGCGAGGCGCTTGCGGACTTCGACGTCACCGACCGGCTCAGCGAGATCACCACACCGGTGCTGGCGATCGCCGGTGCCGAAGACATCCCCACGCCGCCGGACGGGCTGGCGCGCATCGCGTCCGGCGTAAAGGACGGACGGCTCATTGTGCTCGACGGCGTCGGCCATCTGGCGCCTGCAGAGGCCGCCGACCGGGTCGCGGCATTGATCACCGGACACGTCCGACCCGACTCGTACACCGCAGGCATGGCGGTGCGTCGTCAGGTGCTGGGCGACGCCCATGTCGACCGCGCCGTTGCCAACACCACCGAGTTCACCGGCGATTTCCAGGAATTCATCACCAAATACGCATGGGGCAGCATCTGGACCCGGCCAGGGCTGGACCGCCGCAGCCGGTCGATGATCACCTTGACGGCGTTGATCGCGCGCGGCCACCACGAGGAGCTGGCCATGCACCTGCGCGCGGCGCGGCGCAACGGACTGTCCAACGACGAGATCAAGGAAGTGATATTGCAGTCGGCCATCTATTGCGGTGTGCCGGACGCCAACACCGCGTTCCGGATCGCCGCCCAGGTGCTCGCCGACTACGACACCCAGGAGGCAGACCAGTGACGCGCACCGCGATCTGCGAGACCGCCGCCGAGGCGGTGGCCGGAATCCCCGATGGGGCAACGGTTCTGGTCGGCGGATTCGGCATGGCCGGCATGCCCACCACGCTGATCGACGCGCTCATCGAGCAGGGGGCTACCGATCTGACCATCGTCAGCAACAATGCGGGCAACGGTGACACCGGGCTGGCCGCACTGCTGGCGGTGGGCCGGGTGCGCAAGGTGATCTGCTCGTTTCCGCGCCAATCGGACTCCTACGTGTTCGACGGTCTGTACCGCGCGGGCAAGGTCGCGCTCGAGGTGGTGCCGCAGGGCAATCTGGCCGAACGGATGCGCGCGGCTGGAGCGGGCATCGGCGCGTTCTTCTGTCCGACCGGTGTCGGCACGCCACTCGCCGAGGGCAAGGAGCTACGGACCATCGATGGCCGCGACTACGTGCTGGAGTTCCCGATTCGCGGCGACGTCGCCTTGATCGGTGCGCACATCGGCGACCGCGCGGGAAACCTGGTGTACCGCAAGACCGCTCGCAACTTCGGTCCTGTGATGGCCACCGCGGCCGCCATGACCATCGCGGAGGTCTCACGCGTCGTCGAGCCAGGTGAGATCGATCCGGAGAACGTCGTCACACCCGGAATCTTCGTCGATCGCATACTCGAGGTGAACAAATGACCACCACCGAACGCCCACAGTGCGTCGAACACGTCGACCGTGCACCGCGCGACCGCGACGAGCTAGCCGCCGCGATCGCGCGCGATATTCCCGCAGGCTCATATGTCAACCTCGGCATCGGTCAGCCGACACTGGTCGCCGATCATCTTCGTCCGGAGTCGGGCGTCGTGCTGCACACCGAGAACGGGATGCTCGGCATGGGCAGGGCCGCCACCGCAGCGGAGGTCGACCCCGATCTGATCAACGCGGGAAAGGTCCCGGTCACGGAAACGCTTGGGGCATCGTATTTTCACCACGCTGACTCGTTCGCGATGATGCGCGGTGGGCACTTGGACGTGTGTGTGCTCGGTGCCTTCCAGGTGAGCGAGCGCGGGGATCTGGCCAACTGGCACACCGGCGGGCCGGACGCCATTCCCGCGGTGGGCGGTGCGATGGACCTTGCCATCGGCGCGAAGAGTGTCTTCGTAATGATGAACCTGTTCGCCAAGGACGGCGCGGCCAAGCTGGTGCCGGAATGCACCTACCCCCTTACCGGACTGCGGTGTGTGCGCCGGGTGTACACCGACTACGCGACCTTCGATATCGACGAGGCCGGTGTGCGCGTGTGCGAAACGTTCGGGATCAGCGTCGCCGAGCTGGCGTCGCGTATCAGCATCGAGTTACGTTAGAGCCCTAGGCGTAAGCGTCGATCCCCAGTTTGACGGCGAGCGCCACTCCTGCGGCGCCGTTCATGATCCGCAGCGGCGTCGCGGGCGCGTGCCGGACCACGATCGGGCCAAGCCGCGAACCGATCAGGCACCCGATGCCCAGTGCAAGTACCGCGGGCCACTGCACAGGGGCGAGGAACGCGAACATGACGGCCGCGACACCGTTGGCGATGCCGAGGATCACGTTCTTGCCGGCGTTGGCATGCGCAAGCGTGGCGTGGCCCGCACGCAACAGCAGTGCGAGCAGGAGCACTCCCGCGGCCGCGCCGAAGTAGCCGCCGTAGATACAGATCAGGAAGATCGCGGCCGACTCGAGCAGCACCCCGGCGGTGTGGCGTTGGTGGTCGGCGACGCGTGTTTCGCGATTGCCTCGCCGGGGGAGCAGGATTGCGACCGAGGCCAGCCCGAGAAGAACGGGCACAACCCTTTCGAAGCCGTCTGCCGGGGTGGACAGCAGCAACACCGCCCCTGCCACGCCGCCGAGGATCGCGACCGGGGCGATGCGTGTGATCCACGTCCGCTGACCTTCGAGTTCGGGCCGTGAGCCCAATATCGATCCGACGCCGTTGAACACGAGCGCGACGGTGTTGGTCACGTTGGCCGTCAGCGGCGGGAGTCCCACGAGCAGAAGCGCAGGATAGGTGGCCACCGACGCCAGACCGGCGATGCTGCCGGTGAGTCCGCCGATTACGCCGGCGCCTGCAAGGAAAAGCCACTCCACGCCGACTACCTGACTATGTCGGTGATCCGCATGTCAATTTGAGATAAGGACCGACAATTGGTCCATAAGTCCATAGCCGCTAATATCGCGGTCATGGGCCTAAGCCGTGGGCGCAAGTTTCTGGTACTCGGCATCTGCTGCATGAGCCTGCTGATCGTCAGCATGGACACCACGATCATCAACGTCGCGTTGCCGTCGATCAGCGACGAATTCGGCGCCCCGATCTCCGGACTGCAATGGACCATCGACGCCTATGTCGTCGTGCTCGCGAGTTTCCTGCTGCTGTCCGGCTCGACCGCCGACCGCATCGGCCGTCGTCGCACGTTTCAGATCGGCTTGGCGGTCTTCGTCTGCGGATCGCTGCTGTGCAGCCTGGCGCCGTCGGTCGGCTGGCTTGTCGCATTCCGGATGGTGCAGGCGCTGGGCGGCTCGATGCTCAATCCCGTTGCGATGTCGATCATCACGAACGTCTTCACCGATCCCCGCGACCGTGCCCGCGCCATCGGCATCTGGGGCGGAGTGTCCGGTATCGGGATCGCGCTCGGTCCGCTCGTTGGCGGTCTGCTCGTCGAAACCGTCGGTTGGCGGGCAATCTTCTGGGTCAACCTGCCGATCGGCGTGGTGGCCCTGACGGCAGCTGCGCTGTTCGTGCCCGAATCCCGGTCGCCGCGGGCGCGCCGGTTTGACCCGCTCGGTCAGCTGGCGATGGTGGTGCTGCTGGCCAGTTGTATCTACGCCATCATCGAAGCACCGCACGCGGGTTGGCTGTCGGTGCAGACACTTTCGTTGCTCGCGCTCGCCGCCGTCGCGCTGACCGTTCTGTTGATTCACGAACCGCGTCGCACCGACCCGCTTATCGAACTGCGCTTCTTCCGCAGCGTGCCGTTTTCCGGCGCGACCGTGATCGCGATCAGCGCGTTCGGCGCATTCGGCGGCTTTCTGTTCATGAACACGCTTTACCTGCAGACGATTCGTGGGCTGTCCCCGATGCAGGCCGGCCTGTGCACGGTTCCGCTCGGACTGACGGTGCTGCTCTGTTCGCCGATCTCCGGACGGGTGGTCGGCAGGTATGGACCGAGGCCGTCGTTGCTGCTCGCCGGGGCCATGATCTGCCTCGGGGCAGGCATGCTGTTGTTCCTCACGGCCGACACCGCGCTGGTGTACGTGCTGGCCAGCTACCTTGCCTTCGGTGTCGGGCAGGGCGTGGTCAACGCGCCGATCACCAACACCGCGGTGTCGGGGATGCCGCGCAGTCACGCAGGCGTCGCCGCCGCGGTCGCGACGACCAGCCGCAACATCGGCACCAGCCTCGGCGTCGCGATCGTCGGATCGATTCTCAGCTCACACATCTCGAAGATGACCGCTGCCGACTTCATCGGGGCGAGCCGCCCGGCGCTTGGGGTGATCGTCGGCTTCGGGTCGGCGGTGTTCGTCGTAGGAGCCGCCACCACCAGCGCGCGGGCACGGCGCACGACGGGCCGGATCGCGCACCTGTTTCCCGATGACGAATCAGCGGGAGCCCTGGGCGGCGACCTCCGCGATGCCGGCGGCCGCCCGCTCCGGGTCCAGGTAGACGCCGCCGGGAACCACCGGCGTTAGTGCGTCGTCGAGGTCGTAGCGCAGCGGCACCCCGGTGGGGATGTGCAGCGAGCTGACCCGCTGCGGTGTCAGGCCGTCGAGATGCATACACAGCGCGCGAAGCGAATTGCCATGCGCCACCACAAGTGTCGCCAGCCCGGCGGCCAGGTCGGCAGCGATGGCATCCTGCCAGTACGGCACGAGCCTGCGACGTACCGCGGCGAGGGACTCCGTGGTGGGCAGCTCGTGGGCGGGCAACGCAGCGTAGCGCGGGTCGCGGCGCGGATGGTCGGCGTGATCGGGTCCGATGGCGGGTGGAGCGAGGTGATACGACCGGCGCCAGTCGGCGTAGATCTGGCTGCCGAACTCGCGGCGCACATCGCTGCGACGCCTGCCCTGCAGCGCGCCGTAGTGGCGTTCGTTGAGGCGCCAGCTGCGTCGGATCGGCGCGGTGCGCGAACCTGCCTCGGCGACAACGATATCGGCGGTGTCGATCGCGCGGGTCAGCAACGACGTGTGCACCGCGCCGGGAGTGACGCCCGCATCGCGGATCAGCCTGCCCGCGGCGGCGGCTTGATCGCGGCCGCGGTTGGTCAGCGGGAAGTCGAGCCAGCCGCCGAATACGTCATCGGCGTTGGCCGTACTTTCACCGTGCCGCAACAGCACCAGCACGCGGCTCATACCAGCGACTCGCCGCGCTCAAGCGCGCTGATCTGATCCACCCGCAGTTGGTGGCGGCCGCCCTTGAAGACGGTTGTCAGCCACACGTCCAGGATGCGCTCGGCGAGGTCGGGGGCGACGACCTTGGCGCCCATCACCAGCACGTTGGCGTCGTTGTGGGCCCGTGCGATCTCGGCGGTGAACACGCAGTGGCACAGGGCCGCCCGGATGCCGACAATCTTGTTCGCCGCTATCTGTTCCCCGCAGCCGCTGCCGCCCAG
>DATJIX010000063.1:0-8134 GCA_035492865.1 Mycobacterium sp. | reverse complement strand
GTCTGCGAAGCGGCGCATGCCGAGGATGCGGTGGCCTCGAGAATCCTGTCGAACGCGGCGGACGAACTCGTGGCGCTGATCGAAACAACAAGGAAGCTAGTCGGATTCAGCGAACAGGAAACGGTGCCGGTGTCGTACTCGGGCGGCATGTTCTCCGATCCGGGGTTCCTGAACCGGTTCCTTGCCGCCCTGCAGAACCAACCCGCCAAATACGACCTGCAGCGTCCGTTGCTCGACCCTGCCGTGGGCGCAGCACTGTACGCCGCCAAACACGCCGGCCAGCCGTTGAGCCCAAGCGCGCTGCACCAACTCACCACCAGCCCAGTCTGATTCGAGGCGAATACACTGTGACCGACCAAACGACTGCACCAACCACCGGGGGCACCCGCAGCTGGATCTTCTACGCCGCACTGCTGATTCTGTTCTGGGGGATCTGGGGAGCGTTCTCCGCGCTGCCTTCGACCTGGTACGGCTACCCCAACGAGATGATCTACAGCATCTGGGCGCTGACGATGATCATCCCGGCGGCCTTCGCGCTGCGTGGTCAGCGCTTCGACCGCAGGCCCAAGGCCACGATCTACGGCCTGTTGATCGGCCTCACGGGCGCCGGCGGTCAGTTGCTCTTGTTCCAGGCGCTGACCATGGGTCCGGCCTACCTCATCTTCCCGATCGTGTCGATCTCTCCAGCGATCACCGTGATCATGGCGATGGTGCTGCTGCGAGAGCGAATCAGCACACTGGCCTTCGTCGGCCTCATCGCCGCGCTCGCCGCCATCGTGCTGTTCAGCATCACCAGCGCCAACTCCGACGGGTCGTCGGGTCCCTGGTTGCCGCTGGCGATCCTGATCTGCGTGGCGTGGGGTGTGCAGGCCTATTTCATGCGCAAGACGGCGACGATCGGCGTCAACGATGCCACCACCTTCGGCTGGATGGCCATCAGCGGGATCCTGCTGATCCCGGTCGCACTGATCTCACTCGGCGGTTTTCCGACCGACTTCCCTTGGCAGGCACCAGCATTGACGGCGGCAACCCAGCTTCTCAATGCGGTCGGCGCGTTGTTCCTGGTGATGGCGCTCAGCCGCGGTAAGGCCAGCATCGTCGCGCCGACCACCAATGCGCTCGCTCCGGCCCTGACCATCGTGGTGTCGCTCATCGCCTACCAGACTCTGCCGAGCCCGTACGGCGCGGTCGGCATCGTGTTGGCACTCGTCGGATCGACGCTGATGGTGTACAGCGACGAGAAGCGCGGCGAAGCACCAACACCAGCGGTGGTGGCTCCCGCCACTACGGCCAAGGACGATCCCTCGAGGAGTCTCACGTGAAGCCGACAGTCGTCATCATCGGGGCGGGCAGCGTCGAATTCACCCGCGAACTGCTCGGTGACATCCTGTCATTCCCCGAACTCGCGTCGATTCGCGTTGTGCTGCACGACATCAACGCGCAACGGCTGGAAACCGCGGAGGCGATCGCACGTGCCACCGCCCTGGCGGCCGGGGCACAACCGGAGGTGGTCGCCACGCTGGACCGCCGCCGCGCACTCGATGGCGCCGACTACGTCATCAACGTGATCCAGGTCGGCATGCATGAAGCGACGGTGCGCGACTTCGAGATTCCATCGAAGTACGGGGTGAACCAGACCATCGGCGACACCATCGGCATCGGCGGAATCTTCCGCGGGCTCAGAACTTTCCCCGTTCTGGCCGGCATCGCCAGCGATATGCAGCAGGTGTGTCCGGACGCGTGGCTGCTCAACTACACCAACCCGATGGCGATGAACATCACGTTCCTGCATCACGTTGCGCCGGAACTGAAGGTGCTCGGACTGTGCCACTCCGTGTACTGGACGATGGTCGGGCTGTGTGAGCTCATTGGCGTGCCATATGACGAAGTGGCGTACTGGTCGGCAGGTGTGAACCATCAGGCCTGGGTGCTGCGGTGGGAGCGCGCCGGTCAGGATCTGTATCCGTTGTTGGATCAGCGGATAGCTGAGGATCCCGAGTTGCGCAGGCGCGTTCGCGTCGACATGTACCGCCGCCTTGGCTATTACCCGACCGAGACCAGCGAGCACTCCAGTGAATACGTGCCCTGGTACGTCCGCGACAAGGGTGAGGCGGACCGGCTGCGGATCAACATCGGCGAATACGTCTCGATCAGCGAGCGCAACCTCGCCGAATACGACCGCGTGCGAGCCGAATTGGCCGAAGGCGAGGCCCTCCCGGTGGACACCACATCGACCGAGTACGCACCGCAGGTCATCCACTCGCTGGAGACAGGCACCTCGCGGGTGATCTCCGCCAACGTAGTCAACGCAGGCCTCATCACGAACCTGCCTGACGGTCTGGCGGTGGAAGTGCCAACGCTGCTCGACGCGCTTGGCGCGCATCCGATGAAGGTGGGCGACCTGCCGCCGCAATGCGCGGCGCTGAACCGGAGCTTCCTCGGGCCAGTTGACCTGGCTGTGCGGGCTGCCGTCGACGGGGATCCCCGCCTGGTGCGCGCCGCGGCGATGGTGGATCCGAACACCGCCGCAACCCTGACTGTCGATCAGATCTGGCAGCTGTGCGACGAACTGACGATCGCGCATGGTGACCTGCTACCCGAGCCGCTGCGCTCATCAACTAAGGAGTGGTTCCTGTGATTCGACGCCGGCTGTGCCTCGCATTGGTAGCTGTTCTCGCGTTAGTGCTCGCTGCGTGCGGCGGTGGCGGCGGTTCGTCGCCCTCGGGCCCGGTCGAGATCGCCGTCTGGCACGGGTATCAGGACACGGAAGGCGATGCCTTCAAAGGTTTGATCGACCAGTACAACAAGGCTCATCCCGACGTAAAGGTCACCGAGCTGTATTCCAGCAATGACCTTGTGCTGCAGAAGGTTCTGACCGCGGTGCGGGGAAACAGTGCACCGGACGTCGCCTACATGTTCGGGTCGTGGTCACCCAACATCGCCAAGATCCCACAGTTGGTCGATATGGCAGGCGTGGTCTCCCAGCCCGATTGGAAATGGGACGACTTTTATCCCGCCGAGCGCGAAGCGGCGACGGTGGGAGACAAGGTGGTCGGCGTGCCGGCACTGGTCGACAACCTGGCCATCGTCTACAACAAGAAGCTCTTCGCCGACGCGGGCGTCGCACCCCCGTCACCGACCTGGACGTGGGACGACTTCCGAGCCGCGGCCGCGAAGCTGACCGATCCGGCCAAGGGGCAATACGGCTGGCTCATCCCCGCGGACGCGAGCGAGGACACGGTGTGGCACTACGTTCCGATGCTCTGGGAAGCGGGCGGGGACATCCTGTCGCCCGACAATCAGCACGCGGTGTTCAACTCGGAGGCCGGTGTCAAGGCGCTGACCACATTGCAGCAGATGGCGGTCACCGACAAGTCGCTGTACCTCGACACCACCAACGAGAACGGGCCGAAGCTGATGAACAGCGGCAAGGTCGCCATGCTGGTCACCGGCCCGTGGGATCTGGGTCAGCTGACCGATATCGAGTACGGCGTCCAGGTGATGCCCACGTTCGCCGGCTCCAGCGGCTCGCACCAGACGATCTCTGGTCCGGACAACTGGGTGGTGTTCGACAACGGCGACAAGAAGAAGCAGGCGGCGCTGGACTTCGTCAAATGGCTCACCGCACCCGAGCAGGTCAGGGCCTTCTCGCTGGCGACGGGTGATATGCCCACCCGCACCTCCGTCGGTCAGGACAAGCAGTTCCTGGCGAAGATGGACGAAAAGCTGCCAGGCAGTTCATCATTCGTCGCGAACCTGAACAACGTGAAGAAGGTCAGGCCACAGGTGGAGCAATATCCTGCGATCTCGGAGGCGCTGGGGCAGGCGATCGTGTCCGTCATGCTCGGCAAGGATCAGCCGGCGTCGGCGCTGAACTCGGCGGCGCAGGCCGCCGACACGGCACTGGCCGGCAAGTAGGCAGGGTTATGCGCCGTCTCGGTCACACGGAGAGCCTGGCGGGCTGGACTCTGGTGAGTCCAGCGGCCGTGCTCATCGGGATATTCGGCCTGCTGCCGGTCGTCATGTCGCTGATGTTGTCGTTTCAGCACTCCGACCTGCTCACACCTGAGACGCCGTGGGTGGGTCTGGACAACTACCGCAAGCTGGCCGAAGATCCCGTCTTCGTCGAAGCGATCAAGCACACCATCATCTACACCGCGCTTTTCGTGCCGGGAACGATGGTGGTGGGCCTGTTCGTCGCCGCCGCGATGAACCGCTCGGTGCGCTTCATCTCGGTGTATCGAACGACCGCGTTCATCACGATGGCGGTCTCGACCATCTCGCAGGGCATCATCTTCCTGTGGCTGACCGACCGTGACTACGGCCTTGTCAATGCGGCTCTCAACGCCGTTGGGGTGCCGTCGCAGGAGTTCCTGGCATCCCCATCGCAGGCCCTGTACGTGATCGTCGCCATGACGATCTGGGGCTGGACGGGCTTCTCAGTGATCGTGTATCTCGCTGCGTTGCAAGGTGTCCCGGCTGAGTTGCACGAGGCCGCGGCCATTGACGGTGCGACCGCGTTCACGCGCTTCCGAACGATCACGGTGCCGCTGCTTGGCCCAGCGAATCTGTTCCTCGTCGTCTGGCTGACGATCAACGCGTTGCAACTCTTCGATGAGGTCTATGCCACCACGCGTGGTGGACCGCTGCGCGCCACCACGGTCATCGTGTACTACCTGTGGGACCGAGCCTTCGTAAAGTTCGACGCGGGCTACGCCGCGGCCATGGCCTACGCACTGTTCCTGGTCATCCTCTTGATCACCGCCGTCCAGTTCCGCATCGCCCGGAAGCATGTGCACACGTCATGACCAAAGCCCAATTATCCACTCTCACAGCGGAACCCGAGGCACCGGAGCTATCGGAGCTACCGGCGCCAATCGAAGGGCGGCCACGGTTGCGCCTGCCGTTCAGCCCGTGGCACCTGGTACTCATCCCGCTGAGCTTTCTGTTGGTCATCCCGCTGCTGTGGATGCTGGTCACGTCGCTGGAAACCGAAGGCGAGGC
The DNA here is from genome assembly GCA_035492865.1 of Mycobacterium sp. GTDB lineage: Bacteria > Actinomycetota > Actinomycetes > Mycobacteriales > Mycobacteriaceae > Mycobacterium. The sequence goes on along the minus strand of DATJIX010000063.1, from coordinate 3,130 downwards.
CAATCGATTTCCGCCGGTGCTGATACCCGAACGCCCCCGGTTCGAGAACTACTCCGAGGCATGGGCGGCCGCGCCGTTCGGCCACTTCTTCCTCAACAGTCTGATGGTCACCCTCGTGGTGCTGGTGAGCAATCTCATCGTCTGCAGTCTGGCGGGCTATGCCTTCGCGCGGATTCGATTCCTGGGCCGCGGAGCGCTTTTCGTCACGTTGATGGCCACGCTCATGGTGCCCTTCCAGGTCACGATGATCCCGGTGTTCCTGATCGTCAAATGGTTCGGGGACAACGTGTGGGAAGGCCTTGGCATCGACCACATCGGTGCGTTGATGTTGCCCAACCTGGCGACGGCGTTCGGCATCTTCTTCCTGCGCCAGTTCTTTCAGACGGTGCCCGTCGAACTCGAGGAAGCCGCTCGCGTGGACGGTACGTCGCGGTTGGGTGTGCTCTTCAAGATCGTCTTGCCGCTTTCGCTGCCCGCGTTGTCGACGCTGGCCGCGTTGACGGTGCTGACATCGTGGAACGACTTCCTGTGGCCGCTGATCGTCATCACGTCGCACGACCAGATGACGGTTCCGTTGGGGCTCAGCTACTTCCAGGGAGCGCACCGGGTCAAATGGCCGCTCTTGATGGCGGCCAACGTGATGAGTTTGTTGCCGATGCTGCTGGTCTTCATCGGAGCGCAGCGGTATTTCGTGCAGTCGGTGGCCAACACCGGCCTGAAGGGGTGAAGGGAGTATTGCCTTGGCAGAGGTAGAGTTTCGCGACGTCACGCGACGCTACGCCGGGGGAGTGACGGCGCTCAACAGCCTCAATCTGACGGTGGCCGACGGCGAGTTCCTGATCCTCGTCGGGCCATCGGGTTGCGGCAAGAGCACCGCCCTTCGCTTACTGGCCGGTCTCGACAAGCCGACCTCCGGTGAGGTCAGGATCGGCGGCGAGGTGGTCAACAGCCTGGCGCCCGGCGAGCGCGACATCGCGATGGTGTTCCAGAACTATGCGCTGTATCCGCACATGTCGGTGTACCGCAATCTCGCGTACGGGCTGCGTCAGCGTCGGACCCCGCGCGCCGAGGTCGAGCGGCGGGTCCGAGAAACAGCAGAGCTGCTGCAGATCACCGAACTGCTCGACCGCAAGCCCGGCCAGCTCTCGGGTGGTCAGCGGCAACGAGTCGCCATGGGGCGCGCGCTGGTGCGGAAACCGCAGGCGTTCCTGCTCGACGAGCCACTGTCGAATCTGGACGCCAAGCTGCGCAATCAAGTCCGCGGTGATTTGAAGCGGCTGCATCGAGAGGTTCCTGTCACGTCGATCTACGTCACGCACGACCAAGTCGAGGCGATGACGCTGGGCGACCGGCTGTGCGTGATGTCGGGCGGCGAGGTGCAACAGATCGGCACCACCGACGACATCTACAACCGTCCCGCCAACACGTTCGTCGCCGCGTTCATGGGCAGCCCGCCGATGAACCTGCTGCCGGGCGTCATCCGATCCGGGGTCCTGCACATCGGCGGGACGGAGGTGACCGCCGTGCCCTCGCCCGACGGTCCGGTGACCGTCGGTGTCCGGCCCGAGCATCTGCAGTTGCACACCACCTACACCGCAGGCATGGTGGCTGCCCGCGTCGACTTCGTGGAGCCCCTGGGTAGTCATGTGTTGGTGACTGCGCAGGTCGAGGTGCGCGGGGAGGGGGTGCTATCCGACGCGGACCAAGTGCCGGTGATCGTGAACGCCGCAGCAGGCACCGAGTTGGCGAGCGGAGCCCGGGTCGGACTTGCCCTCCCGCAGGACCGGACCTACTTCTTCGACGCCGAGACCGGCGCCGCGCGGAGCATCTCACCATCGCCCGGCAGTAATCATCGCCGGGAATTGGCGCTCGATGCCGCGAAGCACTAATTTCCCGGGGGTGATGTCCTCAGCTGCTGGCGCAGCCGCTCGGTGGATCGCTCCCCTTCTAACCGTTGCAGCGGTCGCCTGGATGGGGCTTGCCGTACCGGTGACGGCGCCGACGGTGCGCCTGGCCGCCGATGAGGCGAACCCGCTGGCCGGTGCACCGTTCTACGTCAACCCCACGTCGGCGGCCATGCGCGCCGCGCAGAAGGCCGACCCGCCGAGTCCCGAATTGACCGCCATCGCCAACACGCCCCAGGCGTATTGGATCGTCCCCGGCGGTTCCGCAGCCACGGTCGGGAAGTACGTCGGTGACGCGCAGGCCGCAGGCTCCATGCCGGTGCTGGCGATCTATGGCATCCCACACCGTGACTGCGGCAGCTTCGCCGCGGGCGGTATGGCGTCGGGCGCGGAGTACCGCCAGTGGATCGACGGCATCGCCGCGGGCGTGGGCGGCTCGCCCGCCGCGATCATCGTCGAACCCGATGCACTCGCCATGGCCGACTGCCTGTCGGGCGACGCGCGCCAGGAGCGGTTCGACTTGATTCGCTACGCCGTCGACACGCTGACCCGCAATCAGGCCGCGGCCGTCTACATCGACGCCGGCCACCTGCGCTGGCATAGCGCTGACGACATGGCCGCCAGGCTCAATCAGGCCGGTGTGGCGCAAGCTCGTGGCTTCAGTCTCAACACCGCGAACTTTTTCACGACCGAGGACGAAATCGGTTACGGCGAGGCGATTTCGGGGCTCACCAACGGCTCGCACTACGTGATCGACACGTCTCGCAATGGCGCCGGGCCCGCGCCAAGCTCCGCGCTCGACTGGTGCAACCCCAGCGGCCGGGCATTGGGCGCCCCGCCCACCGCGGCCACCGCGGGCGCGCACGCCGACGCCTACCTGTGGATCAAACGGCCCGGCGAATCCGACGGGTCGTGCAACCGCGGTGACCCGCCTGCGGGCAACTTCGTGAATTCCTTCGCGGTCGAGCTGGCCAGCAACGCGGGGCAGTAAAACCCTCGGTAGCGTCGTCGTATGACGGACACCCCGGCAGAGGTAATCGAATCGGCCGAGCCGCGGCGGCCTGCGCGGCACTGGCGCCGCCTGGTGGTGGTGCTGGCCATCATGCTGCTGCTGTTCGGCGTGCCGTGGTGGACACTGCTTGCGCCGAGTGCGTCCTGGCCGACCGCCGTCTTCGTGGCAGGCACGCTGCTGTTCGCCGCCGCGTTCGCCGCACTGCCGCTGCTGA
>DATJIX010000062.1:0-14732 GCA_035492865.1 Mycobacterium sp. | reverse complement strand
CAGGCGGGGAAGCAGCCCAAATCGTCGCACGACGTCGTGCATGTAGTCCCAGATCTCTGGCTGCTTCGCGAACATGTTGCGCCACTGAGGATTCAGCGCGGACGATAACGAGTACAGCTGGCACTGGACGTCGACCGCGGCTCCCGGATAGGTGTTGTCACGCCAGACTCCCCCTATGTCGGCGGCGCGATCCATCAGCACGAAGTCGTCGAAACCGGCTTGCTGCAGCCGGATTGCTGCAGCAAGGCCGCCGAATCCGGCGCCGATGATGGCAATGTGATTATGGGCAACGGCATTGGGGTTCACGACGCCTCCAGGCGACTTGCAGGGAATGTTTGATCGGGGCCCACCGAGGGACAGTGATCTGATGCGGTGCGCCGCCGGTCACTGGCCTATGCTGTTAACACCGATTACATTAAGCCCGTCATGTAAGCACTGTCTACTTTTGTGAGTGTGAGCTACCTCATGCCGAGTTCTACCTATCATCACGGCGACCTGCGCGCTGCTTGCCTGCGCGCGGCTATGCAACTTCTCGAAGAAGATGGCAACGAGTCCGGCCTGTCGATACGCGCGGTGGCGCGCCGCGCCGGTGTGTCCCCCGCGGCGCCGTACCGGCACTACGCGGACCGCGATGCGTTGGTCTCAGCGGTCGCCGCCGTCGGCTATCGAGAGCTGGCGGATTGCATGGCCGCGCCCAATACCTCACCGAGTACGGCCGAGGATCTCGCGGAACTAGGTGTTGCCTACGTCGAGTTCGCCCTGCGCCGACCAGCTTTGTTCCGGTTGATGTTCGGCGACTCTTGCGACCGGGACAACGAAGAGCGGGTCGCCGCCACGGCCGCCATCTGGCAGCTCGTCAGTGGCGCCGCTCGCGCGTGCTTCCCAGGCGCCGACGTGGAGGCGATGAGCAATGCCCTGTGGAGCCTCGTGCACGGTCTAGCGTTCCTGCACCTGGACGGCAAGTTCAACACCGCGTCGTCGGCCGCCGTGTACGACCGGGTGCGGGCCGCCGTCCGCGGCATTGTCACCGCCTCCTGCGAGCCGTCGCGGGAAGTTGCTGCGGCCTCGGACAGGTCCGCCAGGTAGATGTCTCCACGCTTTTCATCCAGAGAGATACCCTCTGGGTATGGCCGCAGTCGACCTTGACATGCGCAAGCTGCGCTACTTCGTCGCCGTGGCGGAGGAACTCCACTTCGGTCGCGCCGCGGCGCGCCTGCACATCGCCCAACCGGTGCTCACGCGGCAAATTCGCGCGCTCGAGCACGAGCTGGGAATCAAGCTGCTCAACCGAGACAACCGCGGGACGTCGCTGACCCCCGCCGGGTCGCGGCTGCTCGCCGACGGCCGGTTTCTGCTCACCGAAGTGCAGGCGCTGCGGCAGCGGCTGTCGCGGGCCGAAGCCCCCGCCGTCGTGGTCAAGGTCGGGGCACTGCCCGGGCTGTTCGTGACCGCTGCCGCCCGAGCGTTCGAGGCCGACGATCCGGCGCGGCGCGTGGTGATCGTGCCGGTGACCTGGAACGAGCAGGCCGAGGTAATCCGCCGCGGCGACGTGCAGGTGGTCTACGCTCGCTCGCCGTTCGACCTGTCCGGCTTGGCGACGGCGCCGCTGCTTGAGGAGCCGCGGGACGTAGTGCTCGCCGCTGGTGATCCGTTGGCGGAACGGCAGTCGGTCTCGCTGGACGATCTAGCGCCACGGCGGCTGCTGCAGAACCCGGCGTCGGTGCCTGAGTGGTACGCCGTTGCAAGCCCGGAATTGCGCCGCGCGGCGGTGCAGTCGTCGGTCACCGGGGTCGAGCAGAAGCTTGAATTAGTTGCCGCCCGTGAGGGTTTCGCGGTGTTACCCCGCTCGACGGCCATGGCCTACCGGCGACCGGACCTGCGCGTGGTGCCGGCCGACGACCTTGCTCCCAGCAGGGTGGTGCTGGCGTGGGACGCCACGGTCGAGGACGCGGTGCGCGACGACTTCATCGCTGCGGCGCTGGCCTGTGCCGGACAGACGATCGATCCGGCCTCCTGAGGCTGTCGTTGAGGTGCGTCGCGAACCAGTCCCTCGCGGCCCCTGATGCCAGGGCGAACCCGTCGCCGGTGTAGGCCGCGAAGTGGCCACCCGGGACGAAGACGATGCTTTTCGGCTCGGCCGCGGTCTGATACGCGGCGGCCGCCAGGTTCCCGCCGGTCAGGCCGTCCTCGCGGCCGACGATCATCAGCAGTGGGGTCGGTGTGATGTCGGGCAGGAAGCGGGCCGGTTCGTAGCCGTAGAAGTTCTCCAGGCTGCGCAGCGTCACCTCGTTGGGCCACTGCGGATCCAGCGTCGTGCGTGCCTCATCGAAGAATGCATAGGCATCCGCCGTCGGCAGACCCACCAGCGTGGTCGGGTCCGTCCCGACGACTGGCACCATCGCCGGCTGACCGCCGCGCGCGCGAGCGCGCCGGTCCGCGGTGAAGCGCTCTGGGCCCACCACCTGGTTGTTCACCCGTGCCAGGTTGGCGTAGGTGGCCCGGCCGCTGATGAACGGTGCCTGGCCACAGACGGCTCGCACCCGCCGGTCAATCGCGGCGACAACGAAGGCGTGCCCCGCCGAAAAACTCGTCCCCCAGACGCCGATGCGATCGGGATCGACCCCGGATCGGTTCTGCGCGAACGTGATCGCATGCTGGTAGTCGCGGATCTGCTCCCACGGGTCAACCTCATGGCGCGGCTTGCCGGGCGCCGTCCCGGAGTCGCCCCAGCCCCGATGGTCGAAGACCAGCACGCAGAGTCCCGCCGCGGCGAATACCTCGGCGAACTTGTCCAGGTGGATCTTCTTCGTTGACGTCCACCCGTGCGCCATGACCACACACGGGCTGGCCGTCCCCGCTTGGCGGCCGCGGGCGGGGTACCACCACGCGTGAAGAATGGCGCCCTCGGCATCGACCGCGACATCCTCACGCACCATTACTGATCACCTTTCAAATCGCTTGCAGCAACCACGTTTCCACAATGCACCGAAGCCGGTCCAATACCGAATCAGGCGCGCAGCGATACCCTCAGAGCATCGCAACCGGTCTGGCGTATATCCGTATCCTCGGGAAGACTTCGGGCTAGCGGGGGAGCTCGTCGGCGAGGACCTCGATGAGTCCGTGTTCGACACCGTCGAGTGCTTGAGCAGCGACCGTGGTGAGATCGGTTTTGGCTGGCCCGAATTGGGTGGCCGTGTCGGTGTCCAGGTACCCAACGTGCAGCGCAGTCACTGCAACGCCATCGGGCTCGAGTTCGGTCCGTACGGCGTCGGTTTGAGCCCACAGGGCGCTTTTGGCGACGGCGTATGCACCAGTTCCACCCCTGGGATGCAACCACGACCGCACCGAGACGATATTCAGGATGGCGCTCGGTGCGTTGGCGATAAGGTGTGGTGCAAACGCCCGGGTCACGGTGAGCGTGCCGAAGTAATGGCTGTCCATCAGTGCGCGGACGTCCTCTAGGGGGCCGTCGAGAAGCGATGCGACGCCATAGGTTCCGACGTTGTTGACCAGCAGAGTGATGTCGCTCGCCGCGTGTGCGGCGGCTGTCACAGAGGCGGGGTCGGTGATGTCGATCTGTAGAGGCACAACTCCTGGCGTAGTCATGCCGTTGGGGGCGCCGACGGCGCCGTAGACCTTGGCTGCGCCGCGGCGCAGCAGTTCCTCGGTCAGTCGGCGTCCCAGCCTGCGCTCGGCGCCAGTCACCAGCGCAACCGATCCTTGGACCTGCATATCTGTCTCCTTTTGCCGTGTCTACGCGGGTATGCAGGGCACCCCGGGTCCCGGGCGAAGCACCACTGACAGAATCCGTGCAGCGCACCGAGTTGTGCGCAGGCGCACGGGGATTCACGCCATCGCTGCGTGGCGTCACGAAACGGAATGCGCCCGCGTCGCGGTCACACGTACATATGACGCCGGAAGCCCGCCTTTCATTCCCTCATTCAGAGTGCAGCACGAGCCGAAGGCTTCTGGTGTCGATGTGCAATCAAAAACCCTGGCGCGCACGCGGCTAGCCGTCGAGATCCCCGCCACTCTCGGCCCGTACGTCACGACATCAACGACTAGATGTGGGATTCGCGGCCTCATGCCGTTCTATCTCCGTGTCGCAGCACCGACAGAAGCGACCAAATATTCTGTTGGGAGTGGTTTCTCGGATGTCACCAGGGGACGAAGATACCGGCGGTCGGAACGAACGGATACGTGCGGAGAAGCGGTGTCACTACGAGCCGTAGTGTCGAGTCCGCTCGGTCTGGACGGACGCGAGTAAGGATTCGGACACTGCGACCCTAGCGAAATAGGCTGACAACCAACGGGTCTCCCACTGATCATGGTAACTACCTGTGGTTTGGCTTGGGAAACGGTGGAGCGGCGTTTTATAGATTACGCTCGTTATCATACCGTCGATCACAACTCGGTCGGAACGTCGGCGACCCGCACCAGCGCGTCTCACACCCATGAAAGGAAAGTCCATGGCGAGTCAACAAGCAGTCGACTTCACTAATCTCTTGGCAGACCTGAGCAGTCGAGCGGCCAATCCCAACTTCGAACTGTCTACGATTCGTGACATCGCCGAAAACATCCATGTGGCAACGAAAGAACCCGAAGGTGTCACCTATGCGGAGGTGGACGCTGGTGGGGTCGAGGCAATGTGGTGCATCCCCGAGGGCGCCGCGCCAGACGCGGCGATCGTGCACACCCACATGGGTGGAAGTGTGCTCATGTCCATGCATTCCGACCGAAAGGCCGCCGCGCACATCGCGAAAGCAGCGGGCGTGCGGTCGCTGGTGCTGAACTTCCGCCGTTCACCTGAACACAAATATCCGGCGCAGGTCGAAGACGTCTTAAACGCCTACTACTGGCTGCTGGAGCAGGGCTACAAGCACCACAAGATCGCGAGCGTCGGCCACTCGATCGGCGGTTACCTCGCCGTTGCCTTGGCACTGCGGTTGCGTGACCGCGGGGAGGCGCCGCCGGCGTCGATCCTGTCGATCTCTCCGTGGACCGATATCACGCTGTCGGGCGCATCGATCGACACCAACGCCGATCGCGACAAGCTGCTGTCGCGCGGTTTGATGGAACTCTTCCGCTCATGCTGGCTCGATGGGACGGACGTGGAATGGACTGATCCCCAGGTCAATCTGCTCGAGGCCACGCTATCCGATCTACCGCCCATTTCCGTCTACTACGGCGAGCACGAACTACTTGCTTCCGACGCGATCGCCTTCTCGGCCCGGGCGAAGAAAGCGGGCAACGCGATCACCGTGCGACAGGTCGATGAGGGCCAGCACTCCTTCATCATCGGTGCCGGGCGCGTTCCCGAAGTCGATCAGGCGATCACAGAGATGGGCAGCTGGTTGCGCACCACTCTCGGACTCCGATCCGCCGTCGCCTAGCCGAGCCTGACACCGATCGAAGAGGATAACCGTGCCGGACAGAAGTTACGCCCTTGGTCACTCTAGCCGCGAGATTCAACGACTTCAGCGACAAGCGCAAATGTTGAGACCTATCACAGAGCGACTACTGGTCAGCGCCGGTGTCGAGAGCGGCATGCGTGTTCTCGACGTCGGCTGCGGCCCAGGAGATGTCTCCATGTTGATCGCTGATCTTGTCGGCCCGACGGGGCATGTCATCGGTATCGATCCCAGTGCAGAAGCAATCGATACCGCCCGCCTACGGTGCGTTGAACTCGGCCGCAGCAATGTCGAGTTCTCGGTGGATCGGGTCGACACCTACGATGCGTCAACGACGTTCGATGCTGCGGTATGCCGATACGTCCTCATCCATCAGGTGGACCCAAGCGAGTTCCTCCGCGCGACGCGGCGACTTGTCCGCCCCGGTGGCGTCATAGCGCTTCACGAGATGGACATCACGCGCGGGATCCAGTCCTACCCGCGGGTGCCGCGGCTGCATGAGATCTACGACGCGGTGATCAACACCCTCATACGAGCAGGTACCGCTTTCGACGTCGGCGGACGACTCGTACGGGTATTCGCCGATGCCGGGCTGCCGCCACCGCAGCTGTTCTCCCAGACGCTCGTCGAAAGCGGCGAACACACCGTGCTGTTGCGATGGATGGCGGAATTGGCCCGGGAAGTCTGTCCGCAATTATTTGCCGACGGCACCGAAGCCGAAATACAGACTCAGATCGACACATTGGCTGATCTCATGCGGAGCGCTGCACGCGAGATGAACAGTCAGATCGAGTTTGTTCCGCAGACGTGTGCGTGGACTCGCGTATGAGCAGCGACATGCTCGACGTCATCGACAAGGGGGAGTCGACCCGAAGCCACCCGCATCCACTTCTGTTCGTACACGGCGCCTGGCACGCCGGCTGGTGCTGGGAAGCGAACTTCCTCGACCACTTCGTCGAGCGCGGGTTCCGCGTCCTGGCGCCCAGCCTGCGCGGCCACGGACGCAGCCCGACGAGCAAGCCCCTGCGGGTCTGCTCAGTTTCGGACTACGTCAGCGATGTCTCCTCCGTCATCGAGACGCTCTCCTCGACCCCCGTCCTGGTGGGTCATTCCCTGGGGGGATTCGTGGTCCAGAAGTATCTCGAGACGCGCGATGCAGCTGCCGCAGTTTTGATTGCCTCCACGCCGCCCCGTGGCGGCCAGCTGCGTTCCCTGTTGAGATCGATTCGTCGGCATCCCTGGCGCTCAACGAAGTTCACTTTTACCGGTAATCCATTGGATCTGTGCGGAGCATCGGCCGATGTGCGGGAACTGTTCTTCAGCGATCAGACATCCGACCGCGTAGTTGAAGAGTTCGCAGCGCGGATGACCTCAGACAGTAACCGGGTGGTCCTTTTCGACACGGTGATCGGCGATCTGGTCAGAACTCACCGGATTCGCACCCCAATTTTGGTCCTCGGCGGAGAGGCGGACCGGGTCTACACACCCGACGATGTGCGCCGCACCGCCGCCGCCTACGACACGGAACCAGTAATCCTTTCCGGCATGGGACACGAGGTGATGCTCGAACCCGGTTGGCAAGTAGCCGCCGGCCACATCGAATCCTGGTTGGCCAGGCACGGACTCTGACATCGAGATTGGAGCACAATGAAATACGCCAGTCGCTTCCCTGACATACTCGTACCCGGCGTCGGCGGGACAGATCCACTTCTCGTGAAGAGATTCCGAAGGCCTTTGTCGTCGTCCAGCCGTCGATGTAATTGACAACGGTTGTGACGATGGAGGTCGTTGGTCGGAAGAATTTGGTCGACACAAGGATTGGAGACGCGAAGTTCATCGACGCCTGTCCCAAATCCGAAGCAGATGAAACACTCGTAGCGAATTCAAAGGGCACTGAATACTTCCGGAATGTTCCGACGATGACAGGAATACCCGAGACGACATATGCCCGAAGTGGTGACGCGCACTTGGCCTATCAGGTTGTCGGTGACCGCGGGCCCGATCTGCTTTTCATCCCGAATGCATTGACTCCGATCGACCTGCTCTGGGACGAGCCTACTGTCGCTGCATATCTTCGACGTCTTGCGTCGTTCAGTCGCCTCGTCACGACCGATCTTCTTGGAGTCGGCAGCTCCGACGCAGTGTCGACCGGGGATCTGCCCGCATTGCAGTCATGGATAGACGGACTCATCGCGGTGCTCGATGCGGCGGGAAGCGAGTGCGCCACCGTGTTCGCGACGGCCGAATCCGCCCTCCCGGCGATGTTATTGACCGCGAGCCATCCCCATCGCGTTCGCTCGCTTATCCTGTGGGGCGCCTTTGCACGCTTCTCCCGAGGCCCGGGCTACCCGTTCGGCATGCCGGGGCCCACGCTCAGCAAATATGTGGATGCCGTTGGCAAGGCCTTCGGGACCGGTGCTACCGCGGATGTGCTGGCGCCCAGCTGGATTGATCACGGCCAACGGCGACGCTGGTGGGCGCGCGGCGAGCGTGTCTCCGGTGGTCCCGGATACTTCAAGCAAATTTTCGATCTGTATATGCGCAGCGATGTTCGACCAGCACTCGACAGTATTCAAGTATCCACACTCCTGTTGCAGCGCCGGGGTGATCGCCATGTGTGCGCGGATCATGGACGGTATCTCGCCAAGCGGATCCCTCACAGCCGCCTACTGAATCTGGAAGGCGAAGATCACATGTGGTTCGCCGGCGACACCGACGTTGCGCTTGACGAGATCGAAGCCTTCGTCACCGGGAGACGCAGTGTCGCCGTGAGCGACAGGGTGCTGGCGACCGTCCTGTTCACTGACATCGTCGAATCGACCTCGCTCGCAGCGGCGCTCGGCGACCAAGCGTGGACCTCAGCGCTTCGCGAGCACAATCTCGTCGTCGAAACGCACGTTGCCGGCGCGAAAGGAAGGGTCGTGAAGTTCACCGGCGATGGTGTTTTCGCCACTTTCGACGGACCCGCGCGAGCGATTTCGTGCGCGTGTGCAATTCGCGATTCAATGCGAGAACTTGGGCTCACGATCCGTGTCGGGATGCATACCGGTGAGGTCGCGATGGTCGACAATGACGCGCATGGCATCGCCGTGCACATCGCTGCGCGGATCATGGCTCTTGCGCAACCGGGAGAGGTGTTGGTCTCCGAAGCCGTACCGCCCCTGGTGCTCGGATCCCGCATCACATTCAGCGATCGCGGGCACCACGAACTCAAGGGCGTGCCGGGCCGCTGGGACGTACTTGCGGTCCAGGGTGCGCCTTGAGCGTCGCGGCTTGTATATCGCGCGGTCCCCAATCGCGGACGGGGAGTCCCTTACTTGGCTGAACTCATCAGCCTGTCTGCCGTGCGCCGGGCCGAGTCGACGACCGCCGTTTGCGCGGTGGCGTTCGACATGGCGCGCGCGATCGAGATTGCTCCCACCATGAGCGACAGAATGCTCCAGGCCCGTCGCTCACGGTCCCGTCGCGGCCCGTCAAGGCTGTCTGCGATCCGGGCTGCCCAGGCGGTGAGCTTGCGTTCGTACGTTGCGCGTGTTGATGCCCCCGCTCGCCCGACGTCAACGCTCAGCGCCGCCGTGGGGCAACCCTCGCTGGGGTGTGCAACATGGAGAATCGTGAGGTACTCGTCAAGAAATTTTTTTATCTCTCTTCGCAATTCGGCTTTGTCCGCGCTCTCGGTGTCCGAGAGAAACGGTTCGCCGACAGCGGTCTCGACAATCGCCTCGAGCATCTCTTCTTTGTTCGCGAAGTTCGAATAGAAGGCTCCTGAGGTGACACCCGCCCCAGCGGCAAGGCCATCCACGCCTATCCCGTTGAAGCCCGCCGCCTTCATCGATCGCGTGCCTGCCTCTAATAGCGCGCGGCGCGCCTTGGCCTTCTGATCCGGTGGATATCGCATGTCTTCCTCGTCAAATGTGCTGTCAGTGTTTTCACAACAAACACTGCTATTGGATACCAATCGCTATTGTACAGCGGGCCGCAATGGCGGGCCGCAACTTCGACGGTCTGTCCACACCGGCGGATCTATCGGGTCACCACCTTGACACCCTCACATCGATGAAATAGAGTTCGTTATATAACGATCGTAATCCTATAAATTACCCGTCTGGGTCACGCACGCGACATCGCGCGGTTCATCGATGAGTACTGACGTAGGTAGATTGCCAGGCCTTCGCGGCCGAACGCGGACCACGGACCCAGCGGCTCCGAGTTTTCGCGCCAGCACAGACAGGAACATCACCAGATGAGCACCAACACTGACGGTTTCACCGAATTCTTCGCGGCGTCTGACGGCACGCCGCATTTCGATTTCATCGTGTGCGGGTCCGGCTCATCGGGATCGGTTGTGGCGGGCCGGCTCGCCGCCCATCCCGACGTCAGCGTGCTCTTGCTCGAAGCCGGCGGGGATGACGAGACAGCGGCCGTGCGGATGGCCGCTCAGTGGCCTTTGAACCTAGGCACTGAGCGCGACTGGAACTTCCATGCCGCCTCCGGCAAGTGGGTGAACGGCCGATCGGTACCAATGTCGATGGGAAAGGTTCTGGGCGGCGGGTCGAGTATCAACACCATGATTTGGGCTTGGGGGCACCGCAACGATTGGGACTACTTCGCCGCACAGTCCGGCGATCCGGCTTGGGGGTACGAATCGGTGCTCGACATCTACCGCCGCATCGAGGATTGGCGCGGCGCGCCCGACCCCCGGTACCGGGGAACAGGTGGTCCCGTGTTCGTCCAGACGGCGCCCGACCCCCACCCGATCGCCTACGCCGCGGTTGAAAGCGCGAAATCAGCCGGTATTCCCACCTTCGAGAGCAACAACGGCGAGATGATGGAACGCTCGTGCGGTGCGTCGATTCTCGACCTGCGCGTACGTGATGGATACCGCGAATCCGCCTATCGCTCATATGTCCACCCGTACCGCGGTCGACCCAATCTGACGGTGCTTTCAGGGGCGCTGGTCACCAGGCTGGTACTGGACGGCTCAACCGTCAGTGGTGTGGAATTCGTTCACGGCGGCGCGACCTACCGTGCCGATGCAGGCAGCGACGTGGTGCTCTCCCTGGGCGCAATCAACACCCCCAAACTCCTTATGCAGTCCGGCATTGGCGAAGACGCCCACCTTCGTCAGCACGGCATACCAATTGTCCAGCACCTGCCGGGTGTGGGCAGAAACTTCCAGGACCACGTCGGGTTCGACTGCCTGTGGGAATCCGCCGAGCCGATCACTCCACACAACAACGGTGTTGAGGCAACCTACTTCTGGCGCAGCGACTCGAGCTTGGACTCCCCAGATTTGCAGACATGTCAAGCCCAATTCGCCAAATCGTCCAGCCCGGAGAACACTCAGCGATTCAGCCCGCCCGAAGCAAGCTGGAATCTGTTCCCCGGACTGGTGCAACCCAAGAGCCGCGGCGAGATTCGATTGACCGGTGCAAGGCCGAGCGATCCGGTCGACATCGACGCCAACTTCCTGTCACACCCCGACGACGTCAAAGCGGCGATTACCGCTGTGCAGCTGGCCAGAGAAATCGGCAACTCAGCAGAGCTGAGACCCTTCACCAAACGCGAAATCATGCCGGGCCCCCTCAAAGGCGCCGAACTTGAACGGTTCGTCCGGGACGCGGCCTCCACCTACTGGCACCAATCGGGGACCGCCAAGATGGGCACCGACGCCCTGGCTGTCGTTGACGGGCGTCTGAAGGTGTACGGAATCAACGGGCTTCGGATCGCCGATGCCTCCATCATGCCGCGAGTGACCACCGGAAACACCCAAGCACCCTGTGTGGTCATCGGCGAACGAGCAGCAGATATCCTGCGCGCCGACCATGCCCTCCCCGTGTCTCCGCACACCACTTCGGAAACTTGAGCGGGACGCGCGACCCTGCATTCACGTCTGACCGCCGTCGTCGCAATGGATCTAATGCCCACGCGGTCGCGGCGCTGCGCCGAACTCACGATTGGGGGGTGGGGGAGTACGCGCAACTGGATGCGCGGTTGGCGTCCACCGCGGGAGCCATCAGCCGCTAGAACTATTCGGTGGTTCAGCGAACGGCGCACTTGCGCAGACTATTTGAAGAAGGTAGGGCGCTTCATGGAATGAAAACACACACCGATGCGTATTAGTAAGTACCGCCCCCGGCTTGTGTCTGTCGACCGCCGGGGGCGGCTCAATTCTTCTGTCTGTAAGAAGAGCGGTCCGGGCTGAAGGATACGCACCCGCAGCACTGGAAGTCTCGAAAGCGACAGCGTTACAACATGAAGCGATGTGTTTTGCGGGGTGTGCGTGGCCGTAGTCTGCTGCCGGCCGGCCGATCCCGAGGCGCTGACCAAGTTCACGGCAGCTGTGCCGTGATCGATGCCACGGCACTCTATTGTGAATGCTAACAACAGCTTTCAGCGTTTAACTCTATATGACGACGACGAACGATCACCCGGCCGGTCCTGAACTAATCAAGCGGGCGGTGAACCTGCAACCTTTGCTGCGGAAGCGCCTGGCGGACAGCGAAATCAAACGTAGACAGTCAGACGAGGTGATCGAGGCGCTCACTGCCGCCGGGTTCTTTCGGCTGAACAAGCCGACCAGGTACGGCGGGTACCAGATCGAGCTTCGGACTGTCGTTGAGATCACCGAGAAATTGGCCGAGGCAGATGGTTCTGCCGCCTGGCTGGTGGGCATCGCATCGGCTGGTGCGTGGGCAGTCAATCGGGGTACGCAGCGGCTGTGCGAGGAGATCTTCGCCGACCCTGATGCCACGATTGCGGGCAGTGGCATGCTCTGCCCGGCGCGCCGCGAGCAAGGCGGCCTGCGGCTGGCTGGGCGCTGGGGATACGCGTCGGGCTCACCACATGCCAGATGGGCTGCGTTGGGGGCGGCGGTGGCCGACGGCGACCCGGACGAACCGCCTGCGGCGTACTACTGCCTTGTACCCACCGCACAGCTGCAACTCGAAGACACTTGGCACACCGTGGGCATGCGCGGCACCGGCAGCAACACCTACGTCGCAACCGACCTGTTCGTGCCGGACTACCGACTGGTCGCGGTGACCGACCTCGCCGAGGCCACCGTCGGCGACGCGCCGACGGACCGACTGCCGTTTGCACCCGTAGCGGTACTTGTGTTGATGGGCACATTGCTGGGCCTCGGGCATGCCGCCCTCAAGCTGGTCATCGACCAAGCCCCGCTGAAGTCGATGCACCACACTCCCTTTGCCCGACAGAGTGATTCAGTTGGTGTCCAGGTGCAGGTTGCACAGGCGGCGCTGATGCTGCAGACGGCCCAGTTGCACACCTATCGCGTCGCCGACGAGTTGGACCGCGTGACGAGGGGCGGATCGGAACTCACGTATCGAGACCGGGCGCAGGGCCGCGCGCAGTTCGGCTACGCAGCGCAACAGGTGCTGGGGGCCATCCAGATCCTTCTCAACGTGCACGGCGCCGCGGCGTTCGCCGGAGACAGCCTCATGCATCAATACTGGCGCGACGCCAACACCGCGGCACGCCACGCAGCGCTGAACGTATTCCTCGGCTACGAGGTGTTCGGTAAGGCGCTGCTGGAGGTGCCTGAGCGCATCAGCACAATGGTCTGACTCAGCTGTCCGTAAGCCTGGTTGCACCGACTGCGGGGCAGCGACTTGCAGCACTAACCCCGTAGTCGAAATCGTAGAGGCGCAGAGACATCAAATGCCGTAGATGCAGAAGTGTTGCGTCACGACATGACTACGCCGCGCATCGACGCCGGAAGTTGGTGTGTAGCGCCAGATACTTGCTTGGCTCTCAGAAGTACATGACTGCCACCACTGTGAGCCAGACAAGCACGACCACGGCACAGGTGCAATACACGGTGAAGCGAAGTCCCACAATGTCATTGGTTGTCCTTCTACCTAGCGGGGAAGTCACTGGCGGCCTTAGGTGCTCGGCAGGACGAGCCGCTGTCGTCGCGGGCGCTGCAGTCGGGGGTTTGATCACCGAAATTCCTGGAAGGACTGCAAACCTGCAGCGATCGATTCGAATGCGTAAAGCGGGTCTTCGCCAAGAGGAATTGGGAGGACCGGCACGTGGTCGGCCCCCGCCTGCACGTGCTCGCGAATCCGACCAAGGGTGGCTTCAGGGCCGCCGAACGGAATGAGCGCATCGAGGAGCTCGTCGCTGGGATAGTCGCCGACCCTGAGATGCGGATATCCGGTCGCCCTGAGGTTGTTCACGTACTTCTGCAGACCCAGGTATCGCTCTGAGTATTCACGGGCAGTCGAACGATTCGCCGCGCGGTCCGCGCCAGTGGCGACGATCTGGACCACCGACAGGATCCGGTCGGCGCCCAGGGTGGCGCGGACCTTCTTCGTGTGCTCAACAGTCGTGAAGTAGGCCAGCGCACCTGCGGCCTTGTCCCCGAACAGTTGCAGAACCCGTGTTCGCAGCGCTGCAAGGATGACTCGATTTCCGGGTACGCCGAGTTCGACTAATTTGTCGACATAGGCGGACAAGGTCTGAATCGGCTTCGGGTAGGCGTCGCCGTTCGTCTCCCGGTGTCCGATACCGACGCCGAGCAGCAAGCGCCCCGGGTACCGGTTCTCGAGCCGGTGGAAGGACGCCGCCACCTCATTAGCAGGCTCTGTCCACACATTGACGATCGCCGTGCCTACTGCGACGGAGTGCGTCTGAGCAAGAATTGACTCCGGAATCGTCAAATCTGCCGGGGCGTTGCCGGCGATCCATATCGCACCGTAACCGAGATCTTCGAGGGCCTTGACTCTGCTAGCGAGAGATCGTGAGTAGGCTTGGGCGGGAAGGTAAGCCCCGTAACGTCCGAGGGATTCTGCGTCCATATTTTGAATAACGCTTGGTATTCAAATATAGTCCGCGACATTCTGCCGATGTCGAACTTGCTTGCCCCGCTTGGATAATGTCTACTGTCGCAGGGATATTCAATATTCCGCTCGGACGACAGTCCGACACAGCCGCTGCATCTGCGAGTTGGGCCCATCCGCGCTTCAGTCGGCGCTGCGCCTAGCCTGAACTGTAGCTGTCGGGGGACTTTCCATTTCCCAGGACAGTCTCCGCGCCACGACCGTGCACGAACAACAAAGAGGCACGATCGATTGTGCTGCAGCGCCGGACCGTTCACGGGGTGCAGCACTCTGCGCGGGCTGCTCCTATTCCCGTGTGGTCCCCGCCAGCACTGCTTGAATCTCGTGCATTCAGTTGGCAGGCGGAAGGTCGTCAAGGCGGGCACCGAATGCTGCCTCCAGCGGTCCGTCGGTCTGCATGCCGGCGTTGAACAGCTGGCGGATCCTGGTGCTGGTCTCCGGGCGGTTGAGTCCGGCC
>DATJIX010000061.1:0-5926 GCA_035492865.1 Mycobacterium sp. | reverse complement strand
GCCGATCGTGCCGATGTTTCACGCGAACGCGTGGGGCCAGCCATATGCAGCAGTGATGGCCGGCGCCGACCTGCTCCTGCCGGACCGGTTCCTGCAGGCCGAGCCGCTGGTCGACATGATCGAACGGCGTCGTCCCACTGTCGCCGCGGCGGTGCCGACGATCTGGAACGACGTGTTGCAGTACCTGCACGCCAATCCCGGTCGCGACATCTCCTCGCTGCGAATCGTGGCGTGTGGTGGGTCGGCGGTACCGCTGGGGATGATGAAGACCTTCGAGCAGTCTTACGGAGTGCACATCCGCCAGGGCTGGGGTATGACGGAGACCTCGCCGCTGGCCGCGCTCGCCACCCCGCCGCCAGAGGTGACCGAAGCGGACCACTGGACGTTGCGCGCCACCGCAGGCCGGGTGTCTTGCGGGGTCGAGGTTCGGCTCGTCGACGATGCGGGCTGCGTGCTGCCCAACGACGGTAAGGCCGTGGGAGAGATCGAGATTCGCGGGCCGTGGATCACCGGTTCGTATTATCAGAACGCCGATCCGTCGAAGTTCGACAGCGGCTGGCTTCGCACCGGCGACGTCGGGCGCATCGATCCGCAGGGGTTCATCACGCTGACGGATCGGGCCAAGGACGTCATCAAGTCCGGCGGTGAATGGATCTCGTCCGTCGAGTTGGAGCTGCTGCTGATGGACCATCCCGCGGTGCTGGAGGCCGCGGTGGTGGCAGTGCCCGACGACCGGTGGCAGGAGCGGCCGTTGGCGGCGGTCGTCGTCAAGCAAGACGCCACCGTCACCGTGCCCGAGCTACGAAAGCATCTGTGCGACAAGGTGGCCCGGTTCTGGTTGCCGGAACGCTGGACGTTCATCGACGAGGTGCCGAAGACGAGCGTCGGCAAGTTCGACAAGAAGGTCATCCGGTCGCGCTACGCCGACGGCGTCTTCGACGTCGTCGAGTGCCGGGACTGAGACGTCAGCGAACCGTCGTCAGTGCCCAGCGGATGCCGCCGACGAGTGCGCGACCGGCCACTCGGATGACGGTGGCCTCCACCGGCGGGAAATAGGGCAGCAGCAACGGCATTCGCGCCCAGGCGGGCAGCATCGCGACCGACGTGGCGGCCAGCAATCCGTATGGCGCCCTTGCCGCGATCGGCAGCGGGGGAGTCAACAGGAGGTAGCGGGCGGCCTCACGCGCCGCGGGGGTGCTGGACAATTCCGGCCGGAATGCCTCGATCCGTTCCCGCAGTTCGTTTTCGGATTGCGGCGGGTCCGGCACGCCGAGCGCGGTTGCGACTCGCGCGGTATCGGCAACGTAGCTGTCGCGGCCGCTCTGGTCGAGGGGCTTGGACCCGTACAGACTGTGGGCCAGAAGGAAGCTGTCGACCTCTGCGACGTGCACCCATTCCAGTAGGTGCGGGTCCGACGCGCGATAGGGCCTGCCGTCGGGGGCGATCCCGTGCACCCGCTGGTGGATTCCGCGCACCCGGTCGACCGCACGCTGTGCCTCGACGGCGGGACCGAAGGTCGTCACGGCGAGGAAGTTACTGGTGCGCTGCAGGCGGCCCCACGGGTCTCCGCGGTAGTCGGAGTGTTCTGCGACGCCTGCCATCGCGAGTGGGTGAAGCGACTGCAGCAGCAGTGCCCGCAGGCCGCCGACGAACATCGAGGCGTCGGCGTGCACGAGGCGGATCGGACGGTCGTCGGCGAACCAGCGCGGTCCCGGTGTCTGGTGGATGCGCACGCGATTGGCCGGGCCGTCCGGGCCCGCCACCATGCCGAACAGGCTGCGACCCAAGGACTCGCGCACCGCACCGAGATCGGGCAACACCGTCATGCCTGTGACGGTACGCGAACGGATCGGTGGTTTTGCCGTCCAACGAGGCGTTAATTACTAGTGTCCGTAGGAAGTGGACACCGATGAACGGCAGGTAGCAACGATGCGTCAGCGCGTTCTGAACACTGTGGCAGCGATGGTTGTGGCGGCGCCGGCGGTAATGACGGTCGGCCTGCCTGCGGCGGGCGCCGACGGACCCACCGGAAGCGGCGGCGCGAGCGGTGCCGGCGGGGCAACGATCATGTCGTTCGCCCAGACCTACCGGCGGTGCGATTTCAGCGCGAACACCCATACCGGGCCTACCTCGAACGGTCGCCCGCTCGCGTTCGTGCGCCGCACCGGCTCGGAGGTCGTCGCCGATGTGCAGATCAATACGGTGCTACCGAATTTTCCCTACGACGTGAGACTGATCCAGATGCCTCGCTCGTCGGCGACGACGTGCAACCCCGGCGATCCCGGGGTCAGCGGCGCCGTGCTCTTCACCGACCCGGTGGGCGCAGGCAACGTCACCGTCCGCGGGCCCATCGCGTCGGGGGCTACCGGCGTATGGCTGTACATCACCCGCCCCGGCGAGTTCTCGCAGACGCCGGACGAGTTCTACACCACTGACTTCGTGGCTCCGATCTAAGGCTCTCGGTAGTCCAACATCGGCTCCTGCTTGATCACCGCGCCGCCTGCGGTGACCCGAAGTTCCGTGGCTGAGATCGAGTAGGTGACGCTCGCGTTCTTCGCGATGAATTCGTGTGTTGGCGTGCTGCGGGCGGCGGTCCTGAGCACCGCGTCATCGCTGCGCCGGACGCCCCGGTAGCCGTAGCGTCCGCTGTGATCGCCGCATATCACCACCAGCGAGCCCGGCGTCCGGCCGATCGCGACGGCCGTTTGGCCGCCGTCGCATCGTGCGCCGGAGTCGAGGAAGCCTCTGTCGTCGACGGGGAACGGGATCGCGGGACGCGCGGGCGCGCTTGGTGGTTCGATCGGGGGCTTGGGCGGACTCGGCACAGCAGGCGTCGACGGCCGGGCAGTCGGTCTCGGAACCGGCTCGTGGGCTATGTATTTCACCGCCGAACCGACGGAAACGACCAACGCCGCCAGCAGGACGGCCGACCCGCCGACGGCCAGCCGGCGACTGGAGAAGAACCGACGTGGCGCAGGCTGCTTTCGATGTCGGCCCCGGCTGCGGGAAGGTCGCGTCAGATACCCCGAGCTGGTGACCAAGGTCGCCTCCGTCATGCAACTTCCTGCATTGGTTGTGCGGAACATTCTGCACGACAAACTCCGCGCGACAAGACTTGGCTGCGCATCGCCAACCGGGCTCGAAACCTGTTGATTCACTGGCGAATTTGCTAGCTACGCATTGACGCTCACGAAAGTATGACTACGGTAATCGGGGTGACCGTTTACGCCATCGCTTCGCTGAAGTTCACCGATCGCGACGCTTACACCAGGTACCAGGCGGCGTTCATGGAGGTCTTCCAGCGCTACTCGGGGACGCTGCTGGCCGCGGACGAAGCTCCTCGAGTAGTAGAGGGAAGCTGGGATCGAGACAAGGTCGTTTTGATGAGCTTCCCGGACGAGGCAGCGTTTCGTGACTGGGCGGAATCACCAGACTACCAACGGATTTCGGAAGATCGACGCGCGGGCGCCGACACCGTGGTGGTGCTGGTACAGGCTATCCGGGGGTGACGACCGTGAGGTCGTTGCCCTTGCGTTCCACTCGCATTCCTGCGCGCCGTGCAACGCTGGCCACCTGCGCGGCGTCGTCGGGCTCAGACCTTGTGGTGGCCAGGGCGCGTGCCAGACGTCCCTTGTGCGCCTTGTTGAAATGACTCACCACGGTGCGCCGGCCGTCTGAATGCTCGGCCAACACGTCAACCTTGACGGCGCCGGGCAGCCTTCCCAGCGCAGCGTAGGAACCCGATCGCAGATCGACGACCAGCTCGCTCGATGCGATCTGCGCCAACACCGGTTCCAAGACCGGCCGCCACCGCGCGGCCAGCGTGGGTTGTCCCGGGAGCTTCGACGACGCGGAGAGACGGTAGGCGGGCACCGGATCGTCGGCGCGCAACAGACCGAAGAGCGCGGAGCCGACCGCGAGTCTGCTTCGGGCGCGCGCCGCGGAGGCGCCGCGCAGCGATCCGATATCCAGGGCGTCATAGAGGACGCCGGTGTAGCGGCTTATCGCGGGCAGCGTGGCCGCGCTGCGCAGGGTGGCGTTGCGCTCGATCTCGGCGTCCTGCGACGGGGAGATGCCGAGGGCGCTTCTGCAGGCCGATTGGTCACCGGCGAGCTCGACGAGTTCGTCGACCAGCACCTCACGCAACGCCCCGAGCTCGGAGTGCGAGCTCAGCGCGTCGAGGCGGAGCGGCGGCCCGTCACCCCCGGCGTGCTTGGTCTCGGACGGCGGCAGCAGCACGATCACGTCCGAGACGCTAGCCGAGGGTGGGAGCCGTCATTGACCCCGCGCCGGGTCAGGCAGGCGCGGGGGCGTCCGCAGGCGCAGGAGGCGCGAACGGATCCGCAGGCGGGGGCGGCGGTGCGAAGGGGTCGGCAGGCGGGGGTGGCGGTGCCATCTCCGGGGCCGGCGCCTCCTGTGCCATCAGCACTACCGGCGCCTCAGGGGCGGGCGGCGGCACCATCTCCGGCGGCGGCGGTGCGAACGGCATCGCATCTGGCGCAGGCATCGCATCGGGCGCGGGCGGCATATCCTCGGGCGCTAGCGGCAGGAACATGTGGTGGCTGAACTGCCTCTGGAAGGCGCCACCGCCGCCGATCCGTACGCCGCCGCCCTCGCCTGAGGACACAGGGGTGCCGTCGGGCAGCGTGGCGGCGGTGTGACCGCCGTTCCAGCCGACGTTGAGGGCGCCGGGCTGCGACCCGTACTTGAAGCCGCGGGCCAGCAGGGCCCGCTCGATGTTGCCGGTGTTGAATCGATCGCCATAGATCGGTCGGCCACTTGCCGCATTAGCGACCCACGAGACCAGGCCCGAGCAGTCCGTGCCGCGGGGGGAGTCTCCACCCGAGATGTACGGTGTGCCGGAAACCGAGCTCACGAGCGTTAACAGGGTTACGGTAGCAAACATGCGGCCGGACGCTACTAGAGGTTTTTGTAACGCGCCAAAATCTGTGACGCCCTTCACAACTCGCATGTTCTATTGCCCACTTCACGAAATGTCATGCACTGACAAACGATTCAATCCGACACGGCCGCTTTGGATTTCGTAGATACCCGCAGGTAGCTGTGGGTCCTTACGTGCGCAATCACGCACGCACCATGGCTATATAGATATGTAAGCGTTGCGAGTTCGTAGTTGCCTCGAGTCGGATACCGCCCGCCGAAGCCGAACAAAGAGTGGTAGCCATCACAGTTTAAGACGTCCTTATGTGACCCAGGCCACTGCCGATGGTCAGTCTAAAAGCCCAGGTCGAAGATCAGTGATCCCAGAACCAGGGCCCGAACTGCGGTTTAGGCTGCGTGTAACCCTCTGAGGTGCGGGAATGGCGATCAAAACGATGGTGAGACGGTGCAGGGCAGCGCTGGCGTGTTGTGCCTGCCTAGGGCTGGCTGGGAGCTTCCTGAGCAGCACGGCGTCGTGGGCGGTTGACTGCGACACGGTTCCGACCGGCGTCGAGACGGCCGACTATTCGGTGCCGTTCGAGGTACCGGCAGGACTGATGCCTGATCCCCAGTTCGACGGCCTGCAGGCACATCTCGAAGTGCACAGGGTCCGACCGGTTTACGCGGATAAATGCCCGTCGGTGCCGAGGAGGGCTGCGGTACTTGTACACGGCCGCACGGTCACCGGCCCGGTGGCGTTCGACTTGCGATACCCGGCACCCGGCGGAGGCACGATGAGTCTCCAGGACAGCTTGGCGTGGAAGGGAATTGATACTTTCGCGCCGAGCCTGCTCGGCTACGGCGGCTCCTCGAGATTCGAGCACGGCCTCGATGATCTCGGCAACGCAAGTGTGCGTCCCTTTCTGCCCGACGGCTCGTGCCCATATCCAGAAGGCTGCGACCACACCCACAACCCTATCTTTCCGCTCGACCAGCAAGGCATGCCACTTCTCACCAATGCCCTTGGCGGCCAACGGCATATGCA
>DATJIX010000060.1:0-12080 GCA_035492865.1 Mycobacterium sp. | reverse complement strand
CCGCTGGACCAGTACCAGACGCTTGGCGATCTCGGCGAGACCAACGACCTATTCATCGAGCATGCGGTGGAGCTGGGCTGCGCGGCGCTGTCGGGTGCGCTCGAGGACGCCGGCCTGAAAGCCAGTGACGTCGACCTGATCATCACGACCACGGTTACGGGAATCGCGGTGCCATCGCTGGATGCCCGCATCGCCGAACGGCTGGGTCTGCGTCCAGATGTGCGCCGCGTGCCGATCTTCGGTCTCGGCTGCGTCGCGGGCGCGGCGGGCGTGGCGCGACTGCACGACTATCTGCGCGGCGCACCAGACGATGTCGCCGTGCTGGTCTCCGTCGAACTGTGCTCGCTGATGTATGCGGCCGCCGAACCGACGATGGCCACGCTTGTCGGCAGCGCATTGTTCGCCGACGGAGCGGCGGCTGTCGTCGCGGTCGGTGAGCATCGCGGTTTGCAAGACGGCGCCACCGGACCCGACGTGATCGCCACGCGCAGCCGGATGTATCCCGACTCGCTTGGGATAATGGGTTGGGACGTAGGCGCTTCCGGATTCCAGTTGGTGCTGTCCCCCGATCTGCCAGACCTGATCGAACGCTATTTCGCCGACGATGTCACCAACTTCCTCGCCGAACACGGTCTGACGATCGACGACATCGGGTCGTGGGTGTCACATCCCGGCGGCCCGAAGGTTCTCGAGTCGATCAACAGCGCGCTCGACCTCGACGACGGCGCGCTCGAATTGTCCTGGCGCTCGCTGAGCGAGATCGGCAACATCTCATCTGCATCCGTGCTGCACATACTGCGCGACGCATGCGCCAAGCCACCTGCGGCGGGCACGCCGGGTGTGCTGATGGCGATGGGTCCGGGCTTCTGTGCGGAACTGGTGCTGTTGCGCTGGCACTGAGCATGGTCTGGTATGGACTGCTGATCGCCGCGGTCGCGGTCGAACGGATCGCGGAACTGGTTGTCTCCCAACGTAATCTGTCGTGGAGCCGGTCCCGCGGTGGCGTCGAGTTCGGCGCGCGCCACTATCCGGCGATGGTGGCATTGCACACCGGGCTGTTGGTCGGTTGTCTGCTCGAGGCCATGTACCGCCCGTTCCTGCCCGCGCTGGGTTGGCCGATGTTCGCGATCGTGCTTGCCGCACAGGGGCTGCGCTGGTGGTGCATCACAACGCTGGGCCACCAGTGGAACACCCGCGTCGTCGTCATCCCCGACGCCGCTCGGGTAACCGGCGGCCCGTACCGGTTCTTCTCACACCCGAACTATGTCGCGGTGATCGTCGAAGGAATCGCGTTGCCGTTGGTGCACACCGCGTGGGTCACCGCTTTGGCGTTCACGATCCTCAACGCGTTCGTGTTGCGGACCCGCATCGGCGTCGAGAACGCTGCGTTGGCCAGGCTGCGATGATCGATCTGCTCGTCGCGGGCGGCGGACCGGCCGGGCTTGCGACGGCGATCTTCGGGGCGCGGGCAGGGCTAGAGGTGGTCGTCGTCGAGCGCCGTCGTGGCGCGGTCGACAAGGCGTGTGGCGAGGGCTTGATGCCGCACGCGGTCGCGTTGCTCGACGAACTCGGTGTCGATCCGCCGGGCAAGCCGTTTCACGGCATCACCTACGTCGACGGCCGCCACCGCGTGACGGGCCGGTTCCGCGGTGCCGGGCGCGGCGTGCGCAGGACGGCTTTGCATGCCGGGCTGCTGGAGGCGGCGACGGCGGCCGGTGTGCGCATCGAGCACCGCGAAGTCGGGCCGGTGAGCCAGAGTGCAACATCGGTGTACTGCAGCGGTTTTCACGCGCGCTACCTTGCCGCCGCCGACGGGTTGCACTCGCCCATCCGCACCGACCTCGGCTTGGCCCGGCAGGCAACCGGCCCGCGTCGGTGGGGAATCCGCCGTCATCACCTGATGGCACCGTGGAGCGACTGCGTCGAGGTGTACTGGTCCGACGACGCCGAGGCGTACGTCACGCCGGTGGCCGACGACTGCGTCGGCATCGCGATCCTCACCTCACGCAAGGGCGGTTTCGACGCCCACTTTTCGGCGTTTCCAGAACTGCAGGAACGAGTCCAGGGTCAGGCGCATGGACCCGACCGGGCGGCGGGCCCGCTGCGGCAGCGGGTGCGCGGCAGAACCGCGGGCCGCGTGCTGCTGGTCGGTGACGCGGCCGGATATGTCGACGCATTGACCGGGGAAGGTCTTGGCATCGCATTCGGCGCGGCGAAGTTACTCGTGGAATGCGTTGCGGCAGAACGGCCGCAGGACTACGACCGCCGGTGGCGGCGGATGTCGCGGCGATACCGGCTGCTGACGGCGGCCGTGCTGAAGGCGAGCGCGTCGCCCCTGCGGCCTGCGATTGTGCCTGCGGCAGCACACGTTCCGGGTGTGTTCCGCGGCGTCATCAACCTGCTGGCGGAGTGACGCACTGCCCGGCTCTGAGCGACAATGTCGCTACTGGCGACTTTGTCGCTGCGAGGTGGGCACGGAAGAATGCGCGTCGCGACTGCAGATGCCCACCCGCGAGACTTCTCGTGCAATACACCGTCGACGGTGCCCGATGGGCGCGCGAGTGCCGCATTGCCCGGCTCTGAGCGACAATGTCGCTACTGGCGACTTTGTCGCTACGAGGTGGGCACTCCGGCATGTGCCGGGCGATGTGCCCGGACGCGGATGCTTCCTCCGTTGTGCGGCACAAAAATCACGTGCTTGACCTTCTGCGTTTCGCCCGCCGCCGTCGTGGTGGCCAGTTCGACGCGACGCAGGATCTCGCGAAGCACGACCCGCAGCTCGACCAACGCGAACGTCGCACCGAGGCAACGGCGATTGCCGCCGCCGAACGGGAACCACGTCGTCGGGCTCAATGTCGCGCCGACCATGCGGTCCGGATCGAACCGGTCCGGATCGGGATACACCTCGGAGTCGCTGTGCACCAAGCCAATTGCGGGAACGACCATCACCCCGGCAGGCAATTGGTAACCGGCCAGCTCGACCGGTTTCTTCAGCACACGGCCAACGTCGGGCACTACCGGGCGGATCCGCAGCGTCTCCTTGGCTACCGCATCGAGATACTCGTCGTCCCCGGCGTCAGCGGCCTGCACCGCTTTGTCGAGGACGACGGGGTGGCGGGTCAGCCGCTCCAACGCCCACGAAAGCGCGGTGGCGGTGGTGTCGTGGCCCGCGACGAGCAGCGTCATCAATTGGTCGCGAAGTTCGCGATCGCTGAGCATGCGCCCGTGTTCGTCGGTGGCGCGCACCAGCATCGCCAATACGTCGGTGCGCTCCGCAAGGTGCGGGTCGGCGCGACGTTCGGCGATCTCGGCGTAGAGCAACCGGTCGGCCTCTTGGATGCGATCCCAGAGCGCCCGCCACGGCCTGCGACGCTGCAGTTCCGGACGTGCGATCGCCAGCGACGCCCACTGACCGACATTGAGCAGCTTCGGCATCACGGCCCGCAGGGCCGCGAGCCGCGCCGGATCGCTGGCGCCGATGACGGTCCTCAGGATCACCTCGAGCGTGATCTCGGACGTCTTGGGCGCCACCGCGAACGGCTGGCCCACCGGCCATCCTGCGATGTTCGCCGCGGCGATCTCCGCCATCTGCTCGGCCTGTTTGGCCACCGCGTCGCGGTGAAACGGCGGCAGCATCATGCGGCGGAAGTCGCGATGCATGTCATCATCGATCACCAGCACCGAGGTGTCGCCGAGGAGCCCGCCCAGCATCGCGTTGGCCTCGCCGGCATGAAAGACGCTCGGGTCGCCCGCGAACACCTTCTTGATCTCGGCGGGATCCGACAGGTACACCATCGGCGGCACCGTCAAGGCGCGGATCGTGAACACCTTGCCGTAGCGACGGCGGCAGGCCGCCACGAACCGCGGCCAGAACCGCATGAACACGATGGTCTGAATCCACTTGGGAAGCCGGGGCCCCGGCGGCAACGCTGACGCCGTTATTTGACTCATGCCTAACAGGCTACCCGCGGCGACGGCCGATGTGAACTACTCCGCGGAGGGTAGCTGGCGACGGCCGGGCAGCTCGGGTTGTTCGCTGCGGGCCACGGGCCCGTGCTCCTCCGACTGGACGCTGACCTTGTGCGTGCGCCGCAGCGAGAAGTGGATCTCCTCCGTCTCCTCGAACACCTGACGCGCACCGCGCAGCGGCTTGGTCGTCGTCTCGATCGCACTCGCAACGATCGGCGGCACGAAGGGACGCAGCCATCGGGCGGCCGTCTTGGTGACGTCGGGAATCGATGGAATCAGTGAGTTGCCCGGCTTCGGTTCGGGGTCGACCACCGCGGGCAGGTTGTCCGATTCCGCCGCGGCCAACTCGGGCGTCGGCTCGTCCACGCGTTCCGACTGTGCCTGCACCGGCAACTCGAGCGCCTCCATCACCCGGCGGCGTTGTTCCTCCCGGTCGATCTCCATCTGAGCCTCGACGGCGATGCGGGCGCTGGCCAATTGCTGCTCGGCCCACATGGTTTCGACGGCGGCGCGCACCTCGGCACGCTTCACCGCAATCGCGGTGTCGGCCTCCAACTCGGCGCGCTCGACCTCGGCGTTGGCGGCCTCACCGCGATCCTCGCTCGTCTGACCCCGCCACAGCTTGAGGATCAACGGCAAGAGGGTCAGCAGCGCGAAGAACGCGATGGTCACCAGCCGCAGCAGCATCGCGCCGGGATGGGCGAAGGTGTAGTCATTCATCGCCGACCACCGCGTGCCGAGGCCGTTCTCGCCTTTGGTCGCCGCCGTGCGCGCCCGGTCGACAGCCTGCTGCCGGGCGGCGATCTCGGCGTCGAGCCCCGGCGCCAGCCTGTCGTGGTTGGCCACCGCGGTGTCCAGCTGCCGCTGAGTATCGGCGAGAAAGTCCGTCGCCGTGCGTGTTTCGGGTCCCGCGCCGGGTTGGCCGGTGATGCGGGTCTGCGGGCAGGCCGGCGACGGATTGAATTCGCAGCGGGCGACGACAAGGGCGTCGTCGCGTTTCCTGCTCGCCTCATCGACCGCGGCATCGAGGGCAGTGCGTGCCTGACGGGACTGCTCGAGTTCGGCCGACGCCTGCGCAACGGCGGGCTCGTTGAGCAAGCGGTCGATCGAACCGGAGAACAGCGCTACGGCTGCCAACTCACCGACGACGGCACCGACTGCGATCGCGACCGCGGCCCGGCCGACGATGCCTGACCAGCCACCCGTCGGGCCGCTGGCAACAGCACGGCTCACTGCGGCGACCAAGAGGCCGAAGACAAATGTCAGCGGCACCGCGACCGCCAGCGAGACCTCGGTCGATTCGATAATGGCAAGCGTCGCGACCAGCCAGGCCAGCGCGCCACCCAGCCACGTCAGCAGTTGAGCAATTCCGTTGGCGGACATGGAAACTCCAAATATCTCCGGGGCAATATCCCGGCGTTTTCACTCCCCCACCTCGCGCCATCACGCCGGTGCGAATTCCGCCGAATTCTCTCACAGAGCTTCCGTGAGCTCAGAACGAAGCCCCGCACCAAGAATCCGCCAAGGGGTCCGCGCCATGCTTGCCGCGTGAAGCAGATATCAGTGGCACTCGCGCTGGCCTGCTTGGTGCTGGCCGGGTGCTCAGCGACCGGCACGTCGCCGCAGGCCACGTCGAGCACCCCCGCCATGTCGCCCGCAACGCCGGCCGTGCAGCGGGTGGCAGCGCACGGCGACGAGGCTGCCATCACGGAAGTCCCCTGGTCACAGGTCGGTGCGGGCTGGACGCTGGCGACGTGGAACCCCGCGACCCCGACGCGGGGCGGCGACGAACCCGTCGGCGAGCCCGCCCCCGACACGCTGTTTCTGGTCAGCCCCGAAGGCGGCCGGTACAAGATCACCACGTTCGCTGCGCGCGCAGAGAATGAGAGCGGCCCGATGTTGGTCGACTGGTCGGGCGATGGCACCCGCGCACTGTTCTACAACCGCCGCCGAGACAATTCGACGGACGTCATTCAGGTCGACCTGCACACCGGAGCGCAGACGAGTTTCAACGTCAAACAGTTCGACGTCACCCCGCGCTACAGCCGTCCGGAGGGCAAGGCGGTGTTGTTGGCCAAATCCAACGACGTCGACAATCCGGCGTCGCTCGTCCGTGTCGACCTCGCAGGCAACCACCAGCTGACCTATCCGATCGAGCAATTCGGAAGCAAGTCCGGCCCCGATTTCCTGTCCACACCGGACGGCACGCGGCTCGTGCTCGGCACCGAGGCCGGCGGACTCGCGGTGATGGGCAACGACGGAGTCGGCGCCAAGACCCTGCCGGTCCCGGGCCAGCAGTACTGCGGTCCGACTCGGTGGTGGGACGCCGACTCGACGATCACCGTGGCCGACTGCCATGACGCGCAGTACAGCAGTTCGCAGCTGTGGCTGGTGCCCATCGACGGCAGCGCACCGACGCTGCTCACTCAGCCGGACAACGCGCAGGAAGGCGAAGTCCTCGACGTGGGTAACGCGTGGAAGCTGCCCGAGGGCACCTTCGTACAGGCCTACGGGGGGTGCGGTTACCGCTTCCTCGCGAAGGTCGACACGTTCGGCGAAACGCCGACCAAGGTCTCGGTGCCCAATATCGACGAGCACCGCAGTGTCGGCGTGATCGGGGTCTACCACGGCAATCTCGAGCTGCAAGCCAGCCTGTCGTGTGGGGACGGCGAGTCGCTGCTTTCCTACGATCCCGGCACGGGCACCTCCACCGTGCTGCTCGGAGCGCCGCTCAACGGCGGCGGCGTCGTCGCGGCATTACCGTATCCGGGTGACGAGTAGGGCAGCGCCCGGTTCGCCGAGAGCCGGGTAGCGGTCGCTGCCGCCACCACAGGCTCTTCCGTTGCGACCGTTGGGCGTTCCGTCGCGAGCGGGTCCGCCGTCGCCGGCGTCGGTGCCCCCGCTCGGACGGCCTCGAGCTGTGCGGCGAACGCGACACCGAGGAACAGCGCCACCGATGAGAGGTTGGCCCAGAGCAGCAGTGCGAAGATTCCAGTCAGGGGTCCATAGGTGGTGCCGAAGGACCCGCTCTTGACGACGTAGAGCGCGAGCAGCCCGGTCAGCAGCAGCCACAGCGCAAGCGATACGCCTGCACCTACCGCCAGCCACGAGTACGCCGGTTGGCTGCGGCGCGGCGCACGCTCGATGATGACGGTGAAGGACGCCCAAGCCAGCGCGATTCCTGCCGGCCAGCTGCCGATCGTCCACGCGGTCTCGAATGTGTGGGGCAAGCCGTAGGCCGCGGCCAGCGCCTCACCCAGCGCATCGCCTGCGACGATGACGACGAACCCGAGCTGTAGCAACAGGCCGCCGGTCAGCGCAATGAGCAGAGCCCGACCGTACTTGTGCAGCGCGGGTCGGTCGCGTTCGATGCCGTAAATGCGGTTCGCACCGCGCTCGATCTGACCCATCGCAGTGGTGAGCGCAATGACGGCGGCGAGCAGGCCGAGCCACAGCGCGAGCTGGCCTCCGCTCGCCCCCTGGTCGTGGGTGCGCTGCGCGGCCTGCTCCACCATGTCGCCGCTGTTCTTGCCAGGAAGCACCCCGCCGAGGGTTTGGATGATGATCTGCCCGACCTTCTCCTGATGCACCGCGCTCGCCAGGCCGACGACCGCGATGATCAGTGGGATGAAGGACAAGCAGAGCTGCAGCGCCAAGGCGCGAGCGTTGGTGAAGCCGTCGGCGTATCTGAAGCGGATGAATGAGTTCTTGACCAGGTTCCAGCGGCCGTAGCGTCGCAGTGTGGTGATGGCGTCGTCGGCGGAGAGTTCGTCGCCTGAGATGGTGGTCGTCTCTGGCACTCGTGTCGCGGTGCTCATGGCGGGCTCCTTCGTTAGGCGGCTGTCGCCACCGGCGCGGGCGCGCGGATGACGAGAGCGCCGGGCTGTATCCGCGCGTGAAGGCTTCGCCCGTCGTCGATCACTTCACCGTCCATCTGGCGGGGCACGATGCGGTCCGCCTCGATCATGATCGAGCGGCCACGGAAGCGCTCGAGGTGCCGATGCTGCGTGCGATCCCGACGAAAGACGCGCCATGCCAACCGAATCCAGTCGCGAAGCGTCCGGGGCGCCACGACGACGACGTCGAGCAGACCGTCGTCGACTATCGCGTCCGGTAGCAACTCGAGTCCACCCTGCAGCCGGCCGACGTTGCCGACCAGCACCGTGCGCGCGGGTCGACGCAGCGGCGGGTTGTCGTCGATTCGCAGCTGCACCCGCATCACCGGGTCGCGCAGGTGCCGCAGACCGCTGACGACATAGGCCGGCCAGCCCGCGAAGTTCTTCATGCGGGGCGAGGCGTCGGCCATCATCGCCGCGTCGAATCCGATGCCGGCCATGACCGAGAACGGCTGGTCGCCGACCCTGCCGAGGTCAATGCGGCGGTCGACGCCGTTGACGGCAACGGCGAGAGCATCTGCGAGCTCGATGGGGACGTCGAGGTTGCGGGCGAGCAGGTTGCCGGTGCCGAGCGGGAGAAGCGCAACGGGCATGTCCGTGCCGGCCAGCGCGCCGAGGCAAGCCATTATCGTGCCGTCGCCGCCGCAGATCACGACCAATTGAACGCCTGCCGCCACCGCGGCCGCCGACATCCCCGCGCCAGGATCCTCGGGCGTGGTCTCTAGCCACATCGGCGTCGACCAACCCGCGCCGACCATGGTTTTCTCAACGGACTCCCGCAGTTCTGCGGCGTCGATCGTCGCCGGATTGAGGATGATCGCGGCGCGCATCATCGGGTCACCAGACGCGTGTCGGCGTCGACGGCGGCGTCGCGACTGCCGCCGGCGTCATGTGTGCGCACATAGAAGATCACGACGGTCAGCCAGATCGCGCCGAGCAGCCCGCCGGCCAGGACGTCGGTCGGGTAGTGCATGCCGCGATACACGCGGCTGGCCGCAATGGTCAACGGCACCGCGGCACCGACGACAACCGCGGCCACCATCAGCCACCGATGCCGGGTGTGCCAGATGATGATCGCGGCGATCGCACCGTAGAAGCAGACGGCGGCGGCGGTGTGGCCAGACGGGAACGACGAAGTCGGCGGTGCCGCATCGAGTTTCGGTACCTTCGGGCGCGGGCGGTCGATCAGGAGGGTCGTCGCCATGAAGATGCTCGTCTCCCCGACCACCGCGTAGATGACGACCAGCGATTCGCGCCATCGACCGAATTTCCAACGGAACGCCGCCGCGGCCAGTGCGGTCAATATGACAATCGTCCGTGTCTCTGACAGCGAGGTAATGAGCCTGCTTTCCGACACGCCTGTCTGCTCGCGATACTCCACGAGCCGTCGCGGCACGTCGGTATCCCACGTCCCGATCGCCGTCGACGGTAGGACGTCGGTGACGAGATATCCGAGCCCCACCATCACGGCGACGAGGCACATGGCCGGAACGAGAAGCCACGCAACATCCCGGGCGATCGACCTGAAGCTCTGTGAGCTCACACTTTGGTATACCCGCGCAGTCGTCAATTAACTCTGCTCGGTGGTGCCGACTTCGGCGGGCCGCTCAACCGGTTGCCCGGTTTCGCGCCGCCACGCGACGTACGCCCACGTCGTCACGGCCACCCAGCCGATGCCGAGCGCGATGCCCGCCAACACATCGCTGACGAAGTGGACACCGAGCACAACCCGCGCGAGTGCGACAAGGCCGACGATCAAGACGGCTGCGATCACAGCGGCGATGCGGCCACGGCGCGACAGGAAGCGCAGGGTGATCAACAGCAGCAGGCAGCAGCCGATCGACGCCCCCAGCGCATGGCCGGAAGGGAAAGACAGCCCCGGCGCCGCCGAGACCGGATCGGGCAGCACCGGGCGTGCCCGTCCGACAATTTCCTTCAGCGCGAAACCCAGTGCGGCACCGCCGAATACCGTGACGACAAGCCACGTCGCGTGATGCCGTTCGCCGTGGATCAGGTACACCACCGCGACTACGGTGAGCGCGACCCGGAATACATTGGGGTCGAAGACATCGCTGACCACCTCGGCCGTCCTCACCAGCCCGGGCCGACCGGCGTCGATCTGGTTGAACGTCTGCGCAGCGGCGGTATCGAGGCGGCGCAGCGGCGGCCAGCCGCCGCGAACGAGCAGCAGCAGGAGCGCGAACGTGGCCGCGGCGACGAATGTGCCGACCAAGCCGACGCCGAGTCGCAGCCCGAAGCGCTCATCGGCGGCGGACAGATGGCGGTGGACAGCCCGCAGCAGTCGAGTCGACATCCTTTTGTATTCCCAGGACCTCGGCGCGGTACACCCGTCAGGTCGGTCGACTGAGCTCCACGCGGCCGAGTTCGTCCAGCACGGCGCGGGCACGGGGTTGCTCGAATAGCACCTCGGCGCTGCGGCCGTCCACTCGAAGCGTGGCGATGGTGTTTCCGAACAACGGACCAAGAGTGTTCGCCCAAGACAGCGGAAGCGCGGGCACGCCATGCAGCCGCGCCCACCATCGCGCGAGCGTTGCCGCGCCTCGTGTCCAGCTCAGCGTGAACACAGGCTTGAGGACGAGCGGCACATAGTTGTTCACCGGCGAGCACACCAGTTGATGCACCGTCGCGCCCGTGGACGTGGAACCATCAATCCATTCGGCGCGCGCGGCATAGCTGTGGTGCACATCGCCGGACAGCACGCTGACGGTCGCCGGTCCGCTGGGATGCCCCGCGATGCGGGCGATCATGTCGGCGAGCCGCAAGAATGATTTGTAAAAGGCCGGCCAGTGTTCGAGATCGACTGCCCTGCGGGTCTTTTCGGCAATCAATCCGCGCAGGCCGGGCCGGTCGGCGTTTCGTTCGTTGACGGCTTCGATGTCTCCGATGGCTGGCGGCATCAGCCACGGCACCGAGGAGGCCAGGATCAGATGGTCCAACTTGTCGAGGCCGTCGGTGGCCTGGGACTCCAGCCATGCGAACTCGTGTTCGCCGATCATCATGCGTTCGCCGGAGTCGAGGATCCGGCCGTTGCGGGAGTCGATCATGATGAGCCGGCTGTGACCGAAGTCCCATCGATAGCTGAACCTGATGCCCTTGTTGCCGTCCACCTCTTCGTCGGCCCGATCGGCCAGATCGGCGAGCTGCTGCCAGGTATCGCCGTCTGTCGCGACGAGGCGTTGATAGTCCTCGTCGTCGGCCAGCTCGGCCGGGCTCATGTTGCCAAGGTGCTGATACACCCAGTACGACGCCAGCCCGGCCCGGATGCGGTCACGCCACCACGGCTTGTCCTTCATGTCGGCGCGCCAGGACGCCGAGGTGTTCCAGTCGTCCCTGATGTCGTGATCATCGAAGATCATCGCGGTCGGAACGGTGGACATCAGCCATCTGATCTCCGGGTCCCCCCACGAATGGCGGTACAGCCGTTCGTATTCGGCGAAGCTCACCACCTCGTCGGGCGGCCGCTGACCGCGCCGGTTCTGACGTGTGCGGCGGCCGGTCAGGCGTCGTCTCGACTCCGGGGTCAATTCGTCGGCATACAGCTGATCGCCGAGCAGGATCAGCGCCTCCGGCCAGTCGTCGATCGGCCACGTGGCCATTCGGGCGGCGTAGGTGTCGAGCGCGTCGAGGCCAAGCTTTGAGTCGAGCTTGGCGTCGCCAGTCTTGGGGTACCGGCACGATCCAAAGATCGCCTGCAGCCGATGAGTCGACGCGGGCCCCCGGGTACGAATGACGCTGGGCGGGAACGATGAATCCGCGTGGGGCCACACCAGTTCTCCGTCGATCTTGACGTCGTATTCGGTGATGGTGTCGGGGGTCAGTCCGGTGACGGTGACCAGAGCGTAGTGATGATCCTGCACGGCGAATGTTCGCGCCGAGCAGCCGAGGACCTCCACCGTCGCCGCGCGCTCGGTTTGCACCCAGACCAAAGCTGTGGTCTCGGATACATGCCGGAGGGCAGGGCCGAGCAGGAGTGCCACCGAACCACCGTACGGTTCTGAGCGGCGGTGGTGTTGGCTGTCGCCGCCCTGCCGCACCCGGGTTACGAGTAGCGATTGATTCACGCGGCGTTCATCGGGCGTTTCAATTCGGGAAAGCCATTGTCGCCGCGGTATGCCAGCATTGCCCAGTGCGGCCACGCCATATCGCTGTATTCCTCTGTGCTGCAGCAGCGGCAAGTTGGGCGCCTCTGAGCGG
>DATJIX010000059.1:0-9396 GCA_035492865.1 Mycobacterium sp. | reverse complement strand
GGCAGCTTGTGCGCGCCGTCGCCCGCCGAGTCGAGGTTGCCCGCGATCCCGTTTGCGCCCCCTTCCACCTGTCTGCCGAATTCGGCGATGGTCGCGACGGCGGAGTGCACCGCCATTCCGACCAGCACCCACACGGTCGTCCAGGCGATCACGACCAGGTCGCTGATCAGCTGGGCGAGCAGGCGCGTCGGGGTGGTGGCATAAGGCACGTAACGGGACGTCATGGGATTGATCCCAGCAGATAGGCTGGCCCGATGCGCCCGTCTCTGACCGACTACGAACATCTGGCCAGCGGCAAGGTTCGCGAGCTGTACCGCGTCGACGACGAAACCCTGCTGTTTGTCGCGACCGACCGGATCTCCGCGTACGACTACATCCTCGACTCCGAGATACCCGACAAGGGCCGCATCCTGACCGCGATGAGCGTGTTCTTCTTCGACTACGTCGAGGCGCCCAATCACCTGGCAGGCCCACCCGACGACGAGCGTATTCCGCAGGAGGTGCTCGGCCGGGCGCTGGTGGTGCAGGAGCTGGAGATGATGCCGGTCGAGGCGGTGGCCCGCGGCTACCTGACCGGCTCCGGCCTCATCGACTACCAGAAGACCGGCAGCGTGTGCGGCATCCCGTTGCCACCGGGACTGT
The DNA here is from genome assembly GCA_035492865.1 of Mycobacterium sp. Classification (GTDB taxonomy): domain Bacteria; phylum Actinomycetota; class Actinomycetes; order Mycobacteriales; family Mycobacteriaceae; genus Mycobacterium. The sequence continues at coordinate 8,754 of DATJIX010000059.1, read as the reverse complement.
CTGAGGCCAGCAAGTTCGCCGAGCCACTGTTCACCCCGGCCACCAAGGCCGAACTGGGACAACACGATGAGAACATCTCGTTCAACGATGTGATCGAATTGGTCGGCGCGGTCAGAGCCAACCAGTTACGCGAGAAGACCTTGAAGACCTACATCCAGGGCGCCGATCATGCACTGACCAAAGGCATTATCGTCGCGGACACCAAATTCGAGTTCGGTGTGGACAAGCACGGAAACCTGCGACTGGCCGACGAGGTCTTCACCCCGGACTCCAGCAGGTACTGGGCTGCCGCCGACTGGAAGGAGGGCGCCGTTCAGAACAGTTTCGACAAGCAGTTCGTGCGCAACTGGCTCACCGGCCCGGAGTCCGGTTGGGACCGCCACGGCGACAAGCCGCCGCCCGCGTTGCCACCCGACATCGTCGACGCCACCCGTGCCCGCTACATCGAAGCCTATGAACGCATCTCGGGCCTCAAGTTCAGCGATTGGATCAAGCCGTGAAGCCACCGGAAGCCAAGAGAATCGACGCTCGTCGGGAACATCATGGCGACGTGTTCATCGACCCCTACGAGTGGCTGCGTGACAAGACCAACCCCGAGGTCATCGACTACCTGAAGGCCGAGAACGACTACACCGAGCATGTGACCGACGGCCTGGCGCCGTTGCGGCAGAAGATCTTCGACGAGATAAAGGCGCGGACCAAGGAAACCGATCTGTCCGTCCCGACACGTCGCGGCGAATGGTGGTACTACGGCCGAAGCTTCGAAGGTAAGCAGTACAGCGTGCAATGCCGGTGCCCCGTCATGGATCCCGATGACTGGGTGCCTCCGCAATTCGACGAGGACACCGAGATCCCCGGCGAGCAGATTCTGCTCGACGAGAATGTTGAGGCCGAGGGACACGACTTCTTCTCGCTCGGTGCTGCCAGCGTCAGTCTTGACGGCAACATCCTGGCCTATTCGGTGGACGTCAAGGGCGACGAGCGATACACATTGCGGTTCAAGGACTTACGCACTGGCTCCCTGTACGACGATGAGATCGTCGGCATCGGCGCGGGCGCTACCTGGGCGGCGGACAACCGCACCGTTTACTACATCACCGTCGACGACGCGTGGCGCCCCGACACCGTGTGGCGGCACCGCCTCGGTTCCGGCCTGCCTGCCGAGAAGGTCTACCACGAGCCCGACGAGAAGTTCTGGCTCGCGGTCGGTCGTACCCGCAGCAACAAGTACGTCATCATCGCTGCGGGCAGCGCCGTCACCACCGAAATGCGGTACGGCGACGCCGCCGACGGGGAAGCCGAGTTCACCACCATCTGGCCGCGCCGCGACCTGGTCGAGTATTCCGTCGAACACGCGATCGTCGGCGGTGAGGACCGGTTCCTCATCCTGCACAACGACGGTGCCGAGAACTTCACCCTGGTCGAGGCGCCGGTCAGTGATCCCAACACATTTCGCACACTGATCGAACATCGCGACGATGTCCGCCTCGACTCCGTCGACGCGTTCGAGGGCCATCTCGTGGTCAGCTACCGCAGCGAGGCACTGCCCCGGATCCAGCTGTGGCCGATCTACGCCGACGGCGACTACGGCCACCCCGAGGACATCACGTTCGACTCCGAACTGATGTCGGCGGGCATCTCCGCCAACCCGAACTGGAGCTCACCGAAGCTGCGGATCGGCGCCACGTCGTTCGTCATCCCGGTGCGCATCTACGACATCGACCTCGCCAGCGGCGAGCGGACATTGCTGCGTGAACAACCGGTGCTCGGCGACTACCACGCCGACGAGTACGTCGAGCGCCGGGACTGGGCCGTCGCGGCAGACGGTGCGCGGGTGCCGATCTCGATCATCCACCGCATCGGCGTGCCTTATCCCGCGCCGACTCTGCTGTACGGCTACGGCGCCTACGAATCGTGCGAAGACCCGCGGTTCTCCATCGCCAGGCTGTCTCTGTTGGACCGCGGCATGGTGTTCGCGGTCGCGCATGTGCGGGGTGGTGGCGAGCTCGGCAGGCCGTGGTACGAACACGGCAAGCTGCTGGAGAAGAGAAACACCTTCACCGACTTCATCGCGGTGGCAGCACATCTCATCCAGACGGACGTGACACGGCCGGAGAATCTCGTCGCCCTCGGTGGCAGTGCCGGCGGACTGCTGGTCGGCGCGGTCGCCAATATGGCGCCGGAGCTGTTCGCGGGCATTCTGGCGGCAGTGCCGTTCGTCGACGCGCTGACGACCATCCTCGACCCGTCACTGCCGCTGACCGTGACCGAGTGGGACGAGTGGGGAAACCCGTTGGAAGACCAGGACGTCTACCACTACATGAAGTCCTACACACCCTACGAGAACATCGAGGCCAAGAACTATCCGGCGATCCTCGCGATGACGTCGCTGAACGACACCAGGGTGCTCTACGTCGAGCCCGCGAAATGGGTTGCGGCCCTTCGCCGCACCAAGACCGACGATCATCCGGTGCTGCTCAAGACCGAGATGAACGCCGGCCACGGTGGGATCAGCGGTCGCTACGAGCGCTGGAAGGAAGCCGCCTTCCAGTACGCCTGGCTACTGGATGCTGCCAACGCCAACCACGACGGCAGCGGCTAGGTACACGACCTCTTCGACCGTGCGGATGTCGAGCCGCGACGTCATCGACTTCGGCGGGTTGGGCATCCGCGACGCGTAGACGTTGGCGGGGAACATCACCAGCATCAGCACGAACAGGCATGCCGCCGCCGCGACGCGGGTCGGCGGGTACAGCAGTCCGGCCGCGCCGATCAGTTCCAGCACGCCGGTGATCGTGACGAGCAGGCCGGGGGCGGGCAGCCGCGGCGGCACGATCGCGATCATGTCGCGGCGAAGCGGGTTGACGAAGTGCGCGACCCCGGTCATCACAAACATGGCCGCCAATCCGACGGCGAAGGCCTCCGGCCAGCTGTCGACGTAGTCGACCCCCAGCCAGCCGACCAATCGGGCACCCAGTGTGCCCAGGATCAACGTGACGATGACGGCCATTGCGGACTCCTTATCTAGACAGTGTCAAGATCTGACGGATACGCTAATCACCTATCTAGGCACTGTCAAGATTCCTGGCTATGATGGCGGCATGAGCAGGGACACCTACCACCATGGCGATCTGAAGGCCGTCATCCTGGCCAAGGCCGCCAGCCTGGTGGCCGAGCGTGGCGCCGACGGAATCTCGCTTCGTGAACTGGCGCGCGAGGCCGGTGTCTCACACGCCGCCCCGGCGCACCACTTCACCGATCGGCGCGGGCTCTTCACCGCGTTGGCCGCCCAGGGGTGGGGGCTGCTGGCCGAAGCGCTGGACGCGGCGCGGCCGGACTTCATCGCCGCGGCGCTGGCGTACGTGCGGTTCGCGCTCGACCATCCCGGTCACTACGCGGTGATGTTCGACCGCTCGCTGGTCCACCCGGACAATGCTGAGCTCAAGGCCGCCCAAGACGCGGCGGGCGCCGAGCTGGCCGACGGCGTCGGGACACTGAAAGATCCACGCGCCAAAGCGGATCCGCAGCATGCCGCGTTGGCAGCGTGGTCGTTGGTGCACGGCTTCGCGATGCTGCGACTCAACGGGGCGATCGACACCGACGATGATCCGATGGCGGAGGTGGAGAAGATCGCGCTGATGCTGTTCGACGGTTAGGGTGCGGGTATGACCTCGCTGACCGACATCGCCCTGACAACGCTGGACGGGCGACCCACCACGCTGGCCGAGCTTGCCGACGGCGCCGTTCTCGTGGTGAACGTGGCCTCGAAATGCGGCCTCACCCCGCAGTACACCGCGTTGGAGCAGCTGGCGAAGGATTACGGTGACCGCGGGCTGACCGTGATCGGCGTGCCGTGCAACCAATTCATGGGCCAGGAGCCGGGCAGCGCCGAGGAGATCCAGACGTTCTGCTCGACGAACTATGGGGTGACGTTCCCCCTGCTGGCCAAGACCGATGTCAACGGCGCGGAACGGCACCCGCTGTACGCCGAACTGACCAAGACGGCGGACAGCAGCGGCGAGGCCGGTGACATCCAGTGGAACTTCGAAAAGTTCCTGCTCGCGCCCGGTGGCGAGGTGGTCAACCGGTTCCGTCCGCGCACGGTACCCGACGCGCCAGAGGTGGTCGCCGCAATCGAGGCTGTACTACCGCGATAGATGGTCAACTGCTGACCACGTGTTGTAAACCGTTGGGACACCTGACGTTGCCACAATCAACAACGTGGCTGGACAACTGATCGTCTCGGTTTCCGGGATCAGCGACCGCACACTGGCCGACGTCGACAGGTTCTGCCGTCAGCTTGACGAGCGCGCTGTGCCTGCCTCGTTCTTGGTGGCACCCCGGATCAAGGGCGGCTACCGACTCGACTGCGACGCACCGACGGTCGAATGGCTTGCCGACCGTCGCGCGCGTGGCGACGCGCTCGTGCTGCACGGGTTCGACGAAGCGGCCACCAAGTCCAGGCGCGGGGAATTCGCGACATTGCCTGCGCACGAAGCCAATTTGCGCCTGATGGCCGCCGACCGGGTCCTCGAACATCTGGGCCTCAGGAGCCGGATGTTCGCTGCGCCCGGTTGGACGGTGTCGCAAGGTACGGTAACAGCATTGCCCCGCAATGGCTTTCGGCTGCTGGCCGGGCTGAGCGGTATCACCGATCTGGTTCGTCAGACAATGGTGCGGAGCAGGGTGCTCGGCATCGGCGAGGGGTTCTTGAGCGAGCCGTGGTGGTGCCGCACGCTTGTGCTGTCGGCCGAGCGCACCGCGCGACGCGAGGGCGTCGTCCGTGTTGCGGTTGCCGCCCGGCACCTGCGCAGACCTGGACCGCGGCAGGCCATGCTCGACGCCGTCGACCTGGCGCTGATGCATCAGTGTGTGCCGTCGGTCTACCACTGGGATCCGTATCCCGCGCTCACAGACGCCGCCTGACTCGAGACCGCTACATTGGCGGCCATGGCTGACGCTGATGTGATCGTGGTGGGTGCCGGGCTGGCCGGGCTGGTAGCGGCGTGTGAGCTTGTCGAGCGTGGGCGCAGCGTGCTCATCGTCGACCAGGAGAACGCCAACAACGTCGGTGGTCAGGCGTTCTGGTCGTTTGGTGGGCTGTTCTTCGTCGACAGTCCCGAACAGCGGCGGTTGGGCATCCACGACAGCCACGAGCTGGCGCTGCAGGACTGGCTCGGCACCGCGGGCTTCGACCGGCCCGAGGACCACTGGCCGCGGCAGTGGGCACACGCCTACGTCGACTTCGCGGCGGGCGAGAAGCGCAGCTGGCTGCACGAGCGTGGCCTGCAGACCTTTCCCCTCGTCGGCTGGGCGGAGCGCGGCGGCTATGACGCACGCGGTCACGGCAACTCGGTGCCGCGTTTCCACATCACCTGGGGAACCGGACCCGCGATCGTCGACGTCTTCGCACGCCGGCTGCTTGGCAATGCGAAGGTGCGGTTCGCGCACCGGCATCGCGTCGACGAGCTGATCGTCGAGAGTGGGGCGGTGAAGGGGATCCGTGGTGCGGTGCTGGAGCCGACGACCGCAGCGCGCGGTGTGGCGACATCACGAAACACTGTGGGCGAGTTCGAGTTCCGCGCGCAGGCGGTGATCGTGGCCAGCGGTGGCATCGGCGGAAATCACGATCTGGTCAGACAGAACTGGCCCAAGCGGATGGGCCGGGTACCCGAACAGCTGCTCAGCGGTGTGCCCGCACACGTCGACGGCCGGATGATCGGCATAGCCGAATCGGCGGGCAGCAACGTCATCAACAGCGACAGGATGTGGCACTACACCGAGGGCATCACCAACTACGACCCGATCTGGCCGCTGCACGGCATCCGGATCATTCCCGGCCCGTCGTCGCTGTGGCTCGACGCCACCGGCAAGCGGCTGCCGCCGCCGTTGTTCCCGGGGTTCGACACCCTTGGCACGTTGGAGTACATCGCCCAAACCGGTTACGACTACACGTGGTACGTCCTGAACGCGCGCATCATCGAGAAGGAGTTCGGGCTCTCGGGTCAGGAGCAGAACCCCGATCTGACGGGACGCAGCGTGCGTCAGGTGCTGTCGCGCGTCCGGCCTGGCCCGCCGCCGCCGGTGCAGGCGTTCGTCGACAAGGGCATCGACTTCGTGACGGCGAACTCGTTGCGGGAGTTGGTATCCAAGATGAACGCCGTGCCCGACGTCGAGCCGCTCGATTTTGGCGTGGTGGACGCAGAAGTCACCGCTCGCGACCGCGAGGTAGCCAATAAGTTCACCAAGGACAGCCAGATAACCGCCATTCGTGGTGCGCGCGCATTCATCGCCGACCGCGTCAGCCGCGTCGTCGCCCCTCACCGAATCACCGACCCGAAAGCCGGCCCCCTCATCGCCGTCAAGCTCCACATCCTGACGCGTAAGTCGTTGGGCGGCTTGGAAACCGACCTTGACTCGCGAGTGCTCAAGGCCGACGGCAGCGTGCTCGACGGGCTGTATGCGGCGGGCGAGGCCGCCGGTTTCGGTGGCGGTGGCGTGCACGGCTACCGGTCGCTGGAGGGCACCTTCCTTGGTGGCTGTGTGTTCTCCGGCCGGGCGGCGGGACGGGCCGCGGCGCGCGAAACCGCCTAGAAGTCGGTGCCGGACTCCTCAGGAAGCACCTGGAAGTCGGTGTCGGTCATCTCGGACAGCCGCCCGTAGTAGATGCCGCGCGCGTTCGGCTCGATGATCGCCTGGTGGATGGGCACGGCGCGGGCCGGTGCGACGGCGCGCAGATAGTCGACGGCCTCCGACACCTTCATCCACGGCGCCGCTGCGGGAGTGGCCAGCACGTCGACGGGCTCGCCGGGAGTGAACAGCGCGTCCCCCGGGTGCATCAACCGCGCCGCGTGTGAACCGTCGCCGACGAGATACGAAATGTTGTCGATGACAGGGATTTCCGGGTGGATCACGGCGTGCTTGCCGCCGACGCCGCGCACCGTCAGATGGCCGACGCCGAACTCGTCTCCGACATGCACCGCCTTCCACGGACCGCCGAGCTGCGCGGCCGTCTGCGGGTCGGCGTACAGCGCGGCCCCCGGGTTGGCATCGACGAGTGCCGGCAGCCGCTCGGTGTCGGCGTGATCGGGGTGCTGGTGGGTGATCAGAATCGCCGAAAGGCCCGTGATGCCCTCGAAGCCGTGCGAAAAGGTCCCGGGGTCGAACAACACCGTCGTGTCCTGACCGGAATCGCCCTTGAATTTCGCGAGTAAGCATGAATGGCCGAAATGCGTCAATTGCATGCCTATATTGTGGCGCGCAGGGCGGGACCAGGGGGAAGTTGAGACGTGCGATTGCTGCTGGCGCTGGCCATGGCGACCTGCGGGTTGGCCATCGGTCCCGGTCCTGGTCCTGCGCGTGCCGTGCCCGGCGTGTGCCCGCCGATTTGCGACGCCATCCCAGATGCGGCGTGGATCGCACCGACGTCCATCCCGCTGTATCCGGTCTACAGCTGGCCCGGCCTGGCCGGTTTGGCGGTGACGGCGCCGTCGCCCCGGTTCGGCTTCGAGGCGCTGTGCGGCAGCCCGCCGGTTGCCAGCGATCCCCGCGCGTACGCCGTGTCGGCACGGTCGGTCGTGTTGCACCAGGAGGGCCAGTGGAACCTGCTGGTGCAGGTGATTCACTGGCGCGGCGACACCGCGACCGGAGGCGCGACGGCGGTGGCCACGCTGGAGACTGCCAGGTCACGGCTGCGCGACTGCCAATCCACCAGCGCAACGGCCTCCCCGTCGATCACCACAAACGACGGCACGCGCGTCGCGGCGGTGATCAGCGACGCGGGAAAGCAGGTCATGCACGAATACCTGCTGGCCCACCCCGACAGCAGCACCGTCGTCGAATTGGCGATGTGGTCGGCGCTGCCCCTGCAGGCCGACTGGCCGCCGGCCGCTGACGTGCAGGTCCTCGACGCGATGGCGGCGCCGCTGTGCAATGCGTACCTGGGGTCGTGCCGGTGAGGCGCTCGGCGGATAGCCGCCGGTAGAGTGAGCGCCGTGGCAAGGGTGGTTGTGCACGTGATGCCGAAGGCGGAGATCCTGGACCCGCAGGGGCAGGCGATCGTTGGCGCGTTGGGCAGGTTGGGCTTCGGCGGTGTGTCAGATGTCCGGCAGGGCAAGCGATTTGAGCTCGAGGTCGACGACAGCATCACGGACGAAACCCTCGCCGAGATCGCCGAATCGCTGTTGGCGAACACCGTGATCGAGGACTTCACCGTCACCAGGGAGCAATCGTGACCGCGCGTGTGGGCGTGATCACGTTCCCAGGCACGCTCGACGACGTCGACGCCGCAAGGGCGGTCCGGTTGGCAGGCGCCGAGGCGGTCAGCCTGTGGCACGCCGATGCCGACCTCAAGGGCGTCGACGCGGTAGTGGTGCCCGGCGGCTTCTCCTATGGCGACTATCTGCGCTGCGGCGCGATCGCCAAGTTCGCGCCGGTGATGGGCGAGGTGGTCAGGGCCGCAGGGCAGGGGTTGCCAGTGTTGGGGATTTGCAACGGTTTTCAGGTGTTGTGTGAGGCGGGCCTGCTGCCGGGTGCACTGACGCGCAATGCGGGACTGCACTTCGTCTGCCGCGACCTGTGGCTGGAGGTCGTGTCGAATTCGACGGCCTGGACGTCGCGCTACGAGCTGGGCGCCGATCTGCTGGTGCCGCTGAAGTCGGGCGAGGGCCGCTACGTGGCCAGCGAGAAGGTGCTCGACGAGCTCGAGGGCGAGGGCCGGGTGGTGTTCCGCTACCGCGACAACCCCAACGGTTC
>DATJIX010000058.1:0-16601 GCA_035492865.1 Mycobacterium sp. | reverse complement strand
GTTGCCGAGTATCTCGGTTCGTCGTTCTCGCGGCCCGCGATTCAATTCGTCGAGCCGTCTTCGCTCGGCCTCGAACCGGTGGACGAGGTCGCGATCTGCGCACGCCTCGGTTCCGGTGACATTCCGGTCGACGTCGGCTGGTTGGTGCACCACGTACGGTCCACACCCGGCGGCGCCGAGATGCGATCCCGCTTCTGGATGGGTGGCCGACACGTTGCGCTTCGCATGGGAAAGTCGTTGGTGGACAGGGCGCTTCGACCGATCGCGGCCCGCCAGCTGCCGGACCCGCGCGACCTCATGGTGCATTGTGCCCAGGAGATGAACCACCTGGCGGCTTTCCTGCCCGCGTTGTATCGCCGGTTCGGTGACGGTTGAGCATAGCCGTTTGACAGATCGGTTGATTTGCCTCGGTTCCGTCGTTGCACCGCTTACGCTGGCGCGATGCACCCACAATGGAGTAGGCGAGGTTTCCTCGGGATGGCCGGGGCGGCGGGATTGGCGGTGGCCGCGGGGCGTGCGGCGACGTCGGCGACAGCGACGCCCAACGCCGTCACGATCACCCACGCCTTCGGACAGACCGTTGTCCCGGCCCCACCCAAACGTGTCGTCAGCGCCGGCTTCACCGGACAAGACGACCTGCTGGCCGTCGGCGTCGTGCCGATCGCCACGACGGAGTGGTTCGGCAAGGAGCCCTTCGCCGTATGGCCATGGGCGCAAGCCAAACTCGGCGGTGCTCAGCCGACGGTGCTCAGCATCTACGACGGCATCCAGGTCGATCAGATCGCCGCCTTGAAGCCCGACTTGATCGTCGCGACAAACGCGGGCGTCGATGCCGATACCTACCAACAACTCTCGGCAATCGCCCCCACCATCCCGCAGTCGGGGCCCGAACCGTTCTTCGAACCCTGGAAGCTCCAGGCCGACACCATCGGCCAGGCGGTGTTCCAGGCGGACAGGATGGCGTCGTTGATCTCCGGTGTCGACGGACGTTTCGCCGCCGTCGCCAAGAACCATCCGCAGTTCGCAGGAAAGAAGGTCTTCCTGCTCTCGGGTGACACCTACTGGCAGAACAGCATCATCGCGTCGATCCCGAGTTGGAAGACGGAGTTCCTCACGCAGATGGGTTTCGTCATCCCCGAGGGCATCGCCGCCTACGGCCGTGGTGATGACAGGGCGTACATAGATCCCAACAACCCTGCGCCGCTGGACGAAGCCGACGCGTTGATCTGGACGACGAAGAGCCAGGCCGACATCGATGCGCTGCTCGCCATTCCCGGCATCGCGAATCTACGAGCCACCCGGGAGAACCGGAACGTGTTCACGAACGCAGAGCAGGCCGGTGCGATAGCGTTCCACTCCCCGCTGTCGCTACCGTTCGTGGCCGACCAGCTGCCGGCGCTGCTGGCGAAGGCGCTGCACTAACCGCAGACCGCGCCACCCGCCGCCGACCCGACAAGCTTGGTGTACTTGGCCAACACACCGGTGGTGTACCGCGGCGGCAGCGGCTCGAAACCTGCCTTGCGGGCCTCGAATTCGGTCGGATCGACCAGCACGTCCAGCGTGCCCTTGGCCACGTCCAGTCGGATCCGGTCGCCGTCGGCAACGAACGCGATCGGGCCGCCGTCGACGGCCTCCGGTGCGACGTGTCCGACGCACAGACCCGTGGTGCCGCCGGAGAACCGACCGTCGGTCATCAGCAGCACATCCTTGCCGAGGCCTGCACCCTTGATCGCGCCCGTGATCGCGAGCATCTCGCGCATGCCGGGCCCGCCCTTGGGGCCCTCGTAGCGGATGACCACGACGTCGCCCGCGGCGATGGTGCCGTCCTCCAACGCGTCGAGTGCGGCCCGCTCGCGCTCGAAAACCCTTGCGGTGCCTTCGAACACGTCCGAGTCGAAGCCCGCCGACTTCACCACGGCGCCCTCCGGCGCCAGCGAGCCGCCGAGGATCGTGATGCCGCCGGTCGGATGGATCGGATTACTCAGCGCACGCAGCACCTTGCCGTCCGGATCGGGCGGCGCGATGTGGGCGAGGTTGGCTGCCATCGTCTGGCCCGTCACCGTCAGGCAATCGCCGTGCAGCAGACCGGCATCCAGCAGTGCCTTCATCACGACCGGCACACCGCCGATGCGGTCGACATCCGTCATCACGTGCTGCCCGAAAGGTTTGACGTTGGCCAGGTGTGGCACCTTGGCGCCGACGCGGGTGAAGTCCTCCAGCGTCAGCTTCACGTTCGCTTCGTGAGCGATCGCCAAAAGGTGCAGCACCGCGTTGGTCGATCCGCCGAACGCCATCACCACCGCGATCGCGTTCTCGAACGCTTCCTTGGTCAGGATGTCGCGGGCGGTGATGCCGCGGCGCAGCAGTTCGACGACGGCCTGGCCGCTGCGGCGGGCGAACCCGTCACGCCTGCGGTCGGTGGCGGGCGGGGCGGCAGATCCCGGCAGCGACATGCCGAGCGCCTCGGCCGCGGACGCCATCGTGTTGGCGGTGTACATGCCGCCGCACGCACCCTCGCCGGGGCAGATCGCGCGTTCGATCGCGTCGACGTCCTCGCGCGACATCAGCCCGCGAGAGCACGCGCCGACGGCCTCGAATGCGTCGATGATCGTCACTTCCTTCTCGGTGCCGTCCGACAGCTTGGCGATGCCGGGCAGGATCGAGCCCGCGTACAGGAACACCGATGCCAGGTCCAGCCGGGCGGCGGCCATCAGCATGCCGGGCAGCGACTTGTCGCAGCCGGCCAGCAGCACCGAACCGTCCATCCGCTCGGCCTGCATGACGACCTCGACGCTGTCCGCTATCACCTCGCGGGACACCAGCGAGAAGTGCATGCCCTCGTGGCCCATCGAAATGCCGTCGGACACCGAGATGGTGCCGAACTCCATCGGGTAACCCCCGGCTTCGAACACGCCCTCCTTGACCGCCTTGGCCAGCCGGTCCAGGGACAGGTTGCACGGGGTGATCTCGTTCCACGACGAGCCGACGCCGATCTGCGGCTTGGCGAAATCCTCGTCACCCATGCCTACCGCCCGCAGCATTCCGCGGGCGGCGGCCTTCTCGAGGCCGTCGGTGACGTCGCGACTGCGGGGCTTGATATCGGGGGTGTCTGAGGGCATGCGTTTCAGTATGCCGTTGGCGTTTCGACAGGCCAAACCGTTATGAATACCCCCATGGGGTACCCTTGGCTCATGACGTTGATCGCTCGGGTCGTCGCGGTGCTGGCCGCATTGACCGCCGCGCTGTTCCTCTCGTCGTGTAGCAACTCGACGTCGCAGAGCCATGCCGATCACCCGAAGACCGACGAGCCCGTCATCACCGGCCAGCCCGCCGGCTACAACCCTGACGATGTCGCGTTCGCCACCAACATGATTCCGCACCACCAGCAGGCCGTCGACCTCTCGGCCCTGGTGGCGAGCCGTTCCACCGATCCCGCCGTCGTCGCCCTTGCGCAACAGATCTCGGCCGCGCAGCAACCGGAGATCAACGTGATGAAGGTGCTCCTGGTGCAGTGGAACGAGAACCCCGACGCGAACTCCGGGCATGCCGGGCACGGTGCCGCCATGCAGGGCATGGTCGACGACGCGACACTGGCCAAGCTGCAGTCGCTGAACGGCGCCGAGTTCGACAAACTATGGCTCGAGTCGATGATCAGCCACCACCAGGGCGCGATCGAAATGGCCAAGGCCGAGATCGCCAACGGCGACAATGTCGATGCCAAGAGCCTGGCCGCGAACATCGTCAAAACGCAGGAAGCCGAGATCGGCCAGATGAAGCAGATGCTGGGAGGCTGAAATGACTGCCGCACACGGATATTCGCAGCAGAAGGAGAATTACGCCAAGCGGCTGCGGCGAATCGAGGGTCAGGTTCGCGGCATCGCGAAGATGATCGACGAGGACAAATACTGCATTGACGTCCTCACCCAGATCAGCGCGGTCCACAGCGCGCTGCAGTCGGTGGCGCTCGGTCTGCTCGATGAGCACCTCGGCCACTGCGTCACGCAGGCCGTCGCCGAGGGCGGCGACGAGGCCGACGCCAAACTCGCCGAGGCGTCGGCGGCCATCGCCCGACTGGTGCGTTCCTAGTCGCTCAGCGCGTCCTCGATGCGCTGCACCTTTGCGGCCAGCTGACCGGTGTAGCCGGGGCGGATGTCGGCCTTGAGCACCAGGCTCACCCGGTCCGAGGCGGCGGTGACGGCGTCGACCGCCTCTTTGACCACCGCCATCACCTCGTCCCATTCACCCTCGATGTTGGTGAACATCGCGTTGGTCTCGTTCGGCAGGCCGGAGGCGCGCACCACGCGGATCGCCTCGGCGACAGCGGCTCCAACGCTGGCGTCACCACCTGTCGGGCTGACGCTGAACGCGACGATCACTGCTTGCTGTATCCGGTCGGTCGCACGACGAGGATGACCCGGTCGGCCTTGTCCGCAGGCGGCTCGGTCAACGGGCCGCCGTAGCGGTCGTTGAGTTGCAGGTAGAACGCGCCCGTCGGATCCGGCACGATCTCCTCGACCACACCGCGCACCTCCAGATAGCGGTACGGGTTGTCGGGATCGCTGATCGACATAGCCACGTGCGGGTTGGCCGCGATGTTGCGGTACTTCTGTCGGTGTGTCGTGTGCGTGAATCGCAGCACCTCGCCGTCCCAGTCGAACCACATCGGATTGACCTGCGCGTTGCCATCGGGCCGCGTCGTGGCCAGGTGCCCGTAGAGCGGGCGGTCCAACAGCGTTTCGTACCCCTTCGGGATTTCGACCATCACAATCCTCTCTCGGTTAAGCGGCGATCCACTACCAGCTGACAACCAGCACTAGCGCGGTTCCCATCCTCACTGGATACCGTGGTTGCTCGCGCTATGACAGTCGATACCCGCATACCTGTCACTCACACGTGGACGCCGCGCGTCACCGTGCAGCTCACTGTGCTGGCGGCCGCCGCATTCGTCTACGTCACCGCCGAGATGGTCCCCGTCGGTGCGCTGCCCGCCATCGCCGCAGATCTTCGGGTCAGTGAGGCGTTGGTGGGCACGCTGCTCGCGAGCTACGCGCTCGTCGCCGCCCTGACCACCGTTCCGTTGGTCCGCCTCACCGCGCGATTGCCGCGGCGCACCACGCTGCTGCTGACATTGGCGTGTTTGACTGCATCGCAACTGATTTCAGCGTTCGCACCGAACTTCACGGTGCTGGCGAGCGGCCGGATGCTGTGCGCCCTCACCCATGGGCTGATGTGGTCGGTGATCGCGCCGATCGGCGCCCGGTTGGTGCCTGCGACACACGCCGGCCGTGCCACCACGGCGGTGTACGTCGGCACCGGGCTGGCGCTCGTCGGGGGCAATCCGTTGACCGCCGCGATGAGCGAGCTGTGGGGGTGGCGGCTGGCGGTGATGGTGGTGACCCTGGCCGCCGCGGCTGTCACGGTGGCCGCATGGGTGGCCCTGCCACGAATGGCGATAACGCGCGACGCCGCCCACCCCGCGCGCCGCAGCGCGGGCCATCACCGCAACAGCCGGCTGGTCACTTTGACCGTGCTGACAATGATCGGAGTGGCTGCGCACTTCATCTCCTACACGTTCATCGTCGTGATCATCCGCGACGTCGTCGGGGTGCACGGTCCGACGCTCGCGTGGCTGTTGGCCGCGTTCGGGACAGCGGGCCTGGTCTCCATGGCGGTGATGGCCCGACCGCTGGACCGCTGGCCGCACGCCTCGGTGGTGGGCTGCCTGGCTGCACTGGCGGCGGCGTTCGCGGTGCTGGCGTCGCTGGCATTCGACCACTCGGCGGGTCTGATGGCGTTGGTCATCGGCGTGGCAGCGATCGTGGTGTGGGGTGCGGCCTCGACGGCGCTGCCACCGATGCTGCAGGCGGCGGCCATGCGCTCCGCGCCCGAGGATCCAGACGGCGCGTCGGGCCTCTATGTCGCAGGCTTCCAGGTCGGCATCATGGCGGGTTCGCTGTCGGGCGGCCTGCTCTATGAACACGCCGGGTTACCGCTGATGCTCGGCGCGTCGACGGCGCTGGTGGTGGTCGCGCTGACCGGTGTGACGGCCACCCGAGGCCTGTTCGAAGTTCCTCAGGCAATCAGCAGGAAGTAACGTTCGCGGCTGCGCTGCGATTGACAGTGCAGGTCAGCGACCTATGCTGGGCGGTTGCACAGGGCTGGGCAGCTTCCTCGAGGAAGTAGCCGGTGTTTTCGCTGTGCGAGACTGGACGAAGTTTGTGTGTGACTGGAGGAGACGTATGCGTACGCGGATGAGGGGCAAATTAGTCACCGCGATCATGACGGTTGGACTGATTGGTGGACTGGCGCTGGGTAACCCCTCTGCGCTGGCTGACCCCGATGTGGTGCCGCCGCCGGCGCCGATCGACCCGGCAGCAGCGCCCGTGCCGCCCCCGGCCGATCCACTCGCGCCGCCGCCCGCCGATCCGCTTGCGGTCCCGCCGCCGGTCGATCCGGCAGCGCCCCCGGCCCCGTTCAACCCGTTCGGGCCGCCTGCCGCGCAACCGATGGTCATCCCCGAGGGCACGCCAGCGGGCCAGAACCCGACGCCGTACGTCGGCGACCCGGTGTTCGCGCCGCCGACGTTCAACCCGACGAACGGATCAAAGGTCGGAGCAGCCAAGCCGATCTACATCAACTTCGCGCGGCCGATTGCCGACAGGGCGATGGCCGAGCAGGCGATCCACATCTCGTCGGTCCCGCCGGTGCCCGGCCGGTTCTACTGGACCAGCGACAGCCAGGTCCGCTGGCGGCCGCAGGACTTCTGGCCCGCGGGCACGATCGTCAACATCGACGCAGGCGGCACCAAGTCGAGCTTCACCGTTCCCGAGCAGTTGGTGGCCACCATCGATGACGCGACGCACCAGATGACGGTGGTGCGCAACGGCAAGGTGGAGAAGACCATCCCGGTGTCGATGGGTATGTCGGCAGGCGGCCACACGACGCCGAATGGCACCTACTATGTGCTCGAGAAGTTCCCCCACATCGTGATGGACTCCTCGACCTACGGTGTGCCTGTCAACTCCGCCAACGGCTACAAGGTCGATGTGGATCTCGCCGTTCGGATCGACAACAGCGGCAACTTCGTGCACAGCGCGCCGTGGTCGGTGGCCGACCAGGGCAAGCGCAACGTGAGCCACGGCTGCATCAACATCAGTCCCGAGAATGCGAAGTGGTTCTACGACAACTTCGGCAGCGGCGATCCGATCGTCGTCAAGAACTCGAAGGGTCTCTACAACCAGCCCGACGGTGCGTCGGACTGGCAGATGTTCTAAAGACCAGAAGGCAAAACCCCCGAACACATTGCGTGCCGGGGGTTTTTGCTTTCTCGCCCTAGTTCCAGATGCGAACGCGCCGCTGCGGGTCCAGGTACAGCTCGTCGGACTCGCTGACCTCGAACGCGTCGTAGAACGCATCCATGTTGCGAATCACGCCGTTGCACCGGAACTCCGGCGGCGAGTGCGGGTCGATCGCCAGTCGCCGGATCGCCTCGGCATCACGGGATTTGGTGCGCCATACCTGGGCCCAGCCGAAGAACACCCGCTGTTCGCCGGTCAAGCCGTCGATCACCGGTGCCTCCTTGCCCTTCAGTGAGAGCCGGTAGGCCAGCAACGCGATCGAGAGCCCACCGAGGTCACCGATGTTCTCACCGACGGTGAATGCACCGTTGACATGGTGGCCGTCCTGCAGTTGACGGGGCGTGAACTCCTCGTACTGCTCGATGAGAGCCTTTGTCCGCGCGCCGAATTCGGTGCGGTCTTCGTCGGTCCACCAGTCCACCAGGTTGCCGTCACCGTCGTACTTGGCGCCCTGGTCGTCGAATCCGTGCCCGATCTCGTGCCCGATCACCGCGCCGATACCGCCGTAGTTGGCGGCATCGTCGGCATCGGCATCGAAGAACGGCGGCTGCAGAATCGCTGCGGGGAAGACGATCTCGTTCATCCCCGGGTTGTAGTAGGCGTTGACGGTCTGCGGCGTCATGAACCACTCGTCGCGGTCCACCGGGCCCCCGAGCTTGGCCAATTCGCGGTCCGACTCGACCTGATGGCCGCGCCGGAAGTTGCCGTACAGGTCGTCGCGCTCGATGACCAGTGCCGAATAGTCTCGCCACTTGACCGGATAGCCGATCTTCGGGGTGAACTTGTCCAGCTTGGCCAACGCCTTCTCGCGGGTGGCCGGGGTCATCCACTCGAGGTCGTTGATGCTGACTCGGTAGGCCTCACGCAGGTTGGCAACCAGTTCATCCATGCGCGCCTTGGCATCCGGCGGGAAATGCCGCTCGACGTACAGCTTGCCGACCGCATCGCCCATCAGGCCCTCGACCGCCGACACGGCCCGCTTCCAGCGGTCGCGGATCTCCTCGGTTCCGCTCAGCAGGCGGCCGTAGAACGAGAAGTCCTCGGCCACGAGTTCGTCGGTGAGCAGAGACGCGCGAGCGCGGATGAGCCGCCACTTGGCCCAGTTCTTCCAGTCCTCGAGATCTGAACCCGTGCCACCAGACCACGCAGCGGCAAAGGCCGTCAGGTAATCCGGCTGGCGCACAACGACTTCCGCCACCTGATCCGGTGTGGCGCCCAATGCGCCGACCCAGCCGACCCAGTCGAATCCCGGGGCCTCGGCAGGCAGATCGGCGAAGGTGCGCAGGTTGTAGGTGAGGTCGGCGTCGCGGCGCTTCACCACATCCCAGTGCGCAGCGGCCAGTTTGGTTTCGAGCGCCACGATGCGCGCGGCCGTCTCGCCGTGATCGCCGCCGTACACGTGCGCGAACATCGCGGCGATGTGCTGTGGGTAGGCGGCGAGAATCTCGGCGTGCTGTTCGTCGCGGTAGTAGGACTCGTCGGGCAGTCCGAGCCCGGACTGACTGAGGTGCACCAGGTAGCGCGTGGAGTCCTTGGAGTCGGTGTCGACGTAGACGCCGGTGCCGCCGCCGACGCCGCTGCGCTGCAGCTCACCCACCAAGACAGCCAGGGCGTCGGGGGTCTGGGCCCCGTCGATCGTCGCCAGCTCGTCGAGCAGCGGCTGCACACCGCGTTTGGCCACGAGCTGCTCGTCCATGAAGCTCGCGTACAGATCGCCGATGCGTTGCTCGTCGGTGCCCTTATCGGCACCCGATGCCGCCGCCTCGGTGATGAGGTCGCGGACCTGCTCCTCGGCACGGTCGTAGAGCGAGCGGAACGCGCCGTCGGTCGCGCGATCGGCCGGGATCTTGTACTCGGCCAACCAGCGGCCGTTCACGTGGCCGAACAGGTCGTCTTGCGGGCGGGCATCGGAGTCGACGTGGCTCAGGTCGATCCCCGAGCGAATGGCTTCTACCGTCACCCCACCAGGGTGCCAGACGCCCGCCCGGTAGCCTCTCGCCCATGCCCGACGACGAGCGCACGCCGGACCGCGATGACGACGACGGCCCCGTCTTCACGGGCTTCGGCATCGGGTCGGCGGTCCTGGGCGTGCTCGCGGTCGCGGCGATCGTGCTTGCCGGCCTGATCTGGACTCAGCACCGCAGCGACGTCGACGAACTCCACTACCGGGCGCGCATAATGCAGTCCGCCGCCGACTGGACCAGCGTGCTGATCAACATGAACAAGGACAGCGTCGAGGCCGACCTGGCCAAACTGCACGAGGGCACAGTCGGCCAACTCAACGCCGACTTCGACTCGGCCGTCGAGCCCTACCGCAAGCTGGTGCAGACCCTGCAGGCGAAGACCACCGGCCAGGTCGACTCCGTGGCGGTGGAGTCGATCCACCACACGCCGCCAGGCCCCAATGGCGCCCAGCCACCCCAACAGCAGCCAGAACTGCTGGGAGCCGCGTCGCGCACCGACACCGTGATGGTGGTGGCGACGTCGATCAGCGAGAACACCGGAGCCGACAAACCACAGACCGTGCGCTGGAACCTCCGGCTCGACGTCTCCGATGTCGACGGCAAGCTGCTGATCTCGCGGCTGGAGCCGATCCGATGAGAAACCGCTGGCGCGTACTGGCTTTCGACATCCTGGCGCCGATCGCCGCCGTCGTTGGACTCATCTATATCGGCATCGCACTGGCGTGGCCGCTGTGGTGGGTGTCGGTGTGTTCGGTGCTGTGTCTGCTGATCGTCGAGGGCGTCGTCGTCAACATCGTTCTCGCGCGGCGCGATTCGGTCACCGTCGGAACTGACGACGACGGACCGGGTCTGCGGCTGGCGGTCGTCGCGGTCGCGACCATCGCGCTGATCGCCGGCGTGATCGTCGGGTATCTGCGGTGGTCGGTGCCCGACCGCACGCTGAACGCCGACGCAGGCGAGGTGGTCGGCATCGCCAGCAGCGTGTCGGAGGCCTCCGCGACGTTCACACCGCAGAACCCCACCGGGTCGATCGATCGCGCCACGTCGATGATGTCACCGAAGAGTGCCGAAGCGTTCAAGGGCGAATTCGCCAAGGCCGCACAGGATTTGACGGCCAAGAACATCTCGGCGCAGGCCAGCACCGTCTCCGCGGGCATCGAGGCGATCGGGCCGGACGCGGCCAGCGTCGCGGTTGTCCTGCGCGCCACCCAGAACGCTCCTGGCAAACCCGCCGACACCGCGGTGCTCGCACTGAGGGTGCAGCTGTCGAAATCCGACGGTCACTGGCTCGTCGACGATGTGAGCCCGATCCACTCCCGCTAGCCAAGCAAGCGGGCGTGATCGACCTTCAGGCAGCGGTCCATCACCACCTGCAATCCGGCCGCCTCGCCGTCGCGAGCCACCTGTTCGTGCCACAAGCCTTGTTGTAACCAAAGGGTTTTGGCGCCGACGCTGATCGTGTCCTGCAACACGCCTGGCAGAAATTCGTGGCGGCGGAACACATCGACGAGATCGGGCACCACCGGCAGATCTGCCAGTGACGGATACACGGTGGTGCCGTCGACTTCGCTGATCGTCGGGTTCACCAGATAGAGCGTGTAGTCACTGGCGGCCTTCAAATAGTTCCATACCTCGTTGCTGGGCCGCGACGGGTCGGGGGACACGCCGACGATCGCCACCGTGCGGGTCTCTTTGAGGATGCGTTGCAGTGTCGCGGTATCCATCACCTAGTGGCGTTGGTCCCGCATCTTCGCGAACCGGTCGGACAGCCGGCGCATCCGGATCATCAGCGAGGCAGGTGGACTGGTCGTCCCGTCGAGGTACGTCGCGAAGTCCTTGCTCGGCACGCCGATGCGTGATGCGAACTCGTCCGGGCCCAGACCCGATCGTTCCAGCAGCGTCTGTACGTGGCGACCCACCTCGGCGCGCTCGTTGGCCTCCAGGTGCTCGCGGGTGCGGGTGAGCACCTCCGAGAGCGCCTTGGAAACGCCATACGGTCGAGCGGTTTCCAGCACTTCCTCGACCTGACGCGCGGTTCTGCCGTACGGATCGCGTTTGATCGCGACGACGATGCGCTGCCAGATCGTCAGGTCGTCCGTCTCCAGCGCCGCCCGGATCGCAGAGGTCGGCCAGAATTCGACCGGTCGGTCGTCGATCGGGGTCTTGCGGCCATTCGTTGGTGCCGCGGCTCGCTTCGGTCCGGCGACCGCTTCGCGGCGCGCATCCCGAATATCGGGTGCCAACGTCACCTCGCCTCCTCCAGCATCGCTACCGCCACCGACAGGCAGCGCTCCCTGACCTTGGCCCAATCGGCCTCCGCCTCGGGGCCCGACATCCGCGCGTCGTGCTCGTCAGACGGTTGTGGGTCGGCCAGGCGGCGCACCAACTGGGTAGCGACCCATTGTTTCCTCGAGCGGTCTCCACAGTAGTACCGGTCCATTGATGCCAGCACCACTGCGGCAGTGTGAGTTTCCATTGAGTCGACCAAATCGGCAAACTCAGCGAAATCCTTGGTGGTGTTTCGGCACATGATCAGGTAGCTCTTCAGCCGCAGAGTCTCCGCGCCGGTCGGGATCTGCAGCCGGTCACCCGTGGGTAGCTGCACGTTGGTTGTCTCGACCGGGCTGCTGCGCGCCACCAGTGACCGCTCGGAGTCCGCCTCGGTCTCCAGCGCGTCCAACGCGACCGAGAGCCTGCCGCGCCACAGCGTCACCGGGTGCACTCCTGGCAGGCTGGGCGGTCCGGTCTTGCCGTTCTTCACGCCATTCGTTGCGCCGTTTCGATGCGAACGGCCGTTGGTGTGGCCGTTCACGATCGCGGGCATCGGCTGGGTAGCCGGGGCGACACCGAGGGCCAGCGGATCGGTGACGGTAATCGTATCGGGGGCAAGGCTTTTCAGCCTGGCCGCAGACTTCACGACCATGCGGAGGTCGGAGCCCGTCGGCCCCAGCGATGAGATGTCGTCGGGGATGATCACCAGGTCGGGCAGGTCGATCTTGGGGATCGGCTTCTCGAAGTCCACCGACGGCAGAATGCGGGCCAGCCAACGCGGCAGCCACCAGTTCCATTCGTCGAACATCGCCATCAGTGCGGGCACCAGGACCAGCCGCACCACGGTGGCGTCGACCGCGATCGCGACCGCACAGGCGACACCCAGCTGTGCGACCAGCGGCATGCCCGCGAACGCGAACCCGATGAACACCGCGATCATGATAAGCGCGGCGCTGGTGATGGTGCGCGCGCTGGTGCTCACCCCGTAGGCGACGGCGTCGCGGGTGTTCTTGGTCTGCAGGAACCGCTCCCGAATGCGGGTCAGCAGGAAGATCTCGTAGTCCATCGACAGGCCGAACGTCATCGCCAGCACCAGCGGCGGAATGGTGCTGTCCAGCGACGAGATCGGCTTGAAGCCCAGGTCTTCGAGCCAGCCCCACTGGAAGACGGCGACCAGGCTGCCATAGGCGGCGGCCACCGACAGCACCGTCATCAGCACGCCCTTGAACGCCAGGAACACCGACCGGATCGAGATCAGCAGCATCACGAAGGCGATCAGCGCCACGAAGCCGAACACCAGCGGTTGCGTCGACGACACCCGGTCGTCGAAGTCCTTGATCAACGCCGTCGGACCGCCCACGTCGATGCGTGCGTCGACGCCCGGCACCGTGTGCAGTTGTGCGCGCATCCAGTCGACGGTTTCCCGGGCGCCCATGTCCTCGGGGTCCACCGACAGCACCGCCGACAACAGTGCGCGGCGGTAGTCGTCGCCGAACACCGGCGGCGACACCGTGACCACGTTGGGGCCCTGCGCCATCTTCTGGCGCACGGCGTCGAGTGCGGGCTCCTTGGCCCCCGCGGATGCCGCGTTGCCGTCGGGGAACGTCACAAGCACGCGCACCGGCCCGAGCGCACCGGGACCCAACGCCTCGGCCGCCGCGTTGACGCCTCCGCGGATCTCGTGTGTCGGCTCGAACTGGCGCTGCATGCTGTTGCCCAGCACCATCGAGAAAGCGGGGGCGGCCAGCATCAAAAGGAACGCCGCAGCCGCCAGCGCCGAGAGCCACGGCCGACGCATCACCCAACCGGTCCACCGGCTCCAGAACCGCGACTGGGTGGTCTCGACCCGGCGCGACCAGTGCAGGTACGACGACCGCTTGGCCGCGGCCCGGCCGAACGTGGCCAGCACCGCAGGGGTCAGCGTCGTCGACGTCAACACCGCGACGGCGACGGCGAGGATCGCGCCGGTCGCCATCGACTGCAGCACCGGGGTGTTGATCAGGTAGATGCCCGTGACGGAGGCGATCACGGTCGCACCCGAGAGCACGACGGCCAGACCGGAGGTGGCCATCGCGGCGTCGGCGGCCTGTTGCGGATCGCGGCCTGCGCGCAGTTCCTCGCGGAAGCGCATGAGGATGAATAGGGAGTAGTCGATGGCCAGCGCGATGCCGAACATCGATACCGTCGACGTGACGAACACCGACATCGTGGTGTACATCGACAGCAGATAGACCAGCCCCATGGTCACCACGACCGTGCAGATGCCCAATACCAGCGGCATCGCGGCCGCGGCCAGCGAGCCGAACACCGCGAGCAAAACAATCAGGACGATCGGAAGGTTCCACTGTTCGGCCTGCGCGATGTCGTGCTTGGTGGCCAGGGTCGCGGCCGCCCCGAGCGCGCCCTGCCCGATGACGTACAGCTTGACCTTGCCGTTCTCGATCTCGCCCGGTTGATCGCCGGTGATGCCGACCTTCTGCCGCAGCTGTTTGGCGACGTCGACGGCGCCGGTGTTGTTGAAGTCGAGTTGCAGGGTGACGACATAGGGGCGGTCCGGCTGAGGCGGCGGCTGTTGCGGGTTCGGCACCACCTTGACGCTGGGCACCTCCGCGGCAAGCCGCTCGAGTTGGGCGACCGCGTCGGTCATGTCCTGGAACGACGCATCCGCGCGCGGGGCCGCGACCAGGGCCAACGGCGATGCGCCCTGGTCGGGGAAGTGCTGCTCGAGCTCGCGCTGCACATGCAGCGACTGGGAACCCTCGACTTCGAAGCCACCGCCGGTCAGATTGCCGGACTGGTTCATCGCCAGATAGATCGAGGGAACCAACAGAAGCAGCCATACCGCGAAGACCGCCCAGCGATATCTGCGCAGGTTGCTGCTCAAGCGCATCATGAACTGCTGGATAGCGAACTCCCCGCTTTCTGCCCGGCGTTGCGAAGCTGAGCCTATATCAGCGTGGTGTAGGGTGACGGCCCCTGAGCAACGCCTTAAGCAGCTCTAACTCACCTCTCGTGATTGCCACGTCAATTGTTACGCGGGCTGCGGGCTTGCTGTCGTTCACCTGCGCGTTCCGCCGCTGGATTGGCAGGCCCCTCGGCGTCGATGGCAGGATGTGCCGAGGACTCCAAGGGTCGGGGAACCCAACCGTCCGACCGCACTGAGTTTGCAGAAGCGCAGAAGGCGTTTGCAAACCGTAAGGAGTTACCCATGTATCCGAGGGCTAAGGCGTTGCGTCGGAGCCTGTACGCGGTGTTCGCTGCATCGGCAGTCGGCGCCGGTGCCGTCGCGGCGCTGGCGGTGCCGTCAGCAACCGCGGCCACCGATCCCTGCGCGGCCAGTGAGCTCGCGAAGACCATCGGCTCGGTGGCCACGTCGATGGGTACTTATCTCGACAGCCACCCCGAGACCAACCAGGCGCTGACGACCATCTCGCAGCAGCAGGCCGGGCCGCAGTCGCTCGGCGCGGTCAAGTCGTACTTCGACGCCAACCCACAGGCCGCCAAGGACATGCAGCAGTTGCAGCAGCCGCTGGTCAGCCTGTCAAGCCGATGCCGGCTGCCGATCAGCCTGCCTCAGCTGATGGGCCTGATGCAGGCCGCGCAGCAGCAGGGAACGACACTGCCCGGGGCTTTGCCAGGATCCTTGCAAACCGCTCAGACGATGGGAGTGCCGAGCGCGGCGCTACCCGCCACTCCTTCGCCCGCGTCGGCCGTCACGCAGGGCATCGGACCACTTCCCGGTCCGTCGGCGGTCACCAGCCGCTAGCAGGGCGCGACGCGCATAGCGTTGCTGGTGAGGCGGTTGAGCTGCGGTTTCCGGACTTTCTCACGATTGGTTAACCGCAAGGCAAGAAAGTCAGGACCCTTTCTGCTTAGCTTCTAATTGTCGGAACCGCCAATGGTTACCGCCTCTCCACTTCGTATGAAGGAGCCTGTCCATGTTGCTCTCGGCCCGTACCGCGCGGCGTGCGGTAGCTGGCGCGGTCGGCACCGGTGCGATCGCCGGTGCGATGTTGTTTGGTGCCCTGCCCTCGGCCATGGCCGACGACCCGGCCAATAACCCGCCGAACTGCACCGCTGCCGACCTGGCCGGCGTGGCATCGGGTGTCTCGGCGGCGACGTCGGCATACCTGTTCACGCACCCCGATGCGAACTGGTTCTTCACCAGCCTCGAGGGCCTTCCGCGCGATCAGGTCCGGAGCAAGGTGACCGAATACCTCGATCAGAACCCGCAGACCAAGGCCGATCTGACCGGGATCCGCCAGCCGTTGGTCGATCTGAAGAACCGCTGCGGCTCAGCACCTGCACCAGCGATTCCGTAATCCGCGTGCGGGTTGGCGAATCGCCCGTGCAGGAAAGCGCGAGCCGCACTGTGCTGATGGTCGACGACGACCCGGACGTGCGAACTTCCGTCGCCCGCGGACTGCGGCATTCGGGATTCGACGTCCGGGTCGCAGCGACCGGTAAAGAGGCGCTGCGGCTGTTGTCCAACGAGTCGCACGACGCGTTGGTTCTGGATGTCCAGATGCCGGAACTCGACGGGGTCGCCGTGGTCACCGCGCTCCGGGCACTGGGCAATGACATTCCGATCTGCGTGCTGTCAGCACGCGACACGGTCAACGACCGGATCGCGGGACTGGAAGCAGGAGCAGACGACTACCTGACCAAGCCGTTCGACCTGGGCGAGCTGGTGGCGCGGCTGCACGCGCTACTGCGGCGGGCCAGCCATTCGGATCAGCCGTCCGACACGATGACGGTCGGCCCGTTGACCATCGACACCGCGCGTCGCCTGGTCTTCGTCGACGGCGAGCGGGTCGACCTGACCAAGCGCGAGTTCGACCTGCTGGCGGTGCTGGCCGAGAATGCGGGTGTGGTGTTGTCGCGACAGCGGCTGCTCGAACTGGTGTGGGGCTACGACTTCGACGTCGACACCAACGTCGCCGATGTGTTCATCTCCTACCTCCGGCGCAAGCTCGAACGCGACGGCCTGCCGAGGGTGATCCATACC
>DATJIX010000057.1:0-7036 GCA_035492865.1 Mycobacterium sp. | reverse complement strand
TCCAGCGCGCGGGCCACCGACGCGATCGTGGTGCCCTTCTGGCCGATGGCCACATAGACGCAGCGCACCTGCTTCTTCTCGTCGCCGGTTTCCCAGTTCTGGCGCTGGTTCAGGATGGTGTCCACGCACACCGCGGTCTTGCCGGTCTTGCGGTCACCGATGATCAACTGGCGCTGGCCGCGGCCGATCGGGGTCATGGCGTCGATGGCCTTGATGCCCGTCTGCAGCGGCTCGCTCACGCCCTGGCGCTGCACCACCGAGGGCGCCTGAATCTCCAGTGCGCGGCGGTCTTCCGGCTCGATGTCACCCTTGGCGTCGATCGGCTGGCCCAGCGGGTTGACCACCCGGCCGAGGAACTCGTCGCCGACCGGCACCGACAACACCTCACCGGTGCGCTTGACCTGCTGGCCCTCTTCGATCTTCTCGAAGTCGCCGAGGATCACGGCGCCGATGCTGTGCTCGTCGAGGTTCAGGGCCACGCCGAGCACGCCACCGGGAAACTCGAGCAGCTCCTGCGTCATCACCGAGGGCAGTCCCTCGACGTGCGCGATACCGTCGCCGGCGTCGATGACCGTCCCGATCTCTTCGCGCGCGGTGTCGGCGGTGAAACTCGAGACGTAATCCTCGATCGCACCCTGGATGTCGTTAGCGGAGATGGTCAACTCTGCCATGGCTTTTCGTCTTCCTGCTCTTACGGTCTAGGTCTTGTCGTTCGGTGTCGGTCAGTCGGGCAGCTTGGTTTCGGCGGCTGCGAGTTTCGACGAGAGCGTGCCGTCGATCACCTCGTCACCGACGGTGATGTTCAGCCCGCCCAGTAGTTGCGGGTTGATGTGCAACTGCACCGAAACCGGATGCCCGTAGATACGGGTCAGCACTTCTGTCAGCCGCGTCCGCTGCGCGTCGCTGAGGCCGGCCGCGGCGCTGACGTGTGCGACCACCTCGCCTCGGCGGGCGACTGCGAGCTCGGCCAGGTCGAGCACGGCCTCGTCGGCGCGTTCGCCGCGCAACAGCTCGATGGTCTGCGAAAGCAGCTGAACCGTGGTGGGATCCACGCCTGAGCCGCTCTCGAGGACATCGCGCACGAGCTTGACCCGACCCTCGGCGGGCGTGCTGTAGTCGGTCAGCAGGGTGGCCAGTTGCGGCTGCGAATCCAGGATGCGACTGAACCGGAAGAGTTGTTCCTCGACGTCGCCTGCCACGTCTTCGCGCTCGGCGCGGACCAGCAACGCCAGCCGCGCGACATGCTCGACGGCGTCGACCAGGTTCGCATCGGATGACCAGCGTCCCGACGCTGCGGCCTTCAGCACCTCCAGCGCCGTGTCGCCGATCTTGCCGTCGAACAGCGCGTCGACGAGTCCCAGCTTGGCCGACGGGTCATCCGCCGGATCGGCGAGGTGGCGCGTCAGGACAGGCTCTTGTGCGAGCAGTTTGGCGACGGATGCCAAATCATCGGCGACCGCGGACAACTGGTCGGCGCCGAGGTCGGCCGTCACCTCATCGAACTTGGTGACCAACGCCGCCAGTGACTCCCGGCTCGCCGAGCGCAGACGCGACGTCGCCCGGTCCTCGATCACCGCTTCCGACGGTGCCATTGCGTCGAGTTCGTCGATGAACCGGTCGACGGTGGCCGACTGCGCATCGGCGTCCGCGACGTGTTCCCGGACCAACTCACCTGCGCGGCGGACGGATTCGGCACCGAGGTCGCCGCGCAGCTGGCGAACCAGCTGGGCACGAAGCAGCTGAACCTGCTGGGCGCCTTGCACTTTGATTCGCTCGACCTCGGCATCGGCCTGGGCGTGCAGTTGCTCGATGATGCGCTCGGCGTCTACCCGCGCTTCCTCGGTTATCTGCTTGGCCTCCGCCTTGGCGCGCTCGACGGCCTTCTCGTGCGCTTTCTGGGCCTCGTCCAACCGCTTCTTGGCCTCGGCGCTGTCCTCCAGCTGCTTGCGCACGGTCTCTTGCTGGTTGGCCATCATCCGGCGCACCGGCGGTACGACGTAGCGCACCAGCAGAAACACGATGAGTGCGAACCCAACAAGCTGACCGATGAATGTCGACATTGCCTTTACCGTCCCGAGGCCGTGCTGGCCGCGTTGATTTCGACGCCGAGCACCCGGCTGGCAAGGGTCGCCGACAACGTCTCGACCGACGAGTGCAGGTCCGTCTGAATTGAGAGGGCTTGGTCCTTCAACTCCGAGTCAGCCGCCTGCAGCGTTGACGACACCTCATCCGAGGCACGGCCCCGCATGTCCTCCAACACCTTTCGCCCTTCGGCCCGCGCTCCGTCGCGAAGCTTCGAGGCCTCGCCGCGCGCCTTGGCCATCTCGGACTGATAGTCCGCGTCGGCCGCGGTGAACTGGTCGGCGGCTTTGCGGCTGTCTTCGACGGTCTGCTTGACCATGGCGTCGCGTTCGTTCAACACCTTGGAGACAGGCGGGACGACCCACTTGCCGATGACGCCGAGCACGATCAAGAAGATGATCAGCACGACGAAGAAGGTGCCGTTGGGGATGAGGAAGTTGCTGGTGCCACCACCTTCCGCAGCCGCCATAAGGACGACGTTCGGGTCAGCCATGGTGGGCATTAGCCAACCGGGGTGGCGAACACGAACAGCGCCATGAACGCCAGGTTGATGAAGTACGCGGCCTCGACCAGACCAACCGTGATGAAGAACGGCGTGAACAGTCGGCCCTGCGCCTCCGGCTGACGAGCGATGCCGGCGATCAACGCGTTACCCGCAATGCCGTCACCGATACCGGCGCCGATTGCACCGCCGGCCATGATCAGTCCACCGCCGATGAGGGCGCCGGCAGCGATTGTGGGATCCATTCCTTATCCTCCTTGATAACTGGTAGTGGACCTACCAGGTTGTGGGTCCTGCATATTCGGGTCGGCTAGTGATGGTCCTCGTCGAGTTCCATCGATTGGCTGAAGTACAAGATCGTCAGCAGCGCGAAGATGAACGCCTGGATCGCGCCGACGAACAAGTCGAAGCTCTTCCAGATCGCGTTCGGCAGCCACAGGATGTACGGCGGGAACAGCGCGATCAGCGCGACCAGAATGCCGCCGGCGAAGATGTTGCCAAACAGTCGGAGCGACAACGAGATCGGCTTTGCCAGCTCCTCGACGATGTTGATCGGCGCGAGCAGGGTGACGTGACCCTTGAGCACCTTGATCGGGTGTCCGATGATGCCGCGACGCCAGATGCCTGCGGCGTGGTAGCAGATGAACACGAACAGAGCCAGCGCCAGCACGAAGTTGATGTCCGATGCGGGCGGCTTGAGCAACTCGTGAATGGCGCCCGAGGAGTCGGTGTACTGCACCGGGAACACCGAGAGCCAGTTGGCGATCAGGATGAACACGAACAGCGTCACCGCCAGCGGCAGCACGAACGGTGCGATCTTCATGCCGATCGCGTTCTCGATCTGGTCGCGGGTCTGAACGGTGATGGCTTCCCAGAACAGCTGCACACCGCCGGGGACGCCGGTCGATGTGACCTTGGCGCGCAAGAAGAATGCCAGCGCGAGCACGATCACCGCGGCGATCGCGGTCGCCAGCACGGTGTCGGTGTTGACCGTCAGCCCGAACCAGTGCGCCGTCGTGTGGTGGCCGACCTCGATCGCGGCTTCGGCGTGGAACGTCTGCGTCATTGCTGTGCCCCTTCGATGTCGTCACCGGCACCGGACTTAAGTTTCTTCATCACCGGCAGTGCGGTCGAGAGCACCAGCACCACCTGGAAGAGTGCCATTCCGAATACGACGCCAAGTCCCTGCGGCCGGAAGACGAATGCGATCGTCAGCCCGATCACCGTCATCACCAGCAGGCGGGTGGCGGAGTTCAGCGCCATCTTGCGTTTGAGCGGGTGGGCGTCGGCGGTGATTGCTTCCACCGACCGCTGCACCAGCACCGCGTTGAGCAAACCCAGCCCGAGGCCGATGCCGAAGAAGACGCCGACCATCACATGGCCGAGCAGTCCCGCTGCCAGCATCGCCAGGCCGGTCAGCCCGACACAGAGTGCGAACAGGCGCAACGGCCTGAAAGCAACGGACGGAAACACCAACGGCGCGTCATGCGCTGGCGTCGTCACTGCTTCACCTCTATCCCGCGGTCACGAGTTGCTGTCCCGATGATCCTGTGAGTCGCGCCACGAGCGTATCGGAGGGCGACGGGCTCGCTGGAATCACCCAAGGGGCAGCTCCCTTTGTCGGTCGTTGTTCCGGTCCGATCGGCGGTGAACCGTCGGTCCGGAGGCCGGCAACCCGCGAGGTTTTTTCGGGTTCTAATCGAACCCTAACACACGCTCAAGGGCAGATAGGAGGGCCTACTACTTTTCGTCGTACATTTCCGCGACGGGGTCGTCGCGGCGGCGCAGAAGCGGTATCAGAGTCACCACGATGGCGACCAGAATCGCCGCCAGCATGACGGCTCCCGTGTAGCGGGGATCGAAAAAGATCGTGCTTGCCGCGCCCAGCGCGATGATGCCGACCCAGAGGTAGACGAGCAGCACCACCCGGCGGTGCGAATGGCCGATCTGTAGCAACCGGTGATGGAGGTGCATCTTGTCCGGCGTCGAGAAGTGCACGCCGGCACGCGTCCGCCGAATGACGGCGAGCAGCATGTCGAGCGCAGGCACGAACATCACCGCAACCACCAACAGGAACGGCGACAGCAGAGCGAACACGTCGCGCGCCCCGTAGGCGGTCTGCGAGATCGGCCCCGCGGCGGTGGTGGAGGCGGCGGCGAGCATCAGCCCGATCAACATCGACCCGGAGTCGCCCATGAAGATCTTGGCGGGGTGGAAGTTGTGCGGCAGGAAACCGAGACATGCGCCTGCCAGCACGACCGAGATCACCGCGGGCGGATAGAAGAGAACGTCGCCGCCGTGGTCGCGCAGCAGACCCACAGAAAAGATGCAGATTGCCGACGCGGTGATCAGGCCGAGTCCGGCGGCCAACCCGTCGAGTCCGTCGACGAAATTCATCGCGTTGACGATCGCGACTGTCAGCGCCAGCGTCAGCAGGATCGACGACACCTGGTCGAGCACGATGGTGCCGACACCGCCGATCGGGATGTAGAGCACGCTCCACGCGACGCCCATCGTGACGAGCACGCTGGCGGCCGTGATCTGGCCGGCGAACTTCGTCAGCGCGTCCAGCCCCCACCGGTCGTCGATCAGGCCGATCGCCATGATCAGCCCGCCTGCGACGACGACCGCGGGCATGCCCGACGAATAGACGAAGCCACGGGTCAGCGCGGGCAATTGCGATGCCAGCAGCACCGCCGCGCCGACGCCGATATACATCGCCAGGCCGCCCATCCGCGGGATCGGCTCCAGGTGCACGTCGCGCTCACGTGGATATGCCACGGCACCAAGCCGCCTGGCCAGCACGCGCACCCAGCCGGTCGCGAAGTAGGTGATGATCGCCGCGGTCAATCCGACGAGCGCGAGCTCACGCAGCGGCACGCCCGCGCCCCGGTCGGAGAGCGCGAGCAGTCCGCTGGCCACGTCGCTCACCATTGGCGCAACCGTACTGGACGAAGGTGTGAGAGCCAGTCAGGCCGTGAGTGACTCGGGTTCCACACCGAGCACTTTCGCGATGTCGTCCACCGTGACCGGGCCCTGCCGCAGCACACGTGGGTGGGCACCGGTGAGGTCGACGATCGTGGACGCCGCCTGTTGTTCGGACGGCCCTCCATCGAGGTAGACCTCGACGAGGTCGCCCAGTTGAGCGCGCGCATCGTCGACGGTGACGGCCGGGGGGCGACCGGAGATGTTGGCGCTCGACACCGCCATAGGCCCGACCTCGCGAAGCAGTTCGATCGCGACCGGGTGCAGCGGCATCCGCAGCATCACCGTGCCGTGGGCGTCGCCGAGATCCCACTGCAGCGACGGGGCTTGGCGCACCACAAGACTCAGCGCACCGGGCCAGAACGCCGCGATCAGTTCGCGTGCGCTGTGCGGCACCGTGTACACCAGGCCGTCGATGGTGTGCCACGAGCCCACCAGCACGGGGACCGGCATGTCGCGACCGCGCCCCTTCGCCGAGAGCAGGGCGGCGACGGCCTCGTTGTCGAAGGCGTCCGCACCGATGCCGTAGACGGTGTCGGTGGGCAGCACGACGAGCCTGCCGCCTTTGAGCGCGCTGATCGCCGACGCGATGCCTGTTTCCCGCTGCTCGGGATCGGTGCAGTCGAACTGCTCTGTCATACCGCCCTCCGTGCTGTCACAAACCGCGGCCGCCCGGCGAGGTCGCTGCGCGCGGTGACTTCCGCGAAGTCTCCACTACGAGTGAACGCTTCGACCGTCGACGCCGAGGTGGTGTCGTCATGCTCTACCGCACAACGGCCGCCGTCGCGCAACAGGCGTGCGGCCAACTCGACAATGCTGTTGATGACCGCCATCCCGTCCGGCCCACCGAACAGCGCGTGCGGCGGATCATGTTCGGCCACTTCAGGTTCCAGCTCCGCACCGTCGGGAATGTAGGGCGGATTCGCGACGATGAGGTCGACCCGGCCGTCGAGTTCCGCGAGCAGGCCGGCCGCTGTGACGTCGGCCTGGACCAGTTCGACGGGTGTTCCCGCGGTGTTGCGTCGCGCGTAGCGGAGCGCGTCCTCGGCGTCGTCGACGGCGATGACGCGGGCATCAGGCCACTGTCTGGAAAGCGCGAGCGCCAGCGCAGCGGAGCCCGTGCAGAGGTCGATGATCACCGGATCAGCCGAGAGCCGTTGCGCGACCGCCCATTCCAACATCGCCTCGGTCTCGGGCCGCGGAACGAAGACTCCGGGACCGACGTGCACGGTGACGGGACCGAAGGCTGCGGTGCCGATGAGGTGTTGCAACGGTATCCGCTTCACGCGCTGGGCGACGAGCCCGTCGTAGCGGGCCTGGAAGTCGGGTCCGGTGTCGGTGAATGCCAGTCGACCTCGATCGGTGCCCGCCGCGTGCGCTGCGAGCAGTTCGGCGTCCGCGCGCGGTGATCCGACTCCCGCCTCCGCAAGCGCCACTTCGGCGGCGTCGATCACCTGGCGCAGGCCG
>DATJIX010000056.1:0-4525 GCA_035492865.1 Mycobacterium sp. | reverse complement strand
CAACACCAGGACCGGGTGGCTGATGTCGCAAAACACCTTGCGCAAGGCCCGCGCCCGCGAAGCGCGCTCCCAGCGCCGGATCGGGTGGACCTTCAATCTGTTCGACGTCGTGCTGGCGCCGACGACCGCGTTGCCGCCGCTGAGGGTCACCGACTTCGACCATCGCGGCGGGCTGTCCACCGACCGCGCGATGATCCGCGCGTGCCCGGTGACCTGGCCGTGGAACCTGCTGGGCTGGCCGTCGATCAATGTGCCCGCCGGGTTCACCTACGGCGGGCTGCCGATCGGCGTTCAGCTGATGGGCCCGGCCAACAGCGAGCCGCTGCTGATCTCGCTGGCCGCCGAGTTGGAGGCGCTCAACGGCTGGGCGATGCGACAGCCCGACGTGTGGTGGGACCAGGGCAAGCGTGCGGCCGCCCCGGTGCTGGTTTCCGAGGTTGCCTTGGAGAATATTGCCGCTGACGAGCCGGTTCGCGACGAGGTCGCGTAATCTCCGCAATGTGACAGTCAGCTTTGTGGCACGGCGCGTGCTGCCCGTTGTCGCGGTGATCGGCGCGACGGTAGCGGGCATGCCCGCCGCCAACGCCGACAACAAGCGGCTCAACGACGGGGTGGTGGCCAACGTCTACACCGTCCAGCACCAGGCCGGCTGCACCAACAACGTCACGATCAGCCCGCAGTTGCAGCTGGCCGCCGAATGGCATGCCAACGACGTGCTGAACAACCGCGCGCTCGACGCCGACATCGGCTCGGACGGGTCGACCGTGCAAGACCGCGCCAACGCAGCCGGGTTCAAGGGTGTCGTCGCAGAGACGGTCGCGATCAACCCGGCGCTGGCGATCAACGGCGTCGAGATCATCAACCAGTGGTACTACCGCCCTGACTACATGGCGATCATGTCGAACTGCGCCAACTCGAAGATGGGCGTCTGGTCGGTGAACAGCTTGGACCGCAGCGTCGTCGTGGCGGTGTACGGCCAGCCCGGCTGACGATTTCGCCGCGCTAACGCGTCTCAGGTGTAGGGCAAACACCGTATTTCTTCGTATCTCCCACGGGGTTAGCGTCGATTCGTTGCACTGCGAACCGGGGGAAACGAATCATGAGAACCAACATCGGATACTCAGCACTACTGCCAATGACTGCCGCGATTGCCGCCGCTGCCGTCGCCATTCCTGCGCCGGCACTTGCGGATCCGCTGCCCTACGGCCCGGATACCTGTATCCAGGGCTTCGTCTGGCGGGAAGCACGTGGCGGTGACACCGTGTGCGTCACACCGGATGTGCGCTCGACGGTCGCCCAGCAGAACTCCACGCCGGGCGCCAACAAAGACCCCAACGCTGGGTCCGGACCACAGTCCTGCTCGCAGGGCTACGTCTGGCGGGAGGCCTTCGACGGCGACACCATCTGCGTTACGCCCGCTTTCCGGCAGCAGATGTTCGACGCCAACGCGGCCGCGGCATCCCGCAAGCAGGCCAACGCGCCGGCACCGGCACCGGCACCCGCCCCTGCACAGAACCCGTTGTGCGGCACCGGCATCCCGTTCCTGCCGGGATGCTGAATACCGTCAAAATCCAAGGCGGCCAAGCTGTTTGGGGTCGCGCTGCCAGTTCTTCGCGATCTTGACGCGTAGATCCAGATACACCTTGGTGCCGAGTAGCTTCTCGATCTGCGTGCGCGCCGCGGTGCCCACCTCACGCAGCCTCGCCCCGCCCTTGCCGATCACGATGCCCTTCTGGCTCTCGCGTTCGACAAACAGGTTGGCGTGCACGTCGATCAGGTCATCGCGGCCTTCACGCGGGCTGACCTCCTCGATGACGACGGCCAGCGAGTGTGGCAGCTCGTCGCGCACGCCCTCCAGTGCGGCCTCGCGGATGAGCTCCGCCATCAACACTTCCTCCGGCTCGTCGGTGAGCTCGCCGTCGGGGTAGAACGCCGGACCCGGCGGCAGCTGGCTGGCCAACAACTCGGTCAGCACGTCGAGGTTCTCCCCCGTCGTGGCCGACACCGGGACGATCTCGGCGTCCGCCCCGACCAGCTCGCTCACCGCGATCAGCTGCGCGGCCACCCGGTCCTTGGCCACCTTGTCGATCTTGGTCACCACGACCACCAGCATGGTCTTCGGCGCGATCGTCCGGATCTGCTCGTAGATCCACCGATCCCCCGGGCCGATCTTCTCGTCGGCCGGGACACACCATCCGATGATGTCGACCTCCGAATAGGTGTCCTTCACCAGATCGTTGAGCCGCTGCCCCAGCAGCGTGCGCGGCCGGTGCAGGCCAGGGGTGTCGACGAGGATGATCTGAAAGTTCTCGCGATGCACGATCCCGCGAATCGTGTGCCTGGTGGTCTGAGGGCGGTTCGACGTGATCGCCACCTTGGTGCCCACCAGCGCGTTGGTCAGCGTCGACTTTCCGGTGTTCGGCCTGCCGACGAAGCAGACGAATCCGGACCGGAACTCGCTCACTGCACGGTGCCCGCCCGGTCGGTGACGATCACCGTGGCGTCGGCCGACAGCTCACGGACGGCAGCCACCCCCGCGTCCTCGGCCGAGCCGCCGACCAGCACCGCGGTCTCCAGACCCGTGGCGCCACTGGACACCGCCGCCGCGACCGCTGCCTGCAGGGCGGTCAGCTGCAGCGCATCGAGCCCGACGGGCGCGCCCGCATAGGTCCGGCCGTCTTGATCGCGCACCGCCGCGCCGCTGGCCGCCTCGGCCCGGCCCATCGCACCGCGCGCCAGCGTCACCAGCTTGGCGTCCTCGGCATCGAGTTCACTCATCGCTCTCCTCGGTTTGGGTCGGGCTGACCAGCACGGTTCCGATGCGAACCCGGCCGCGGTGGTCGGGCCCGCCTTCGGCCTTCAGCCGCAGCCCGTCCCATGTCACCTCGGCGCCCGGCAACGGCACACGGCCAAGCTCCAGCGCGACAAGGCCGCCGACGGTGTCGACGTCGAGGTCCTCGTCGAACTCGATGTCGTAGAGCTCACCGAGATCTTCGATCGGCAGCCGCGCCGAAACCCGAAAATGCTTGTCGCCCAGGTCTTCCACGGGCGCCACCTCGTCGGTGTCGTACTCGTCGGCGATCTCGCCGACGATCTCCTCGAGCACGTCCTCGATGGTGACCAGCCCCGCGATGGCGCCGTACTCGTCGACCAGAAGCACCATGTGGACGCGGTCGCGCTGCATTTCGCGCAGCAGCGCATCGAGCGGTTTGGAGTCAGGGACGAACACCGCGGGGCGCATCACCGCTGACACCGCGGTGTCCTGGCCGCCGTTGGTCGAGTAATACGTCCGCTGCACAAGGTCTTTGAGGTAGACGACGCCGATCACGTCGTCCACGTTCTCCCCGATCACCGGGATCCGGGAGTGGCCGCTGCGCACCGCCAACGACGTCGCCTGGCCTGCCGTCTTATCGCTTTCGATCCACACCATCTCGGTGCGCGGCACCATCACCTCACGCGCAGGCGTGTCGCCGAGTTCGAAGACCGACTGGATCATCCGACGTTCGTCGTCGGCCACCACACCGCGCTGCTGAGCCATGTCGACGACCTCACGCAGCTCGATTTCCGACGCGAACGGGCCGTTGCGGAAACCCCGGCCGGGCGTGAGCGCGTTACCGATCAACACCAGCAGCCGGCTGATCGGAGCGAGTAACACCGAGATCGCCTGCAGCGGAAGGGCCGCCACCAACGAAATGCTGTAGGCGTTCTGCCGTCCGACCGTGCGCGGACCCACACCGATCGCCACGAAGCTGACCACCACCATGATGGCGGCGGCGGTGAACAGCCCCCAGCCCACGCCGAGCAGGCCGTCGAGATAGGCGACGAGCAATACCGTCGCCGTCACTTCGCACGTGATACGCAGCAGCACAACGAGGTTGATGTACTTCGGCCGCTCGACGATGACGCGGGCCAGCCGCACCGCGCCAGGACGTTCGTCGCGAACGAGTTCCTCGACGCGCGCCACCGACACCGTGCTGATGGCGGCATCGATGGCCGCGAACAGACCGCCGAGGCCGATAAGCGCGATCGCCCCGATCAGCGGGCCCAGACCGGTCACGATTCGTCGAAGTATCGGGACTTGTCCAGCAGCCGCCGGTCCTTCTCGGACTGGCGGTCCAGGTGGTACGCCTCGACCTGGTCGGCCACCCACTCCTCGAGCAGTTGGCGCTGCAGAGCGAACATCTCTTTCTCCTCGTCCGGCTCCGCGTGGTCGTAGCCCAGCAGGTGCAGGACGCCGTGCACCGTCAGCAGCGCGAGCTCCTGCCCGAGTGTGTGGCCTGCCGCCGTGGCCTGCTTCGACGCGAACTCCGGGCACAGCACGATGTCACCGAGCATCGACGGCCCTGGCTCCGGTGCGTCGGGCCTGCCGCCGGGTTCGAGCTCATCCATCGGGAAGCTCATCACGTCGGTCGGGCCTGGCAGATCCATCCAGCGCATGTGCAGATCGGCCATCGCCGCGGTGTCGAGCAGCACCATCGACAGTTCCGCCGCGGGGTTCACCTTCATCTTGCGGATGACGAACCGT
>DATJIX010000055.1:0-14587 GCA_035492865.1 Mycobacterium sp. | reverse complement strand
GTGCGCATGTAGTCGTCGATGCCGATGGCCTTGCGATCGGTGATCGCCACGCCTGCCTTGTCCAGCCCGTAGCCCTCGATGTTGGGGGCGAAGCCGATGGCCTGCAGCACCTTGTCGGCCTTGATCTCGTCGCTCTTGCCGTCCTTGCTGACGGTGACGACGACCTCGGAGCCGGAGTCTTTGATCGACTCGACCTTGGTGCCCGTGAGCACCTTCACGCCGAGCTTCTTGAACTGCTTCTCGATCTCCTTGGAGACCTCGGCGTCCTCGTTGGGCAGAGCACGGGGCAGGAATTCGACGATGGTCACGTCGACGCCGTAGTTCTTCAGCACGTAGCCGAATTCCATGCCGATGGCGCCCGCGCCCGCGATCACGATGGACGAGGGCAGCTCGCGCGACAGGATCAGCTCTTCGTAGGTGACCACGTTCTCCGACAGCGATGTGCCCGGCACCAACCGGGTGCTGCTGCCGGTGGCGATGATGATGTTGTCGAACGTCACCGTCTCAGTTCCGCCGTCATTCAGCTTGACGGACAACGTGTTTGGATCGGTGAAGCTGCCGTAGCCGTTGATCTCGGTGATCTTGTTCTTCTTCATAAGGAAGTGCACGCCTGCGACGCGACCCTCGGCGACCTTGCGGCTGCGGTCGAACGCCACCCCGTAGTCGAACGTCGCCTCACCGCTGATGCCGAACTGCTTGGCTTCCTTCGTGAAGATGTGCGCGAGTTCCGCGTTGCGCAGCAATGCCTTGGACGGGATGCAGCCGACATTGAGGCATACCCCGCCCCAATACTTGGGTTCGACGACTGCGGTGTTCAGTCCGAGCTGGGCGGCGCGGATTGCCGCGACGTATCCGCCGGGGCCTGCTCCGAGAACGACGACGTCATAGTGGGTCACCCGCCCAACCTTAGTAGGGGATCAGCCCCACCAAACAGCGGCTTACGTGTTGACAGAAGTAGGTGCCGTGCAGCACCGCCGCAGCTCCCATCGCGGCCAGCGGCGCCGACATCAACGCGATCGCCAGCGCCGAAACCAGCGGCTTCTCGCCAACCATCGCGGCCACCAGGCTGCCGACGGTGCACACCGTCACAAACAGCAGCACCACGAACACCGACGGCGTCTTGTCGATCGAGTGGAACCACCAGTAGTAGAGGCCGAGCCCGCTGGCCGCTCCGGCGATCCATACGCCGAGCACGACGAGGACGAAGGTCCAGCGCTTGAGGTATTTGTAGTTGCCCGGCACGACCTCGGGGAGCACCACGGCGGGCAACGGACCCGTCGTCGCCTCCGTGCCGTTTCCGGGGTCGCGTTCCGCGGCCAGAGGCTGCACAGGATCGGGCTGAGCGGGAAATTCCTCGGTGAAGATCGGACAGTAGGGCTGTGTCGGCTCTCCGATCAACGTCTCTTGTTCGGTCGTATTAGACACCGTTGACCACCTGAATCATGACGAGCACTCCGAACCATCCCGGCGCGATGCCCAGGATGAATGCGCCGAGCGTGGTGCCCCAGCGCCGGCCTGAGAACAGGATCAGCAGCAGGCCGATCACGCTGGGCACACCGATGACGAGCGCGATCACGACATCCGGCCGGATCGCGGCCTTCACCAGCAGCGTCGATGAGATACCCGCGATCTGCCCGACCGCGATACCCACGAGCATTGCGCTGGCCAGCAGCCACGCGCGAGGTAGCGCTATCACGCTTGTGACGATATGCCCGCAGACGCGGGCCACGGCTGTGCGCCACGCGAGGTCACGGCTGAAGATGCTGAGCCGTGATCAACCCCTGACCTACGCTCGCGGAGTGAGCGTTTCCCCGCCGAGTGTCGGATCGCCTGAGGAATTGGCACAGGCGCTCGAGGCCACCGGCTACCTGGCCGACGAGGGCGTTTCCACGGCGGCGTACCTCGCGCTGCGGATGGGCCGCCCGCTGTTCTGCGAGGGCGAGCCAGGCACCGGCAAGACCTCACTGGCCGCCGCGTTGGCGCAGGCGTTGAACCTGCCGCTGATCCGGCTGCAGTGCCATGAGGGCATCGACGCCGCGCAGGCGCTCTACGACTGGGATTTCCCACGGCAGCTGCTGCATCTGCGGACGCTCGAAGCGGCAGGGCACCTCGAGGCGGAGTCGGCGGAACGCTCGCTCTACACCGAGCGGTTCCTGCTTGCGCGTCCGCTGCTGCGGGCGCTGACGGAAGCACCGTGTGTGTTGCTCGTCGACGAAATCGACCGTGCCGACGACGAATTCGAGGCGTTCCTGCTCGAGGTGCTCGACGAAAACGCGGTCACCATCCCCGAACTCGGCGAGGTGCGGGCCACCACCCCTCCGCTGGTGGTGCTCACTTCCAACCGCACCCGTGACGTGCACGACGCCCTCAAGCGACGTTGCCTGTACCACTGGCTCGAACATCCCGACCTGGCCCGCGAAATCGCGATCCTGCGCCGCCGCATCCCCGGCATCGCCGAGGGCCTAGCCGACCAGGTGGCACGCGCCGTGCACACCCTGCGCGGCATGGAACTGGTCAAGCCGCCCGGTGTCGCCGAATCGCTGGATTGGGCACGGGCGCTTCGTGAACTCGATCGCGATGTGCTCGACGCGCAGACCGCCGCGGCGACGCTCGGCGCGGTCGTCAAGTACCACGAGGACCTGGAGCGCGTCGCAAGGGCCGGGCTGGACCGACTGCTGGCGGGGTGACGATGCCGGATCCACTGGTCGGGGTCGCGGGATTCGCCAACGCGCTCGGGGCCGCGGGCCTGCCCGTCGCCGCCGACGCCGTCGAAACGTACGCACGGGCGCTGCGCGAGGTCGACCTCGGCGACCCGCGGCAGGTGTATTGGGCCGGCCGCGCGACCCTGTGCCGTGCGCCGGACGACATCCCGCGCTACGACCTGGTGTTCGAGAGCTGGTTCGGCGGAACGGTGCCCGACCGTCCGACACAGCCCGGTCCACCCCGTCGCTCCGGCATTGCGGCGCTTGCGCCCACCGGCGCCACCGAGAGCGGCGGTGAGACGCCGCTGCTGCGGGTCGCGGCCGACGACACCGAGATCCTGCGCCACCGCGACATCGCCGAACTGACCGCGGCCGAGCGGGCACACCTGACCGAGCTCATCGCCACCCTGCATCCACACCCCGCCACCCGGCCCGCCATGCGGCTGCGGCCGTCGCGCCGGGGGCGGGTCGACCCACGCCGCACGGTGCGCCACA
Organism: Mycobacterium sp.; assembly: GCA_035492865.1. Taxonomy (GTDB): domain Bacteria; phylum Actinomycetota; class Actinomycetes; order Mycobacteriales; family Mycobacteriaceae; genus Mycobacterium. The sequence goes on along the minus strand of DATJIX010000055.1, from coordinate 11,390 downwards.
TGCTCGCTGCGGGCGGTGAACCGGTGCGGCCGAGGTATCACCGCAGGGCCACCCGGCCGCGCCGCATCGTATTGCTGCTCGACGTGTCGGGTTCGATGAGCCCGTATGCCGACGCGCTGCTCCGCTTCGCGCATGTCGTGGCCCGCAAAAACCCTGCCACCGAAGTGTTTTCGCTCGGCACCCGGATGACCAGGCTTTCCCGGGCACTGCGCGCCCGTGATCCGGAGTTGGCGCTGGCCGCCGCGGGCCGCGCGGTGCCCGACTGGGCAGGCGGCACCAGGCTCGGCGAGACGATGCGCGCGTTCCTGGATCGCTGGGGACGCCGCGGTCTGGCCCGCGGCGCCGTCGTGGTGGTCTTCTCCGACGGTTGGGAGCGAGGCGACCCGAACCTGCTCGCCGAGCAGATGGCGTCGCTGAAGCGACTCGCCCATGCGGTGCTGTGGGTGAACCCGCACGCCGGTGTCGACGGCTACCAGCCGGTGCAGTCCGGGATCGCCGCCGCGCTGCCGTACCTGGATCGGTTGCTCGCCGGCCACAGCCTCGCGACGCTGCAGGAATTGCTCGACGAAATCCGCAGGGCCTGACTAGGGCTGGCGCTGAACCGGTTTCGTCATTTCGGGCGTTCTCGGCGGCCAGCCAGAGCAGAGTAGGCCTATGCGCATCTCTGTCACCGTCGATGGAACGACGTACAACGACGACGTGGAGCCGCGGCTTCTCCTCGTGCACTACCTGCGTGACCGGCTCGGCAAGGTCGGCACCGTGATCGGCTGCGACACCAGCAACTGCGGCGCGTGCACCGTGCACCTCAACGGGTACAGCGTCAAGTCCTGCTCGGTGCTCGCCGTGCAGGCCGACGGCGGCGACGTCACGACCGTCGAGGGGCTGTCTCGGGATGGAAAGCTGCACCCCGTTCAGGAAGCGTTCCGCGATAACCACGCACTGCAATGCGGCTTCTGCACGCCGGGCATGATCATGCAGACCATTGATCTGCTTGCCGAGGACCCCCACCCCGACGAACACGCCGTCAGGCACGGCCTGGAGGGCAACCTGTGCCGCTGTACCGGATACCAGAACATCGTCAAGGCCGTCCAGGACGCGGCGCACCGACTAGAAGCGAAAGCCGGTGCCCCCAAGGCTGATTCGGCGGAGGCCGTGCGATGACCGCCACCGCCGAACCCGAAATCGGCAAGGCCAGGGTCCGTAAGGAAGACGAGCATCTGATCACCGGCCGGACCCGCTGGACCGACAACATCGTGTTGCCAGGTCTGCAGCACATCGCCATCCTGCGCAGCCCCGTCGCACACGCCCGCATCACCGCCATCGACACCACAGCCGCGCGCGGCATGCCCGGCGTCGTCGCGGTCTTCACCGGCGCCGACCTGGCCGCTGAACAAGGCAGCCTGCCCAACGCCTGGCCGATCACCGAGGACATGAAGGCGCCCGCGGCGCCCTCACTGGCGGTGGACACGGTGAACTTCGCGGGCGAAGCCGTGGCCGTGGTGGTGGCGCGCAGCGCCTATGAAGCGCAGGACGCGCTGGAAGGCATCGACGTCGATTACGACGATCTGCCCGTGGTGCTCGATCTCGCGGCGGCGGCCGCCGACGGCGCTGAGTTGGTACACCCGGATCTCGGCACCAACGTCAGCGCGGTGTGGACGTTCGACTCCGCGGCGGCGGGCACGGGTGGCGACGTCGAGGACGCGATCCGCGACGGCGAGGTGGTGCTGCGGCGCACCTACCGTCAGCAGCGGCTTATTCCGGCATTCATGGAGCCGCGCTCGGTGGTCGTCGATCCGACCGGTCCGCAGCTGACCGTGTGGTCGGCCACGCAGATCCCGCACATCCTGAAGTTGATGCTGGCGATGACGCTGGACATCCCCGAACACAAGGTGCGCGTCATCGCCCCCGACGTCGGCGGCGGATTCGGCGGCAAGCTGCAGGTGACACCGGAGGAAGTGATCGCACTGCTGGTCGCGCGCCGGCTCGGCAAGCCGGTGAAGTACACCGAGTCGCGCAGCGAGTCGATGCTCGCGGCGCACCACGGCCGCGATCAGATCCAGAAGCTGACGCTGGCCGCGCGCCGCGACGGCACCGTCACCGGTTTGAAGGTGGAACTTCTCGCCGATATGGGCGCCTACCTACGGCTCGTGACGTCGGGCATCCCGATCCTCGGCGCGTTCATGTTCAACGGCATCTACAAGTTCCCGGCGTATCACTTCACGTGCACGAACGTCTTCACCAACAAGGTGCCGACCGACGCGTACCGCGGCGCGGGCCGTCCGGAGGCGACGTTCGCGATCGAGCGGATGATGGACGAGCTTGCCGCCGAGTTGTCCCGCGACCCGCTGGAGTTGCGGGCGCAGAACTGGATCACCCACGAGGAGTTCCCGTTCGACACCGTCGCCGGGTTGACCTACGACTCGGGCAACTACGAGGCCGCCACCGCGCAGGCGCGGGAGTTGTTCGACTACGACGCGTTGCGGCGCGAACAGGCCGAGCGGCGCGAGCGCAACGATCCGGTACAGCTCGGCATCGGCACCTCGACGTTCACCGAGATGTGCGGGCTGGCGCCGTCACGGGTGCTCGGTTCGCTGTCGTACGGGGCAGGCGGGTGGGAGCATGCGGCGATCCGCATGCTGCCGACCGGCAAGGTCGAGGTGGTCACCGGCTCGTCGCCGCACGGCCAGGGCCACGAGACGGCGTGGAGCCAGATCGTCGCCGACCAACTCGGCGTGCCGTTCGAGGACGTCGAGGTCATCCACGGCGACACCCAGAGCTCTCCGCGCGGCCTTGACACGTACGGGTCACGATCGTTGGCGGTCGGCGCGGTCGCAGTGGTCAAGGCGGCGGAGAAGGTGATCGCAAAGGCCAAACCGTTCGCGGCCCACATGATGGAGTGCGCCGAGGACGATCTCGAGTTCACCGACGGACGGTTCCGCGTGACCGGCACGGAGAAGGCGGTCACCCTGGCCGAGGTTGCGCTCGCGGTGTTCGCCGCGCACGACCTGCCCGACGGCCTCGAGCCGAACCTGGATTCCGAGGCGACGTACGACCCGGACAACTTCTCGTTTCCGCACGGCACCCATTTGTGCGCGACGGACGTCGACACCGAAACCGGAGAAGTGCGGATCCGTTCCTACGTCTGTGTCGACGACATCGGGCATGTGGTCAACCCGCTGATCGTGGACGGACAGGTGCACGGCGGGCTCGCGCAGGGCATCGCGCAGGCGCTCTACGAGGAGGCCGTCCACGACGAGTCCGGCACCCTGCTGTCCGGCTCGTTCGCCGAATATCTGCTGCCGTCGGCGGTCGATCTGCCGATGTTCACCACCGGGCGAACCGAAACGCCCGCCACCACGAACCCGCTCGGCGTCAAGGGCGTCGGCGAGGCGGGCACCATCGCGTCGACACCTGCCGTGGTCAATGCCATCATCGATGCCGTCCGCCATCTCGGGGTCAGCGACATCGAAATGCCTTGCAGCCCAATGCGGGTCTGGCAGGCTATTCAAACCGCCGAGGGAGGCGCCCGATGATTCCGTCGGACTTCGACTATGTCGCACCGACCACCGTCGACGAGGCCGTTGCCGCGTTGGCGAGCGCCGGTGAGGACGCCAAGGTGATCGCGGGCGGCCAGAGCCTGATGCCGGTGCTGCGACTGCGACTCGCGGCCCCGACCATGCTCGTCGACCTCGGCCGCATCGACGAACTGCGTGGCGTGCGCGATGACGGCGACGCCCTCACGATCGGGGCGATGACCACCTACTACGGGCTGCTCGGCAATCCGCTGATCAGCAAGCACGCCCTGCTGCTTGCCGACGCCACCCGCACCGTCGCCGACCCGCAGATCCGGCACCGCGGCACGCTGGGAGGTGGCATCGCGCACGCGGATCCGGCGGGCGACCTGTGCGCGCCGGTGCTGGCGATGGATGCCACGATGACGGCCGCAGGTCCGTCGGGCAGGCGCACCATTGCGGCGCAGGACTTCTTCGTCGACTACTTCACCACCGCGCTGCAACCCGACGAAATCCTCACCGAGATAAGGATTCCCAAGCACACCGACTGGGCGGCGCACTACGAGAAGTTCAACCGGGTAGCGCAGGCCTGGTCGATTGTGGCGGTGGCCGCCACCGTCGATGTCGACGGCGGCATCATTCGGCAGGCCAGGGTCGCGCTCACCAACATGGCGTCAGTGCCCGTGCGTGCCCGCGGGGTCGAGGAGGCGCTGATCGGGCAGCCCGCGAGCCCGGAGTCGATCAGGGCGGCGGCCGATCGTGCCGCCGAAGGCACCAGCCCCATCACCGACGGAAACGCCGACGCCGACTACCGCAGCCACCTCGCCAAGGTGCTGACGCGGCGGGCCGTGGCGACGGCGATCGGTGCCTAGCGATGCAACTGGAACACCAACTGTCCGTCCCGGCCCCCATCGACGTGGTGTGGCCTGCGCTGCTCGATCCCGAACGGGTGGCGCCCTGTGTGCCCGGTGCGACGCTCACGAGCGTCGAGGGTGAGTCGTTCACCGGCACCGTAAAGGTCAAGGTCGGTCCGATCACGTTGTTGTACAAGGGCACCGGTACTTTCACCGAGACCGACGAGCAGGCCAGGCGCGCCGTGCTCACCGCCGATGCAAAGGACACCCGCGGCAACGGAACCGTCAAGGCCACCGTCGCCCTGACGCTGACCGATCAGGGTGACCACACCACGGGCACCGTCGTCACGGACCTGTCCATCACCGGCAAGCCCGCACAGTTCGGTCGCGGCATGATCGCCGACGTCGGCGGGAAGATCATCGAGCAGTTCTCGGCCTGCCTCTCGGAGAAACTCGCTGTCGCCGTCACGACCTCCGAGCCCGCGCAGGCCCAGCAGCCGCCTTCAGAGCCACCCGAGGTCGAGCCGCTCAACCTGGTGCACTACGCGCAGCGCTCGGTGCTGAAGCGGGTCGGCCCACTGGCCGCGGTCGCGATGGCGATCCTGCTGATCGGCGCCCTGGTGAGACGCCTGCGGTCGCGCGGCTGACGCGCCGTCATTGGGCTACTCGCCTAGGTGAAGTCGGGCGGCACAGACAAAAGGAGCAGTCGAGGACGGCAGCAGTGCTGCCCGATCGTCCGGATACTCGACACTAATGCTCACCGAGGCTGCAATGCGGTAGGGCTGGGCAGCGAGCAAACTGGCGTATTGCTTTCGTAGACGCGACAATTCAGCGCGCACAGTCACAACGCGCGACGAGTCGCCGTACAGGTCGCCAGCCAGCTCGGGCGCGGATCTACCTTCCGGGAACAGCGCGAGCGCGAGCAGAATTTCGGCGTGCCGCAGCGACAATTCGCGTCGCCAGCAGCCGAACTGGCCGTCCATCTGTAGTGAAGGAGCGTCCGGGTCGCGCAAATCTAGAGTTGCGCGCACAAGCTGGTCGTGGGCCTCTGCGGCACCGGGGTTCAGCCGAACCAACCACCCGCCGGGCAGCGGCTCGACGTAGCACGCACCCAGCGTCGGGAACCACTGTCGCCCAGGCGCGATTTCGCACGGCATCGCGATCCGGTTGTGCGGCGGCAACGAATCCACTGCGGCCACCCAGCCCTGCGGGTCGACGGCGAGGGCCGGGCTGGCGATCCTGGCCAGGATAGGTGCCGCCACCGTCCGGAGCCTGTTCAGTACGCGGTCGTGCTCCTCCCGCAGATGGGCTTCGGCGAGCCGAGCCACCGCGTCGACCAATGCAACGGTCGTGGGATGCACCGTCGGCGCCGGGCCCGAGACATCCACCACGCCGATCACCTGACCGGTCCTCGGGTCTTTGATCGGCGCACCCGCACAGGTCCAGGAGTGGTGGCTGCGCGCGTAGTGCTCGGCGGAGAACACCTGCACGGCAGCGTTGGACATCAATGCGGTGCCGATGGCATTCGTCCCGACGGCGTGCTCACCCCAGTGCGCGCCTTCGACGAACCCCAGCCGGTCGGCTTGGCCGAGAACAGAACGCGACCCCGACCGCCACAGCACCCGTCCCTGCCCGTCCGCGATGACCAGAATGTTGGCACCTTCGGCGACCAGCGATTCCAGGCCACGAGTGATCTCGTTGAGCACCGCGACAAGGCCGGAGGACTGCCGCAATAAGTCGAGCGCGCTGTCCTCCACTTCCGGCGCGGGCAGCGCGTCGGGGGCGATGCCTCGCGCCATCAAACGATGCCAGGAGTCCTCGATTACCTTTCGTGGACGCGCGGGGGCACGGCCACCGGCCATCGTGGCGTCGTACACCGCAGACATCAGCCGGGCGTAGCGACGTGGATCCTCACCCACCGCGACCGCGGGCTCGGGGACAGATGACCGGGGCATCACTAGAGTGTGCTCCCGATCACACGGCGGGACCAGCGCACCTCACGCAACGGTGGGATCGACGAGCACCTTCATCTTCTTGCCTGCGTGCAGTGCTTCGAAACCTTCGTCGACGACGTCGCCGATCGCGATCTCAGTCACCCAGCCAGTGGCGTCGTAGGCGCCTTGCGCCATGAGCCCGATGACCGCCTCGAAATCGGCGGCGGTGTAGCACAGCGAACCCTGGATCCGTGATTCGTTCATGACCAGGTTCAGCAGCGGTGTGGTCAGTGGCTTCTCGTAGATCGCCACGCTGACCATGGGCCGCCGCGCCCCAACGCACGCGAGGGCGGTCTCGACCGCAGAAGCCACTCCGGCGGCGTCAAACACGGCGCCGGCACCGCGCCCGCCAGTGTGGTCGGCGATGAACGCCGGTACGTCCGTTGCGGTGGGGTCCAGGGTGCGCGCACCGAGCGCCTCTATTGCCACGCGACGGGTCGCCGACGGTTCAACGACGAACACGTCCTCAAGTCCTTTGCCCCGCAACGCAAACCACAAGCCGATGCCGATTGGTCCCGCACCGAACACCAGGGCGGTATCGCCGGCGTCGGGTTCACCCAGACTCGCGGCGTGATATGCGACCGACATCGGTTCGACAAGCGCGCCGAGTTGCAGCGACACATTGTCCGGCAGCTTGTGCAGCATGTTCGTTGGGACGACCGTGTATTCGGCCATGCCACCGTCCGACATCAACCCGTGAAAGCCGATGGTCGCGCAGATGTTGTAGTTGCCGACGCGGCACGAGGCGCAATGGCCACATTTGTAGATCGGCTCCACCGCGACGCGGTCGCCGACTTCCCAATCCGTGACGCCGGCCCCGATGTCGGTGATGACGCCGGAGAATTCATGCCCAATTGTCAGCGGCAGCTCACGGCCAGTGAGCGGATGCGGTTCGGTGGGAATGAAGATAGGACCCGCGTAGTACTCGTGCAGATCGGTGCCGCAAATGCCATTGAAGCCGACCTTCAGCTTCACGGTGCCCGGGCGCGTGTCCGGTTCGGACACGTCGGCGACCTCGACCTTGTTCGGTCCGTAATAGACGGCTGCTTTCATGGCTGCAGTTGTATGTGACCACGGACACATCGCGTAAGAGTTGCACCGGGTTGCAAAGAGTCGCGCACCTGCAACGCCCTGCAACTCTTGTGCTGCACCGACGACTCGGTGTGTCCTGGGTCACATGACGCAGATTATGGAACCCACCGCCGCCACGTCGCCACAGCAGCGGGTTGACGCCTGGCTCGCCGATTTCGAGGCCGCCATGGCGGTTCGGGAGATCGACCGGGTGGCGCAGAAGTTCGCCATCGACAGCTTCTGGCGTGACCTTGTCGCTTTCACCTGGAACATCAAGACCGTCGAGGGTCGCGACGGCGTGGCTGACATGCTCGCCGCTCGGTTGTCGGACACCGCCCCGCACAGCTTCCGCACACGGGAGGCCCCGACCGAAGACGGCGACGTCACGTCGGCGTTCATCGAGTTCGAGACCGCGGTAGGACGGGGCGTGGGCCATCTGCGCCTCAAAGGCGACCAGGCCTGGACGCTGCTGACCGCACTGCAGGAACTCAAGGGGCATGAGGAGCGCAAGGGGCCGACGCGGGTGCTCGGCGCCGTGCATGGCGACGACCCCGACCCGCGGTCCTGGGCGGAGAAACGCGCCGAGGAGAACGACGCGCTCGGTCGCGCCGTCCAGCCCTACGCGCTGGTGGTCGGCGGCGGCCAGGGCGGCATCGCGCTCGGCGCGCGGCTGCGCCAACTCGGCGTGCCCGCAATCGTCGTCGACCGGCACGAGCGACCAGGCGACCAGTGGCGCAACCGCTACAAGTCGCTGTGCCTGCACGACCCGGTGTGGTACGACCACCTGCCGTATCTGCCGTTTCCCGCGAACTGGCCGGTGTTCTCGCCCAAGGACAAGATCGGCGACTGGCTCGAGTTCTACACCCGGGTGATGGAGGTGCCCTACTGGTCGAAGACCACGTGCCTGTCGGCGTCGTTCGACGACTCGGCGCAGACGTGGACGGTCGACGTCGATCGTGACGGCGAGCGGATCACGTTGCACCCCAGCCATCTTGTCCTCGCGACTGGCATGTCCGGCAAGCCGAGCGTGCCGACGTTGCCAGGCCAGGACGTGTTCCGCGGTGACCAACACCACTCGAGCGCGCATCCCGGCCCCGACCGCTACGTGGGTAAGAGGGCCGTTGTCGTCGGATCCAACAACTCGGCCCACGACATCTGTAAAGCGTTGTACGAGAACGGTGTCGACGTGACGATGGTGCAACGCTCGTCGACGCACATCGTGAAGTCCGATTCGTTGATGGAGATCGGCCTCGGCGACCTCTACTCCGAGCGTGCCGTGGCGGCAGGCATGACCACCGAGAAAGCCGACCTGACCTTCGCGTCGCTGCCGTACCGGATCCTGCACGAGTTCCAGATCCCGGTCTACGACGCAATCCGTGAGCGGGACAAAGACTTCTACGCCAGGCTCACGGCGGCCGGTTTCGACCTCGATTGGGGCGATGACGACTCCGGCCTGTTCATGAAGTACCTGCGCCGCGGGTCCGGCTACTACATCGACGTCGGGGCCTGCGAACTGGTCGCCGACGGCCGAATCAAGCTCGCGCACGGCCAGGTCGAGCGCTTGACGGAGGACTCCGTGGTGCTGGCCGACGGCACCGAACTGCCCGCCGACCTGGTGGTCTACGCAACCGGATACGGCTCGATGAACGGCTGGGCGGCGGACCTCATCGGGCAGGACGTCGCGGACAAGGTCGGCAAGGTGTGGGGGCTGGGCAGCGATACCACCAAGGACCCCGGACCATGGGAGGGCGAACAGCGCAACATGTGGAAGCCGACCCAGCAGCCCAACCTGTGGTTTCACGGCGGGAATCTGCATCAGTCACGGCACTATTCGCTGTATCTGGCGTTGCAGCTCAAGGCCCGCTACGAGGGCATGGCCACGCCCGTATACGGGCTGCAGGAGGTGCACCACCTGAGCTGATCGGCGGGCCAGCCAGAATGGATCCGTGGACGACGACCCGTATCTGTGGCTCGAGGACATCACCGGCGACGACGCGCTGGACTGGGTGCGCAGGCGCAACGAGCCAACACTCGCCGCGCTGGGCGGCGAACGTTTCGAGCAGATGCGCGCCGAAGCGCTTGAGATCCTCGACACCGACGCCCGCATCCCGTACGTGCGGCGCCGCGGCGAGTACCTGTACAACTTCTGGCGGGACGCGGAGAACCCGCGCGGGCTGTGGCGGCGCACCACCCTGGAGAGCTACCGCACCGACGAGCCGGACTGGGACGTCATCCTCGACGTCGACGAACTTGCCAGGGCGGACGACGAGAACTGGGTATGGGCAGGCGCCGAAGTCATCGAACCCGACTACACGCTCGCGCTGATCGAGCTGTCCCGTGGCGGCGCCGACGCCACCGTGGTGCGCGAGTTCGACATGGAGAAGCGCGAATTCGTCGCCGACGGCTTCCAGTTGCCGGAGGCCAAATCGGGCCTGTCGTGGGAAGACGCCGACACCGTGTTGGTGGGCACCGACTTCGGGCCTGACTCGTTGACCGAGTCCGGCTACCCGCGCATCGTCAAGCGGTGGCGGCGCGGGCAGCCGCTGGAGGACGCGCAGACGCTGTTTTCGGGCGCCCCTTCGGATGTCAGCGTGGGCGGCGGGTACGACCGGACACCCGGCTTCGAGCGGCTGCTGATCACCCGCTCCCTCGACTTCTTCAACCGGGAGCGCTACGAACTGCGCGGCGACGAGTTGATCCGCATCGACGTGCCCACCGACGCCAATATGTCATTGCACCGTGAATGGTTGCTCATCCGGCCGCGCACCGACTGGGCGGTGGGCACGACGATCTACCCCGCGGGATCCCTGGTGGCCGCGCGCTATGACGAATTCCTCGCGGGCACAGCGGAATTGACTGTGGTATTCAACCCCGACGAGCACTCCAGCCTGGAGAACTACGCGTGGACCCGCGACCACCTGATTCTGGTCAGCCTGGTCGACGTCGCCAGCAAGATCGAGGTGGTCTCCCCCGGCACGTGGCAGGCCGCACCGATCCCCGGCGTGCCGCCCAACACCCACACCGTGCTGGTCGACGTCGACGAGTACGGCGACGAGATGTTCCTGGACTCCAGCGGCTTTGACCTACCGTCCCGACTGCTGTGGGGGCACGCCGGCGGTGAGGTGACGGAGATAAAGACCGCGCCTGCGTTCTTCGACGCGTCCGACATCGAGGTCACGCAGAACTTCGTCGCGTCCGCCGACGGCACGATGATCCCGTACTTCGTGGTGGGACACCGCAATTCGAGCGGCCCATCGAAGACCCTGTTGAACGGGTACGGCGGCTTCGAGAGCTCCAGCACGCCGGGCTACGCCGGTGTGCTCGGCCGGTTGTGGCTGTCCAGGGGCGGCACATACGTGCTTGCCAATATCCGGGGCGGCGGCGAATACGGCCCGCGATGGCATACCCAGGCGATGCGTGAGGGCAGGCACCTGGTCGACGAGGACTTCGCCGCCGTGGCACGGGACCTGGTGCGGCGCGGCATCACCACCGTCGGGCAGTTGGGCGCACAGGGTGGCAGCAATGGCGGACTGCTGATGGGCATCATGCTGACCAAATACCCGGAGCTCTTCGGCGCGCTCGTCTGCAGTGTGCCCCTGCTCGACATGCGACGGTTCCATCTCCTGCTGGCCGGAGCGTCGTGGGTGGCCGAATACGGCGATCCCGATGACCCCGACGATTGGGAATTCATCTCCAAATATTCGCCGTATCAGAATATTTCGGAGGACCGCCGCTACCCACCGGTGTTGATCACCACGTCCACCCGTGACGACAGGGTGCATCCAGGGCACGCCCGCAAGATGACCGCGGCGCTCGAGGCGGCAGGTCAACCCGTGCAGTACTACGAGAACATCGAAGGCGGCCACGGCGGGGCCGCCGACAACGCCCAGTCCGCGTTTCGGGCCGCGCTGATCTACGAGTTCCTGCTCCAGACGCTGGATGACTAGCAAAGCGGGTGT
>DATJIX010000054.1:0-14170 GCA_035492865.1 Mycobacterium sp. | reverse complement strand
CACACCCTGGTCGGCGTTCAGATACGGGACGTAGACGTAGTTGCCGGTCGCGTTGTCGATCGTCAACGTCCCGTACCAGGGCCCGTACGTGGTGCCGTAGGTAAGTGGATCGTTGTCGGGGTCGACGACGTTCATGTTTCCGGTCGTCCGGCCGCTGTATGGGTCGTACGTTGTCGTGGTCGGGCCTCGCCAGACCGGCATGTCGGTCGGTCGCGGCTCGAGAGGCACCTGAATCGAGAAGCTCGTCACGCCCCCTCGGCCGTCGGAGACGGTGACGTCGAAGCCGGTGGTGTCGGCCCCAGGCGTCTGCGCGGCGCGCTGGCGCGCAGCGTCAGTCGGTCGGTAGTAGAAGGTGTACGTGTAAGTGGTCGCGGGTCCAGAAGAGCCGTAGAGGGAAACGTCTCCGTCCGGGCCGCTGCCGTAGCTGTAGCTGACCTGGTCACCGTCCGGCTCGGACACCGTGAACGTGCCGTACACCTGACCGGAGTAGAGATCGACGGACATCTGTGGACTGCCCTGCTGCAGCGCCGGCGCGTGATTGACCGGCGACAACGGCGCGACCGTCACCGTGAACGGTACGGAGGCCGATGCCTGGCCGTCGCTCGCGACGATGGTGAAGCTGTCGGTGTCGTCGCCCTGCGTCTGATAGGCGGTATTTCGGGCGGCCAGTGTCGGCGTGTACGTGAAGGCCGTCATCGTCCCTATCTGACGGAGCGTGATCGTTCCCTTGGTGGGGCCGTTGACGACTGTGTAGCTCAGCGGGTTCCCGTCCGGGTCCGTGAACGTCGCTCCGCCGGTGACTTGGCCGGTCGTCCAATCCGGCGATGACCAGAACGGAGTTCCGGTGACGACCGGCGCGCGGTTGGTGGAAGACAGAATCGGCACGGTCACGCTGACATCCTTGTAAGCGCCGAGCGAGTCGCTGACACGCACAGTGAACGTGTCGGCCGAGCCCTGGGTTGCCGCGGCGCGAGCCGCAGCTGTCGGCGTATACGTGTAGATCCCCTTCGGGCTCACCGTCAACGCACCCTTGGTTGGGGCGGCGAATACGCTGTAGCTCAACGCATCCCCGTCGGTGTCGACCACCTTCAGATCGCCTGTGACTGTTCCATTGGTCGCATCGGGCGTGGAAACCGTCGGTGACCCGTCCGCTTGCGGCGCCGTCTGGGTGCGAGAGAGGTTGAGCACCCGGACATAGTCATCGACGTAGTCGGTGACGTAGATCCGGTTGCCGCTGACCGCGATAGCGTGAGCCCCGCTCTCCGCGGGCGAGTCGATCGCAACCGGAGAGCCGACGACGGTGTTGGTGCGCGTATCGATCACCGACAGTGTGTCCTTGCCGTTTGCGACGTACACCAGCGCGCCGTCCTTGCTGATGGCAATGCCCTCGGGCTGCGTCCCGACGGTGATCGTCTTCACGAATACCGGTGTGTTGGCAGTGGTATTCAGGACCGTGACAGTGCCGGAGTTGTAGTTGGTCACATACGCGACCTGCCCATTGGGACTGAGCACGATCCCCCGCGGCGAATCTCCCACTGCGGCACTGCCGATCACCTGATTGGTCGCAGCACTGAAGACCGTCACCTTGTCGCTGTAACGACTCAGTGCGTACACCCGACTGTCATCGGGGCTGACTACCAGGCCTGACGGCTGCGATCCCACTGTCACCCTGGCGATCTCCGTATTGGTCGCGGTATTGATCACCGACACTGTGGTGCTGCCGAGGTTGCTGACATACAGTCGTGTGCCCGTGCTGTTGATTGCCAGCGCCGACGGGCTCGCACCTACCTTGATCGAATCCACTGTCGTGGTCGCAGGATTGACGTCGACCAGCTTGTTGGTCGCGGTGTCGATCACCGCGACACCAGTCGTCATGGCCACGTACGCACGGTTCTGCCCTGCCACCGGGCTGACTACCACCGCATTCGGGCCATAGGGCACCTTGATCGTGGCGAGCACCGTTCCGGTGCTCGTGTTCACGACCGAAACCGATTTGTCGTACTTGTTCGTGACATACGCGCGCGAGCCGTCTGCGCTGAAAGCAACGCCGGACGGATCGCGATCCACATCGACCGGAGTACTTCCGGTGAACTGCCCTGGGCGCACCACAACCGTGACCGGCACATCGGTGAACGTCTGCCCATCAGACACCCGCAGTGTGAATGTGTCGGTGTCCAACCCCGACGTCGAGCTCGCTTGTAGGCGCTGGCTCACCGACGGCGTATATGTGAAATTGCCCGCCCCATTGACTGTTACGGCGGCACCGGCCGACTGGCTCTGAACCGTGTACGTCAGCGGATTACCGTCAGGATCAACCGCATTCAACGATCCCGTGACGACACCGTTCACAGTTTCCGGCAGACCCACCGCAGGAGACACCGTCGGTGCTGAATTCGCCGCCGCGGCAGCCATCAGCATCGACTCGCCACCGGTGGGCCCCATCGGTGCCAGCATCATCTTGGCTTGCGGCGGCGCAGCGAACGACTGCACCGATTGGGTACCGCCGCCTACCGTCACGGCGTACACCTTGTTGTCGCTCATATCCGTGACATAGACGGTGCCGTTGTTCGCGACCGCGATGGATCGCGGACCGGATCCCGCATTCTGATCGGTGGCGAACGACCCGATCAGCGCATTGCTCCCGGTGTCATAGACATCCACCGTCTTGCCGTCCGAGCGCGCGTCGTATCGACGGCTGCCGTCCGGGCTGAGCGCAGAGGAGCGTTCCGTAATGACCGCGAGTTCGGTGCTGCGCGTGGCGCTGCCGGGAGCAGTGTCGATCACCGCGACGTGTTGTCCGTACCCGTAGTCCTGCACGACGACGTAGCCGCGGGTCTTGTCGCCGTTGAGCGCAAGCGCAGTGGTGGGTGACCAGTAGTAGTAACCGAGCGAGGTGAGCGAGAAGCTGCCGGTCTGGCTCATGTTCGCGTTGTACACGTTCACGAACGGGTATTCGGCCGAGGCTGCGTAGATGGTGCCGTCGGAGGCGATCTCCATGTCGCTCAAGGGCGATGTCGGGTAATAGCCTGTGACGGTGTCTGTTCTGGTGTCAATGATGTGCACGACGGTCGTGGCGATACCCGTCTCCAGGTAGTAGTCCTCGCTGACGTACACGCGCTGGCCGTCGGGACTGATCACCACATCGCGGGGACCAGATGGGTTGGCGTACGCGCAGTCATTGCAGATCGGCAGCGGGATGTTCTTGATGACGGCACCGGTGGCAGTGTTGATCACGTCGACCGAGTCGTACGGAGCGTTTCCCTGGTAGTACAGATTCGGATTCGGCACGTACATCCGGCCGTCCGACGTGATCGCCGGCGGGTCGTTGTACAGCGCGGTCTGGTCGGTGACGGTGTTGGTGGACGTGTTGATCGTCGAGATCACGTCGCCGCCGTACACGTAAGCGGCGTTGCCGCTGACGGCCACCGCAGAGGGCGACGTCGTGACCGCGATCGGCGTGACCGTGACCGGAATCGAGGGCGACGACGGTGTCGGCAGGATCTGCACGGTGACTGAAGCGGTGTCTTTGTAGGCGCCCGAAGGGTCGGTGGCGCGAATCGTGAACCGATCCGTCGCCGGCGTTTGGGCCGCGGCGTCGCGGGCAGCCTGGGTCGGAATATACGTATAGGTGCCTGCGGTCGCGTCGAAAGTCAGCGTGCCCTTCGTCGGGGCCACCACCGCGCTGTAGGTCAGTGCATCGCCGTCCCAGTCCTTGATGTTGACCGGACCGCTGATCGCCCCATTGTTCGGGTTCGCGTCGCCCACGCCGGGCGCCGAGATCGCCACCGGCGCCGTGTTGCCGCGCTTGAGCGCCACCACGCGAACGGCCTTGTCGGCCATGTCGGTGACGACAAGACTGCCATCGGAGCGCACCGCCAACGTGTGGTAGTTGGTTTCCGGTGCGGAATCGATCTGTAGCGTGGCGACGAGCGCGCGGGTCTTGGTGTTGATCACACTAACCGTGTCATTGCCATTGGCGACGTACAGCAGCGAGCCATCACCGCTGAGAGCCACCCCGGCAGGCTTGGTCCCGACCGAAATTGCCGCTCCATCAACGGTATTGGTTGCGGTATTGATCACCGACACGCTGTTCGATCCGTAGTTGATCACATAGGCCCGCGTCCCATCCGCACTGACCGTGATCGCCTGCGGATTCGCGCCGACCTTGATCGAATCGACCGTCGTGGTTGCCGGATTGACATCGATCTGCTTGTTGGTCGTGGCATCGATCACCGCGACAGACGAACTGGTGTACCTGGTCACGTACACCCGTTGCTGTCCGTTGACCGTCGCAAACGCCAGGCCGCGCGGATAGGCGCCCACCGCGACATTGGTGATCAGCGTCGGCGACGGCCCGCTGATGTCGACCACCGACACATCGCTTGAACCGTAATTGGCGACATATAACCGAGTTCCGGCACTGTTGAACGCCATCGATTCGGGGCTCGTCCCCACCTTCACCGAACCGATCACTGTGTTATCGGACGTTCTGATCACCGACACGGTCCCGCTGGTGCGGTTGGTCACGTAGACCCGAGTCCCGTTGGCATTGGCCAGAACGCCGGTCGGCGCGGTGCCAACGACGATCGGATTGCCCACCACCGCACCGGTTTTGGTGTTGACCACCGTCACCGTGTTGGTGCCCTGATTGGCGACGTACGCCAGGTCGCCCACCATCGCCACTCCAGCTGGGCTGGCACCGGTCACGTTCGACGCCGACACCTGATTGGCCCACACCGCAGGCAACTTCGGCACAGTGATGCTGACCGGCGTCACCCCACCCTGACCGTCGGAGACCGAAACGGTGAACGAATCGAAATCCGGCGTCGACGTGGTCGCCGCCGCCAACCGCGATGCCACCGTTGGTGTGTAACGGAACTCGCCGTTGCCCAACGCCTCCACAGACCCACCCGTGGGCGCTCCCGTCACCGCATACGACAACGGATTGCCGTCGGCATCCGACGCGTGCAGCGACACCTGCACCGCACCGGTGGCCTGATCCGGCGAACCCACCAACGGATCCACGGTCGGTGCAGAATTGGCCGCGGCGGCCATCATCAGACTCGACTGCGACGGATCGGCCGCGGTCTTCGCAAATGCCGCGTCCTCGACCGAGCCCTGCTGTGTCTGCCGCCGGAATGCAGCCAGTCCGGCCAGCAGCAGCGGCGACTCCCCTGGCACCTCTGGCGTGTCACCGTCTGCGGATGGCGCCAGCCCCACGGCCGACAACAGGTTCGCCGTCAACGGCGTCACGTCGGACTCAGGCGCTGACTCCACCTGGGGCACCGGTGCGACATTGATCGGCGCAGGCGCGACATCGACCACCGACGCGGCCGGGGGCGGCGCGGGCGGCGGCGTCGGCTGGGATGTCGGCTGCGCCGGCGTGGCCGGAGCCGTGGCCGACTGACCGTCACTCGTGTCGCCGCCCGACTGCGTGGTCACCACCGGCCGCTTCGGCTTCTTCGGCGGAGCGGCGGCAGTCGAGGTATCCGCCCCCGACTTCTTGTGCTCGACTGCCGCCGCCGTGGTGGACTTCTTACCCTCACCCCCGCTGTCGGTGGCCTTTGGTTCGTCGCTACCCGCGGTGCTGTCGTCGCCTGGCTCCGAGGACTGGGATGGCTCGGATGAGGCGGGCGGCGAGGACGACTCCGCGCCCGAAGGGGTCGAGTCCTTCGGCGAATCCTTCGGAGACGACGAGGAGTCAGAAGACGCAGAATCAGACGAGGACGAGCCCGTCGACCCGGTGTCCGACGGCCCGGCCCATGCCACTCCCGGCGTGGTCGCCACCGCAACCCCGACCCCCAAAGCCACTGCCAAGCCACCAACTCGACCGATGTACCTGGAGTAACCCATCACGACCACCTCCCAGTCTGGACGCGAAACAGCAGCTAGAAGCCGCAAAACCATCGTCAATCACCGAGACGCGGCGGGATTAGGTAGTCGCATACTCGATTTCGCCCATGGGTACGCTGGCGCCGATGAAGCTCGACTCGAACCAGGCGTCCGTCCAGGAGGCGATCGATGCCGGCCTGTTGGCGGGTGCCGTCACCCTTGTCTGGCGCTCCGGCGAGGTCCTGCAGGTCAGCGAGCTGGGACACCGCGATGTCCACGCCAACCTCCCCATGCAGCGGGACACGATCTTCCGTATCGCGTCGATGACCAAACCCGTGACCGTCGCCGCGGCAATGACCTTGGTCGACGAGGGAAAGCTCGCCCTTTCCGATCCCGTGACGAAGTGGTTGCCCGAGCTGTCGGACATGCGGGTGCTCAACGCGCCTGGCGGTCCGCTCGAGAAGACTCACCCGGCTCGCAGACCGATCACCGTCGACGACCTGATGACCCACCGCAGCGGGCTTGCCTACTTCTTCTCCGTAGCGGGCCCGTTGGCGAAGGCCTATTCGCGCATCTCGCCGCGACAGGGACCGGACCGGTGGCTGGCCGAGCTCGCGGCGTTGCCGCTTCAGCATCAACCCGGCGACCTGATGACCTACAGCAACGCCACCGATGTGTTGGGCATTCTGCTGGAGCGCATCGAAGGCAAGTCCCTGCAGGACGTGCTCACGGAGCGCGTGCTTGGTCCGCTGAACATGGTCGACACCGGATTCTTTGTGGCAGCCCGCAACCGCGGTCGGGTCGCCACCATGTACAAGCTCGAGGACGACGACACGCTGAGCCATGACGCGATGGGACCGCCGCCGATCTCGCCGCCGCCCTTCTGCATGGGCGGCGCGAACCTGTTCTCCACCGCCGACGACTATCTGAAGTTCATCCAAATGCTCTTGGCCGGTGGTGAAGTCGACGGGGTAAGGGTGCTGTCCGAAGCGTCGGTGCGGTTGATGCGCACCGACAGGCTGACCGAGGAGCAGAAGCAGCATCCTTTTCTCGCCATGCCGTTCTGGATCGGCCGCGGTTTCGGCTTGAACCTGTCGGTGGTGACGGACCCGGCGCGGTCCCGTCAACTCTTCGGACCCGGTGGCCTTGGCACGTTCAGCTGGCCCGGCGCGTACGGCACGTGGTGGCAGGCGGATCCGAGCCAGGACCTGATTCTGATCTATCTGATCCAGAACCTGCCGAATTTCGGCGCCGACGCGGCGGCCGCGGTGGCGGGCAACACGGCGTTTGTGAAACTTCAATCGACACAGCCGAAATTCGTGCGCCGTACGTATCAAGCCCTCGAAATCTAGATGTCGTCCATTCTGATCAGCGGAGCCGGAATCGCCGGGCCCGCATTGGCCTTCTGGCTGACTAAGAATGGATACCGGGTGACGATCGTGGAGATCGCCGACGGTATCCGTCCAGGCGGACAGACCGTCGATTTGCGCGGCGCAGGCGGCGATGTCGTCACCCGGATGGGACTCATCGACCAGATGCGGCAGCATTCCCTCGACCAGCGCGGTGTCGCGTGGATCAAGGCCGATGGCAGTCGGCGCGCGGAGATGCCGGTCACCGCGTTCAACGGCAACGGCCTGGTGTCCAAGCTCGAAATCCTGCGCGGTGACCTCGTCGATGTGCTGTATCAAGCCACCAAGGATCACACCGAATACCGCTTCAACACCCGCATTGAGGAACTGAGCCAGAGCGCGGACGCGGTCCAGGCGACGCTCAGCGACGGCACCACGCTGTCCGCTGATCTGGTTGTCGGTTGCGATGGACCCCATTCCGCGGTGCGGCGCTTGGTGTTCGGCCCCGAGGAGCAGTTCGTCAAGCCGCTCGGCGGATACAACGCGTGGTTCACCGCCCCCGACACCGTCACCCTCGACGGGTGGTATCTGATGTACCAGGCGCCGGGGCTCAACGCATCGATGCGGCCGTCACATGATCCGGCACTGTGCAAGGCGGGGCTGGCTTTTCGCTCCGAACCCGTCACCTATGACCGGCGCGACGCCGACGCGCAACGCGCCTTGCTGGCAACGCATTTCGCGGGTGCCGGCTGGCAGTGCGACGCGCTGCTGTCGGCGGCGCAGACAGCCGACGACTTCTACTTCGACGCGTTCACCCAGGTGCATATGCCGACGATCTCGCAGGGCCGGGTCACGCTCGCCGGCGATGCGGGCTATTGCGCGTCACCGCTGAGCGGCATGGGAACCAGCCTCGCACTCGTCGGCGCGTATGTATTGGCAGGCGAACTCGGACCCGCGGGTTCCCTTGACGATCAACACATCCAGGCCGCGCTGCGCAAATACGAGGCCGTGATGCGGCCGTACATCGACCGATGCCAGGACCTGCCCAACGGCATCGACGGCTATCTGCCGAAGTCGGCGACCGACATCGCCGTCACCGCGCAGGTGATGAAGTGGATGCAGCGCTGGCCGTTCCGCTCTGTAGCCGAGAAGAAGTGGTTCACCACCGCCGACGCGATCGACCTGCCGGACTACTGACGACAACAGTTCTGGTTCTCCGCGGCGCTCAGCTTGGCCTCGGCGATGCGGTAGACGCCCTCGAGCGCGGCCTCGTCGACACCGACGTATTCGCTGACCACTTCGGGCGCGACGCCGGCGTCGCGCAACCGCAGGGCGAGCGAGTACGGCAGCGGAAGCTTGCGAAGTGCGCTCTCATGCGAACTGAGTTCATCGGCCACCTCATCAGAGTGCACGCCGCACCCTGAGACGAGGTGAGTAGCGCCGTACTCGATTTTCTCGTCCACCTGCTCACGACCACTCGACAGGTGCGGCGACTAGGCCGGCGTTGCCAGCGCCTGGCCGATCGCTTGCGCCAATTCATTGCGGTCGCGAGCACCGACCCGCCCGGCCGCCCGATACATGTGTCCTTCCACGGTGCGCACAGACAGTTGTAGCCGTTCGGCGATCTCCCGGTTGCTCAGCCCGTTGCCTGCCAGCATGACCACCTCGCGCATTCGTCCCGTGAACACGGCAGGCGCAGCAGCGCCGCTCAGCGCGGGCGTCTGGATGTCGCCGCACCGAACTACCAGTTCGCGCGCCCGATTGGCCGCCACCAGCGCAGATCCTCGTCGGCCCGCATGCCGGAGGGCGACAGATGCCTGCGCGGCCGTGTCGACGGCGGCAAGCAGATCGCCGATTTCCTCGTATCGGTCCGAGGCCGCCATCAGCGCGTCGCCGTCGCCTGCCGAAAGCGCCGCCGCATGCTGGGCGACCACCTGCACGCGGTCGCCGCCGACCACCCGAACCAGCTCACCGAGCCGCGTGACGGCGGTCGTGTCTCCGAATCTCACCGCGGTCTGCAGGCACAGCACCTCGCGTGCAGGCTGCCCGCGCAGGGCCGCGGTCACCGCTGCGCTGCGAGCCTCCGCGATGGCGCGCGTAACCGCGCCGACGGCGGCCGAAATCCAGGCTGTGGCAAGCATTTCCATAGGTTCGAGCCATGCCGTCGCAGGCCGGCGAAGCGTTGCCAAGCTACGAAGACTCTGCGCCGCGGCGTCGGCCTCCCCACGCATCGCCAATGCGATCGCCAGATCGACGTAGTAGCGGCAGAGCCAACCACCAAGGAACGCAGGGCGATGCGCCGACAACGCGTCTCGCAGCTGTCGCACGGCGAGATCGACGCGGCCGCGACCCAGATTCAGTGAGCCGCTCATCATCGAGACCCAGCGATACACGTCTGGCGGTTGGTCGTCGTCGCCGATGCTGTCGACCGGTTCCGCCGAGCCCGGCAATCCCAGCAGCTGGAGCGCCCCGCTGTGCGCCTCGGCAAGCGCGAACCGCAGTAACCCGGTGGCCGGTGACACCGCGCCAAGGCTGCGGCCGGACTCGGCGATCGACGTCAGGTCGTCGGCGCGACCGAGTTCCCCGAACGCGATCGTCTTCACGATCGCGGCAAGCATCGCGGAGAAATCGTCCGTGCCTGCGCACCGCAGCGCGGCGTCGGCAGCGGTTGTCGCCGTGTCGAAGTCGCCCGCCGCCGCATCGAGGAATGCGTGCATCGCCGCGAATGCCCCGTTGCTCGTACCCGGCATCGCCTGCAGCAGGACCGCACGCGCGTCTTCGGCTCGCCCCTGCAGGTAGAAATTCCTCGCGAGGCCGAGCGCGATGTGCTGACGGGCATCACGCGGCGGATCGCCGGCCACCAGAATCGTTTCCGCCGCAGCCAATTCACCCGCCGTGGTCTGCGCCTCGGCGAGCGCCAGCGATGCGCGCCAGCCACCGCCCGCGGCCCCGGCGACGTGCGCGAACCGACCGGCCAGTTCCGGATCGCCGGTCCAGAGTGCGGCCTCACCGGCCCGCAACATGTCCTCGGTCGTCGCTGCGATGTCGGACTCGAGTTGCAGGGCGCCGCGGCGCAGGATGTGCCTGGCGTCGCCGTCCGGTTCGAGGCGCGACGCGACGGTCCCCCGCAGCCGCCGCATCCGGATGTGGCCGGCCCTGGACCGACGAACCTCGCCGTACAGCGGATGTGCAAGTCGCACAACGGGTTCGTCGCCGCCGTCGACGATGACAAGGCCGCGTGTCTCTGCCTGCTCCACCGGATCGCGTCCGACGATGTCCGCAAGCATCCGCAACGTCAACGGCTCCGCGACCGACAGCAGGTCCACCGTGTCGGCGACCGCGTCGGTCAGATCACCCATCTGATGCTCGATCAGCTCGCATACCGATGACGGGATCACAGCGCCCGGCAGCCACGTCCACATCTCGTCGCCGCGACGAAAACGACCCGCGCTGATTTCCTGTTCGATGATGCGCCGCAGGAAGTTCACGTTGCCGCGTGTCAGCGTCCACAGCCTGCGCTCGGTGACAGGATCCACCGATCCGTTGAGGACCGACTCCAACAACGTCGCGCAATCGGCATGGCCCAGCGGCTGTAGGTCGAGGCGTTGCACCGGCCTGTCGCGCCACAACGCCGACACGGCGGCGGGAACGGTCGCCCCCGTGCAGACCGTCAGCACCAGGCGCGCCAATCGTCGATCCACGAGTTGCTGCAATATGAACGCCGACATGTCGTCGAGCAGATGCGCGTCGTCGACCACAACGACGCACGGCCGTCCTCCCAGCCCGTCGACAAGCTCGCTGACCACCCTGTTCGCCGCTTGCACCGGCTCGAAGACGTCTGCAGGCAGCCAGTTGACGAACGCGCCAAGCGGAATACCCCTTGCCGCGGACGATCCCGCTGCAGAGTGCACAACCGCGTCGGCGCACCGAGCGGCGGCCTCCTGCGCGAATCTGCTCTTGCCGACGCCCATATTGCCGAACATCACCACGCCCGCTGAGACGCTGGACTTCGCAAGCGCCGTCGCGACCATGTCCAGTTCTTCTGCCCGGCCGATCAGCGGCCAGCCCCCATGCTCCACCACGCCATTTAGTCTGGTCGGGGGTCCTTTTGCTGACTACCGTATGGACCCGAAGCATTGACCGAAGTCTTTTCCCACGCACCTAAGACGCAAGCGCCGCCGCCAGCTCATGGCGGGATCGGATTTCGAGCTTGCTGTAGGCGTTGGACAGGTGCATCTCGACCGTTCGCAGCGTGACGAACAGCGATTGGGCGATCTCCTTGTTGCTGGCTCCGACCGCGGCCAGTTCAGCGACCCGCCGCTCACTGGCGGTCAATGCGTCGGCGCCCACCCCCGCACGGCGGCGAGGACGCCCGCCCGCGGAACGCAGCTCTTCCTCGGCCCGGTCGGCCAGCGGTGTCGCGCCGCAGCGATGTGCAAGCTCCATCCCGTCCCGCAGCACCGGCCTCGCCGACACGGCCTGCCCGTCGCGACGCAGCGCGGCACCCAGGTCGACGAGGGCTTGCGCGCGCCACAGCAGGGCGGGCGAATCGGCCAAGGTGTCTGCCGCCTGACGAAGCAGGTCCAGCCCGCGCTCACCGCCTTCGAGCAGGCCGGCGATCCGCATCGCGCCGCCCAGCCTGCGCCGGGACTGTGCGACGGTCGCCGCCCGCATCGCCTGGTCGGCGGCGGCGCGGGCGGCGTCATCGTCGCCGAGATTGCGCAACACGGGAACGAGCGCCACGCAGGCGTCCGTCGTCCACGGCCACAACCCGCGGCTCAATTGCATCCATCGCAACGCTTCCTCGAGATCGGTGCGCGCCCGAACGTCGTCGCCGCCGGCGGCACGCAGTCTGCCGCGGGTGAGCAGTGGCAGCACCGAAAACAGGTTGGACACCAGCTCGCCGTCCATGCCGAACTCGGCCAGCAGCGCTTCGGCTTCGGCCACCCGACCCTGTTCGGCCATCGATTCGATCACCACGCCCAGACCCGGCGTCTTGGTGTAGTCCTTGGTGCCGAGGATGTCGACGGCTGCGCGGGCATCGGCCTCGGCGCCGCGCAAATCCCCGCGTCGCCCGCGCGTCAGACCGCGCAGCCACAGCGCCCGGGAGAACCACTGCAGCGAACCGTTGCGCTCGGCGTGCCGCGCGGCGCGGGACAGAATGTGCTCGGCCACCTCGTAGCGCTCGGCCTCGATCAGGCAGATCGTCACGTTCGTGCGCCACAAGGGGTGGCCGCCCTGGCTGACCAACGCCGGATGTGCCGCCGCCTGTTCGGCCAGATCACCTGCGATCGCGACCGGGCCGCCTTCAAGTGCCCTGCGCGCCACGAACGAGCGCAGCAGACACTCGGCCGCGGTGAGTGCCGGTAGGTCGGCGACTCGGTTCGCTTCCTCTTCGAGCTTGGCAGGCAGGTCCGGGTTGAGCATCAATGCGCCCAACCGCGCCGCATCGAGCTGTAGCGCGAGCTCACGATCGTGCGGGCGCACCTCTTCGGCGGCCCACTCGTAGAGCGGGAGCTGCTCGCGTTGCTTCGGCGGGTTTGGATGCGTCGTCCAGGCCAACGCGATCATTGCGCGGGCGCGGACGAGCGGATCTGTCGCGGTCTCACCCGCTTCCCGCAGATGAGCCGGCGCGGCCAAGTCCCCCAGCTCGTGTTCGGCGTTGCCGAGTTCGAACAGGACCGACGGTCGATCGTGCGGGTCCGGCGGTTCATCGAGCGCCCGCCGCAACTGCGCCGCCGCGGTGTCGGGCGCACCGCCTGCGAGCGCTGAGCGCGCCGCCTCCCGCAACATGGCGACGACATTGCGGTCGCCGCTGGGCGGGGTCGCGACCAGATGGACCGCGATCGCACCGGGATCGGCGCGCTGATCGGCAAGCAGCTTGGCCGCGCGCGTGTGCAGATCGGCCCGCTCCGTCGCGGACAGATCGTTGTAGATCGCCGTTCGCACGATCGGGTGGACAAAACGCAGCGGCTCTCCACCGGCGAGGACCGCCAGGTCGACGAGGGCGGCCGCCAGCGAGCCGGCCTTCCGGACATCCACCCCGGCTAGCTCCGCGCACATCGTCAGCCGGGCCTGCTCGCCCAACACCGCGACTGCCCGCGTCAGCGCAGGCGCCTGCGGGTCGAGTCGGCTGACGCGAAGCAGCACGGCGGCGGCGATGCGTTCCGGTGCCAACCGGTCGACGGCTTGCGGGTCAATCGCATTGGCGGGGCGGGCATCTCGGCGGAACTCACCCAGCAGTTCGGACAGCAGGAACGGGTTGCCGCCAGTCGCGTCGGCGCACGCAAGGCACAACTCGTCGCTGGCGTCGTCGCCAAGACCGTCGCGAACCAGGCGCGCGACCGCGGAGGGTCCGAGCGGCCGCGGTCGCAGCACCGGCGGGCGGGCCTCCAGCATCAGCGACGCCAGATCGTGGCGGTGCCGATCGGGGTCCGTTCGCACGGTCATCGCGACCACGACGGGCAGCCCGGCCAGCCGGTGGGCGAGATGGAGCAGGAACCGCAATGACGGTTCGTCGGCCCACTGAGCGTCGTCGATCGCGAGCAGCAGTGGCGCGCGCTCGGCGAGATTGACCACCAGCCAGTACAGCCCGTGCAGGGTTGCGAACGCGACGTCGCCGGTCTCCTCTGCCGCAGCGACGTCGGTGAACACCGGTTCGGCCAGTCGCGCCGCACCCGCCAACAAGCGGTCGCGTTCCGCGCCGTCGGCGCCGATCAGCGCGGCTTCGAGCAACTGCCGGACGATCCCGAAGCCGAAGCCGCGCTCCAGTTCTCCGCCGCGCGAGGTCAGCACCGTCATCTCGCCCGCTTCGGCGCGCCTGCGCAGGGCCTCCAGCAGCGCGGTCTTCCCGATGCCTGCCGGGCCTTCGATCAGCAGGACGCCGCCTGTACCCGCGACCGCGTCGGCCAGCGCAGCGTCGAGCGCGGCGAGATCCTCCTCGCGTTCGAACAGCGGCGGCTGCTCACCTGAAGAAAAGACTTCGGCCG
>DATJIX010000053.1:0-11669 GCA_035492865.1 Mycobacterium sp. | reverse complement strand
GCGCCTGGAAATCGGTGACACCCTGATGATCACGGGGCCGTCCGGCAGCGGGAAGACCACCCTGCTGCGCAGCCTGGCGGAGTTGTGGCCGTTCTGCTCGGGCACGCTGACCCGACCGTGCGGACCCAACGAGACGATGTTTCTTTCGCAGCTGCCGTATGTGCCACTTGGCAATCTGCGCGCCGTGGTGAGCTATCCGAACGAAGAGGGCGAAATCGACGATCGAACGCTGCAACACACCCTGCAGAAGGTCGCGCTGCCGCATCTGGTGAACCGGCTCGATGAGGTGCTGGACTGGGCGAAGGTGCTCTCGCCCGGTGAGCAGCAGCGCATCGCGTTCGCCCGCGTCCTGTTGACCAGGCCGAAGGCCGTCTTCCTCGACGAAGCCACTTCGGCGTTGGACGAGGGCCTCGAGTTCACCTGCTATCAGCTGGTGCGCTCGGAGCTGCCGGAAACGATTCTTGTCAGCGTCAGCCACCGCTCCACCGTCGGACAGCATCACACTCATGAACTCGAACTGCTCGGCGACGGCGAATGGCGCCTCGGCCGGGT
The DNA here is from genome assembly GCA_035492865.1 of Mycobacterium sp. Taxonomy (GTDB): domain Bacteria; phylum Actinomycetota; class Actinomycetes; order Mycobacteriales; family Mycobacteriaceae; genus Mycobacterium. Next base: position 11,117 of record DATJIX010000053.1, on the reverse strand, counting down.
CGGGGGTGACGAGCCCGTCCCCGTTTAACGCCATGCCGGGTAACCCATGCCGGGTAACTTCCCGGCATGGATACGTTCACGCCGTCCCTGAATTGGGGCGACGAGCTGGTCACGTCCCTGTTGTGGGTCGCGAAGGCCTGGGCGATTGCGGCGGTGTGCACCGTAGCGGTGCTGGCCCTGCTCGCCCGGTTCACCACGTGGGGGCGCCAGTTCTGGCGGATCACCGGCCACTACTTCACTGGCGGCGAAAGCGTCCGGGTGTGGCTGTATCTCGGCGTGCTGCTGGCATCGGTGATGATCGACGTCCGCCTCGGCGTGCTGTTCAGTTATCAGTCCAACGACCAATTCTCGGCTCTGCAGGCCGCGTTCGACGGCGAGGGATCAGCGAAAGACATTGCCATCAAAGGGTTTTGGGCGGCGATGGTGCTCTACGTCGGCCTGGCCGTCACCGACATAGTCCGCAACCTGATCGACGTGTATCTGATGCAGCGGTTCATCATCCGCTGGCGCGTGTGGCTGACGCACCGGCTCACCCGCGACTGGCTCGACGGAGATGCTTATTACCGCGGCCGGTTTGTCGATAGCCCGATCGACAACCCCGACCAGCGCATCCAGCAGGACATCGACACCTTCACCACCGGCACCGGCGAGGGCACGAACACCCCGAGCGTCGGAACGTCGCAGACGCTGCTGTTCGGCACGGTCTTCGCCATCGTCAACGTGGTCTCATTCACCCCGATCCTGTGGGGGCTCGCCGGTCCACTGACGGTCTTCGGTGTCACGGTGCCGAAGGCGCTGTTCTGGATGGCGCTGGTGTACGTGTTCTTCACGACGGTCGTCGCATTCTGGCTCGGCCGCCCCCTGATTCGGCTGTCCTTCCGCAACGAGCTGACCAATGCCGCGTTCCGCTATGCCCTGGTACGACTGCGCGACGCCGCCGAGGCCATCGGTCTGTACCGCGGCGAAGGCGCCGAACGGGGGCAGCTGTTGACGAGGTTCTCGGCTGTCATCGCCAACTATCGCGCGTTCGTCCGTCGAACGCTGGTATTCCTTGGCTGGAATCGGTCGATGAACCAGATCGTCACTCCGCTGCCGATCGTCGTGCAGGCTCCGCGGTTGTTCGCAGGCGAGATCCAACTCGGCGATGTCACCCAGTCGTCGAGTGCGTTCCGGTCGGTGCACGACTCGCTGGCGTTCTTCCGCGCCGTCTACGACTCGTTCGCCAACTACCGGGCAGCGATCCTGCGCCTCGACGGTTTGGCGACCGCCAACGAACAGGCAAGGGAGCTACCGACTTTGACGGCACTGCCCAGCGGCGACGGTTCGCTCGAGCTCGACGACGTCGAGGTCCGCGCACCGGACGGGACGCGGCTGGTCGACCCGCTCGACGTTCGGCTGGACTCGGGTGAGTCGCTGGTGATCACGGGCGGATCCGGCTGCGGCAAGACCACGTTGTTGCGCAGCCTCGCGCAGCTGTGGCCGTTCACCTCGGGCACGGTGCGCAGTCCGGCCGACGGCACCATGTTCCTGTCGCAGCTGCCCTATATGCCGCTCGGCGATCTGCGTTCGGTGATCTCGTATCCGGCAGGCGCCGGCGAATACGATGACGCGGCAATCCAATCCGCGCTTGACACCGTGGCGCTCGGTCATCTCGCGGTCCGCCTGGATGAGGTCGACGACTGGGCCAAGGTGCTCTCCCCCGGCGAACAGCAGCGCATCGCGTTCGCCAGGGTGCTGCTGGCCAAACCCAAGGTGGTGTTCCTCGACGAGTCGACCTCGGCGTTGGACGAGGGTCAGGAGTTCGCGCTCTACCGGGCGCTGCGAACGGCGCTGCCGGAGTGCATCGTGGTCAGCGTGAGTCACCGGACCACGGTTGAACAGCACCACGACCGGCGCCTTGCGCTGCTCGGTGGCGGCCAGTGGCGCCTCGAAGCGGTCTAGCTCCCGGCGGCGTGGGTACCGGCGCGACGGCCGAAGAACGAGCCTTCGCCCAATTGCGTTCCGCTGGAATAGCCCTTGCCGTCCTGGGCGATGTTGGACGCGCACGCCCCGACGGCGTACAGCCCGGGAATCGGCGAACCGTCGTCGTGCAGCACTTCCCCGTCGAGGGAGACGGCCAGTCCGCCCATGGTGAAGCCGGAGTACATGGCCCGACCCAAGGACAGGTCGAACGCGGCCCACGGTCCACTGTCTTGGGCCGCAAGGTAATCCGGCTGCTTGTGGAAGTCGGGGTCCTCGCCGCGCGCCGCATTCTCGTTGTACTCGCGCAGCGTGGCCACCAGATTGCCCTCGGGTATTCCGAGCGCTTTCTCCATCTCCTCGACGGTCTCCCAGCCGTCGATGAACCGGATCAACGGCATCGCAGGCATTTCCGTGTGCGCCTCGTCGACGATGAGATAGGCGACCTGATCGGGCTGCTCCAACACGAACGCCGACGTGCGTGAGTGATAGGAGTCCTCGGCGACGAAGCGCTGACCCTGGTTGTTGACGACGATCCCCGTCAGCAGGATCTCGGGTGGATACGCGGCCGCGGTGATGAACATCTGGTCAAGGTTCTTGGCCACCCCGCCCGCCGATACGCCGAGCCGGATGCCGAGCCCGTCGTCGTTCGGGTTGCCGAGGATGTAGGGCTCGACCTCTCCGTGGTGCTTGGTCTTGCGCTTCATGCCGAGCGCGGGAGTGTGCTCGGCGACCATCTCGGGGTTCATCGCGAAACCGCCCGCGGCGATGACGACCGCCTTGGCCTTGATGGCGCCCGTCTCCGTGAAGTGCCTCCAGCCGACCCCGACCACCGAACCGCCGTCGACGACCAGGCTGGTTGCCCCTGTCTCATAACGGATCTCGACGCCGAGCTCGTCGGCGCGCTTGACGAGCAGATCGATGACCATTGCGGCACCGCCCAGCTCGCCGGGCACGGGGACAGAGTGGCCGCGCGGCGCGGGCTTGGCCTTCTCGATGAACGGATACACCTTCTCGTTGCCGGTGTACGACAGGCCCTCTGTGCCAGGCGGGACGACGATCTTGCCAGGATAGAAGCTGCGCTCGAATTGAAAGCCCAAGTCCTCCAACCAGTTGAAGTGTTCGACGCTGCCGTCACAGTAGGCGCGGATCTTGTCGTGCTCGGGCTCGCGTGACACCGCGACGAGGTACTGGTACATCTCCTCGGCGGTGTCGGGATGTCCGGTCGCCTCCTGCACGGCGGTCCCGCCGCCCAGGTAGAAGTGGCCGCCCGCCATCGCGCTGGTGCCGCCCGCGGCGGCAGCCTTCTCAAGCACCAGCACTCGTGCACCCGCGGCCGCGGCGCTGACCGCCGCGCAGCCGCCCGCGATGCCGAAGCCGATCACCAGCACGTCTACCTCGTCGGACCACGACGTCACGTCGGCGGCGTTGACGGTTTCCGGCACTTGCGTACTCACTGTTGCTCCCGCTTGATGTAGTCGAAGAACGCCCGGATCTCGGGCGGAACATACGCGATCTCGATGTAGGGCACGCCGGCGTCGGTGGCCGACACGTACGCGAACTCCATGCCGCCCGGCATCACACCACGCTGCACCACGTCGGCGCCGCGTTGCACCAGCGCCTGCTCCATGTCGTCGGTCTCGACGCAGACGTGATGGAGTCCTGGTCCCGCGCCGTCCAGGAACTCGGTGTAAATGCTGTCCCCTGACACCGGCGCGATGAGCTCGAGCTGGGTCTCGCCGGCATAGGACAACGAGATGTCGGCGACGAAGTCGGCGGGCCGGCCACGATAGGTGCAGGTGTCGGGAGCGAAGTGCACGCCGGGCATGCGGATCCACTTCTTGGCGCCCAACAGCGTGGTCAGCGTCTTTTCGGTGGCATCGAGGTCACGCGTGACCCACGCAATCTGGACAGGTGTCTGGTCAGGCATCGCCTTGAGAATATCGCTGAGCCGCGGCCCTGGCTAGAACGTGTTCTAGTTTTGTTCCTCACCCAGGTATGCCGCCAGGCAGCGGTCGGCCATCCCGCGCGCCGCCTCGGGATCCACTCCGAAGGCGACGCCTGCGGCGTACCACTGCTCACCGGACAGCGCCAGGAAGCGACGGCCGTCGTCGGTGCCCGTCCACTGCTGCCCGAACGACGGGTCGATGGCCTCCCCGGTGGCCAGGTGCAGGGCCAACCCGAGCAGCATCGAATCCCAGCCCATTCCCACGGCGCCGGGTCCGAACTGGCGCCAGATCTCGTCGTCGACCACCGGCATGATGTGCTCGAGAATCAGTCGCGCGCGATCGGGTCCGTCGCTGGCGACGGTGACGTCGATCCAGCTGACCTTGCCGCCGAACTCCCAGGTGGCCGTGAAGTTCTTCGGCGGATCGCACGTCTGGACGGTGCCGCCCGCCTGGCCTTCCAACTGGTAGGAGCCACCGACCGACAGATCGCCGGAGATCGGCAGGAACCACCGCGGAATGCGCTCGATGTTGGTGACCGCGTCCCACAGGTCGGCCTGGTCGGTGCCGTAGGACTGACTGACGGTGACGACATGCGCCTCCCCTGCCTCGATCGCGCGTGCGCCGAGGTTGCGCTGCACCGCCTTGATCTGATGGTCGACATCGATCTCGATCATGGTGCGCCCCTTCGTCGTTGCCGTTTTCCGCGTGCGATCTCGGTGGCCAGCGCGTCGAGATGCGGCGTCCAGAACCGGCGAAACCCGTCGAGCCATTCGTCGACGTCGCGCAATGCGCGACCGTCCACCGCGTACAGCCGCCGCTGACCGTCCGGGCGCACCGAGGCGAAACCGTTGTCGCGCAGCACCTTCAAATGCTGTGACACCGCGGGCTGAGTGATGGCGAACTCGTGCTGAACGGTGGCACCGATCGCACCCGCCGACATCTCGCCGCCCGCGAGCAGTTCCAGGATGCGGCGCCGGACCGGGTCGCCCAGCACGTCGAACGCGTGCACCCTGCCAATCTAGAAGCCTCTACTTATATAAGTCAAGGCTGATTCCACTTCGGTGGTGCTGCGCCCCTGCCGAATCCCCAGGTGGCCTGACCCAGCCGCGGCTTGGCTTCGGTCAAAGACCGCCGACGGAACTGTGCCGCCAGCACCGGTTCCGGGTCGGAACCCGCGAACATCGCCAGGCACGGCGCCGCGAACTCACACACCGAACAGTGCGCACCCGGGCTGGGATAGATGGCGGGATCGCGGAGCATGTCGAGTGCCTCGGCGGCGAGCTGGGCACCCGCCGACGAGAGTTCGTCGCGGCTGCGACGGATGCGGGTGCGGCGCACCGGTCCCGCGGTGTGCTGCTCGAATCGATTCGCGGGCTCGGCCCGCGATGCCCGCACCGACTCGCGTTGGTGCTGAGGGATCGACCGTCCTCCGCCACTGCCCTCGTGCTGGGCCACCGAGCCGCGCAGTCGAGGCGTCGCCGGCCCTGGCCGGTCGAGCGGCAAATCAGTACGCAGCTCGTTGTGGATCGTGCCGACGATCTGCATGCCGATGTAATCCTGCTCCCATGCCCAGCACGCCGCGACCGCTGCCTCGTCGCGCATTAGCTCATCGCGGTCCTGCCACCCGTCGACGATCTGATGGCGGACCACCCAGTACTCGTCGGCGGCGTCGACGGCCAGCAGGTCCACCCTGCAGGTGTAGAGGACCCCGGATCCGTTGGGCGCCAACAGTCCCCGCTCGGGGTCGGCAGGATCGATGAGCATCCCCGCGACGTCGTGGCCGATCTTGACGGGGGCGAAGTCGTCGACCACTTTCGCCCAAGCGTCGTAGCAGTCGAGCAACGCTGTGGCGGCCGCGGACAGACCGTCGGCGCCTGCATCGGTCAGCGACCGCTCCACCGCCTTGTGCACCAGTGATTGCTTCAGGTCTGGTTGCCAGTCCCAGGTGCCCGGGTAGTAGTAGACCGCGAGGGCATCGATGAGTGCGGCGGCCAGCGCGGGTCGGGAGTCGTCGAGGGGTTCGAGTCCACGGCGATGAGGTGCCGCGAAATCCCATTGTCTGCGGCAGCGTTTGAAGCTCGCGCGTTGGTCGGGGTCGATGCGGAAATCCACGATCAGTGCCGATGCGGCCAGGGGTCGTCCAGCGGCCAGCGGCAACGGTCGACGTGGTCGGCCATCGACTCGAGTTCGGCCATCAGATCATCGAAGAACGCGCACAGCCGAGCCGGGTCCTGCGGCCAGGTGGCGGAGAAGCACATCCATACGTCGGGGCTGTCCGACGGCGTCTCGGTCACCACTGCGTCGAGCGGGACGATCCGCCAGCTGTACGAATCCCCGCGGCGCTCGAGGTACACCGTGTCCTCACGATCGGGGCGCGCAGCCACGATCGAGGCGAACAGTTCTTCGCGGTTCATCGATGCCTCGTCAGTTCAGGATAGTCAGCGTGTCGATGAGCAGCCTGAGCTGGGTGTCGAACACGGACCGCGGATCGGCCAGCGCGTCGGCGCCATATTGGCCGAACACCTCGAGGCTGATGGCGCCTACCAGGCCGGCCCAGAGCAGAAAGCACTTGGCCACCGCGGTGTCGTCGCCTGCGAACTCGAACTCCTCGCGTATCCGGTCGAAGTCGGCCGACAACGGTTGGGCCGCAGCAACATTGGACTGCGGTATCTCCCCCGCCGCAATTCCCGCCCCGACCGCGTCGAACAGTGCACCGACCACCCTGGTGCCCGGCCCGACGGTGCGTTCCCGCGGCGCGTGATAGCCGGGCACCGGGCTGCCGTACAGCAGTGCCCAGCGGGCAGGCTGATCGACCGCCCACGCGCGGGCCGCATGTGCCATTGCCAGCAGCCGCTGGCGCCACGGCCCGCCTGCGCCGGCGGCGTCGACCGCGTCGGCCAGTTCCGAATACGCGTCGACGAGCAGCAGCGTGAGCAGATCGTCGCGGCTGGCGACGTAGCGGTACACCGCCGACGACACCATGCCGAGGTCGCGCGCGATGGCCCGCAGCGACAACCCGGCCGCGCCCTCGGTGACCAGATGCCGCCTGCCGAGCTCGACGATCTGCGCCTCGATCCTCTCGCGCGACTCCTGCCGCTTGCCCATGTGGCCAGTGTGACACAAAACGAGATCACTGCTCTTGATTTCTCGACGCCGGCGTGGCAGCGTGATTAGAGAGCACCGCTCTCCAATTGAAAGGAACTTCGATGACCGTCCGTTACGACGAGCCGAACCTCATCGCCCGCGCAGGCAACGAGCTGATCCGCTGGCTGGCCGAGGCTGGTATCAGCATCGCGGGAACACGTGCACTGCGGATCCGTGGCCGCAAGACGGGCAGGCGCCGCGGCGTGGTGATCAACCTGCTCAGCGTCGACGGCCGCGACTATGTCGTGTCGCCGCGCGGCAACACGCAGTGGGCCCGCAACGCGCGTGCCGCAGGAGCGGTCGAAATGGGTCCGCGTTGGCGCAGCAGGCAGGTGCGCATCGCAGAAGTCGCCGACGCCGCGAAGCCTGCGCTGTTGAAGTGCTACCTCGATCGGTGGTATTGGGAGGTCAAGGGGCACGTCGGCGGGCTCACACCGCAGTCGACCGAAGGCGAAATGCGTGCTGCCGCACCGTCAATCCCGGTGTTCGAGCTTCTCCGCTAGGGCGCGGGCGGCGGTGCGTTGACGCTACCCGCAGCGGCGGAGATGACGTCTTCGCGCGCCTGTTGGCTGGCGACCTGCCACGACACCGCGGCCGGGTACTGGCCCCATGTGCTGTTGAACATGCCGACGATCGCCGCCCTGCCGTCGGGGGTGAGGTTGTACACCGGGCCGCCGGAGTCACCCTTCTGGCTCACGACGCCGTTGGCCATCGTGAACCAACCGTTGTTCACGGCCTCGATGGTGCCGCAGGTCTCCCCCGTGACCACGCCGAAGTGGCACACCGGCAGACCGGCCACGGGCGCAACGGCCGGGTCCGCGATCAGCTGCCGTCCGCCGGGAAGGATGTTGTTGACCGTGACGTCGGGGGCAAGGCTGATCGCCTCCCAGTCGGCGATCTGATGATTGGTGTCGATGGTGGCGCCGTTCGGGGTGTTGTCGCGGAACAGCGCCTGCATGCCGATCGGGTTGCCGTCACGGTCGGTCACCTGCCCGTTGCCCCGGCAATGGCCAGCGGTGAACGCGATCCGCATTTGCGGATCGACGTATCCCAGCGTGCAGACGTTGGTGCCCTGACGAACTTCCATGCCGGGGAACACCAACACCCCCGGCGTCGCCTGTGCGGGTGCGATCGGAACGGCGAGCGCGGAGATCGAGGCGGCGGCCGCTGCGAGCATGCGCAAACCTGGTCGGCGCACTGTCGCCTCCGATCTTCACATGTGTCAAGGCTGTCAAGCGTACCGGTGAGCTGCGGTAACGGCATACGCAATAGCTCATCGGGCTTCGAGGCTGCGACGTTACACAACCGTTGCCGTAAGACGGTGATGGCCCGGACCTTTCGGCCCGGGCCACCGTCGCATCTGCACTAAGGGATCGTCAGCTCCTGACCCGGATGGATCAGGTCGGGGTTGGCGACCCCGCTGGCGTCGGCGATCACCTGATACTTGCTGCCGTCGCCGTAGAAGCGCTCCGAGATCGCCCACAGGGTGTCGCCGGAGACCACCGTGTACGTCCGCGGAGCGGGCGGCGGTGGCGGCTCGGGCGCCGCCTCGGGCTCCGGCGCCGGCTCCGGTGCAGGCGTCTCTTCGGCCACCGGCACGACCTCCGGCGCCGCCGCTTCGGCCTCAGGCGCGGGCGGTGGCGGCTCGGTGGTGTCGGTCTTCGACGACCACGCCGCATTGTCCTCGGCGTACAGCACCACATTTCGGTCGTCCTGCACCACGAGCCTGACGTCCTTGGCGCCCTTGGTGTCGGTGTGCCATACCGGCTTTTCTGACGTGTAGAGCACGAAGTTGCCGTCGGTCTGGACCTCGGCTCGCACCACGTCCAGTCCGTTGGTGCCCGTCGCCCACACCGCCTGGCCGCGCGCGGCCAGCACCAGATTGCCGTCGTCCTGCAACGTCAGCGTGTAAGCGCCGTTGTTGGACGTCAACGATCCACCCTTTTCCAGCTTCTGACCTTCGGTAAGTGTGTCTGCCATGGGCATGACCCTACTGACCGAGCGCCGTCCCGCCTGCCGTTCCGCTCGCCGCGAATCGAAACGTTTGGCGAACGGTGGGTGTCCCAATTGCGTTCGGGCCCAATGAACTACGTCGCTGGGTTACGGAATGGTCAGCACCTGCCCCGGGTAGATCAGGTCGGGGTTGGGTACGCCGCTGGCGTCGGCGATCACCTGGTACTTGTTGCCGTCGCCGTAGAAGCGCTCCGAGATCGCCCACAGGGTGTCGCCGGAGACCACCGTGTACGTCCGAGGGGCGGGCGGCGGAGGTGGTGGCGGCGGGGCGGCCTCGGCGACGGGCTCCGGAGCCGGCTCGGGCAGTGGCTCCTCGGCGGCGGCCGGCACCACTTCGGGCGCCTCCGCGGCCGGAGGCGCTGGCGGCGCCTCGTCGGTCTCGGTCTTCGACGACCACGCGGGTCCGTCGAATCCGTACAGCACGAGATTGCGGTCGTCCTGCAGCAGGAGCCGAACATCCTTGGCGCCCTTGGTATCGGTGTGCCAGATCGGCTTGTCCGACGTATAGAGGACGCAATTGCCGTCCTTCTGCACCTCGAGACGCTCGGCATCCTGGCCATTGGTGCCCGTCGCCCACACGGCCTGACCGCGTGCTGCCAGCACCAGGTTGCCGTCGTCCTGAAGGGTCAGGGTGTACGCCCCGTTGCTTGACGTCAGTGATTGCCCGCGCTCGAGTTTCTCGCCATTCATCAGTCTGTCGGTCATGGCCCTGACCCTACTGATCAACCTTGCCGCCGTGGGCAATACGAATCAGGAATCGAAGCCGAGACCCAACGCATCCAGCGTGCGCAACAGGATGTTGCGCCGGCCCGCAGAATGATCGGACCGATCCAGCGACCATCGCGTCGCCTGGATACCGACGCTGGCCAGCGGCTCCGGCGGGAACGGCAACGGCCGCTTGCGGACCATCTCCAGCTCGGTGCGTGCCGTCGGCTCGCCGTCGAGCAGATCGAGGCACACATCGGCGGCAAAGCGCGCAGCACCGACGCCGAGCCCGGTGAACCCGTTGACGTAGGCCACCCGCCCGTCACGGGCCAGTCCCCAGTGCGCGCAGAACCGGGTGTTGGTGTCGATCGCGCCCGCCCACCGGTGGGTGAACCGAACGTCGTCGAGCGCGGGGAACGTGATGAAGAAGTGGGCCGCGAGCCGTCGGTAGGTGGCGTCCCGGTCTTCGTAGCGGTCATCCACCTTGCGGCCGAAGTGGTAGACCGCGTCGTAGCCGCCCCATACGATCCGGTTGTCGACGGTCAGCCGGTAATAGTGAAATTGGTTGGCGCAGTCGCCGATTCCCTGCCTGCGCCGCCAACCGATGCGGTCGAGTTGCGCCTCGGTGAGTGGCTCGGTCGCCAGCACGTAGTCGTACACCGGCACGGTGTGCAGCCGGTTGCGCCGCAGCAGGCTGGGAAAGACATTCGTCGCGAGCACCGCTTTGCGGCAGGTGATGGTCGCCTCGCCGGCCTGGATGTGCAGTGCGACGCCCGCGGAGTCCAGGTGCGTCGCATTGGTGTGCTCGTAGATGCGCACGCCCTTGTCCTGGCAGGCGCGGGCAAGTTCTAACGCGAGCTTGGCCGGATTCACGATCGCGCAGCTGTCGGGGTTGTAAAGGCCGGCCAGGTAGGTCGGCGAGTGAACCTCGTCGCGGACCTCGCGCAGCCCGAGCAGCTGGCCCTCGCCCTCGGCGGCGGCCTCGGCCAGCCAGTCGACCTGATGTGGTTCGGTCGCCACCGACAGCATCCCGGTGCGTTGCCATTCGGCGTCGAGCCCGAGTGACTCGATGTCGGCCTGCATGCCGTCCAGGTTCTCCCGACCCATCGCTTCGAGCGTGTCAATCTCCTTGGGCCAGCGTGTCTTTCCATTCTGCAACCCGTGCGTCAGGCTGGCGTCGACGAAACCGCCGTTACGCCCCGACGCGGCCCACCCGATCCGGTTTGCCTCGATGAGGACGATCCGGTGCTCCGGATTTCGCTGGGCGGCATGCAATGCGGTCCACAGCCCCGCGTAGCCGCCGCCGATCACCAGCAGATCGCAGATCACCGACCCGGTGGCCCGCGG
>DATJIX010000052.1:0-7039 GCA_035492865.1 Mycobacterium sp. | reverse complement strand
GCGCGGCACACCGTTGGCGCCGAGCACCCCGAGTTCTCGGGTCCGGTGCGCAACGGTGCGGGTGGTGGCCACTGCCACTTCCACGACACCCACGAGCAACACCGTCACCGCGATCAGTACGACGGCGCGGCCGATCTCCTCGGCGTGGCCCAGTGACGCGGACTGCGCGCGGATTCCGTCGGCCATGCCGAACACGATCACCACGAGGAAGGCGCCCGTCGCGGTCGTGACGACGGGGAGCACCATCTCCCCGATGCGCCGCCGCGCGGCCAGCCAGCCGTAGGACAACCCCTTGCGCAACATCATCTGTCTCCCAACAATGCGACGGGCCGTTGTTGGAGCAGCCGATGTACCGGCACCAGTGCGCCGACGATCGCCATCGCGGGCAGGAACGCGGCCACCATGCCTGAGGCCTGCAGCCACGCGATGGGTGTGGCGATGCCTGGAATCACCAGCGCCACAGCGGCTCCCGCGCCAAGAACGCCGATCACATACGCGGTGAGGAACACGATCCCCGACTCGACAAGGAAGAAGTAGAGCACTTCATCGGCGAGCCCGATGCTGGACATGATGCCGAATTCGCGCCTCCGCTCCTGCACCGCGGCAAGGAACGACGACACCGCGATCACGAAGCCGAGGCCAAGACCGATGGTCGAGATGAGGCCGAGCGTCGAACTGGTCACCTTGCCGGAGAACAGCGCGGAGAACTTCTGCTCGAACGTCAGCGGACCGTTACCGCCGACGGTGTCGTAGATCAGACCCTGTCCGGTGGGATTCGGTTTGACCGCCGGATCCGACGTCGAATCGAGGCCGACCGCGGCACCGAACACCTGCCCGAGGTCGCGGTTCTTCTCGTCACCCGGTGGCGCGAAAATCAACCACCAGCCGTTGTCGCCGACGACCGACTTGGCAAGCGGTGTGGCGACGGCGATCGACTGGCCGTTGCCCGCGACACTGACGACCAGACTCTGCCCGCCGATCACGACCCGGTCCCCCGCGTGCAGATCAAGCCTGCCGGCCACCTCTGACCCCAAAGCAGCTTGGCCGCTGGCGATTTCGTCGCTGCCCCGCAGGGACACCGTCGTGCCGTTGACGTCGGCGACTCCCGACAGCACACGGGTCGCGGTCCAGCCGGCGGGCACGATGATGGCGGGCGCGGCGCCGTCGGCGACGAGAGCCTGGGCGTTGTTGTCATAGTGCACGCCTGCGGCGGGCACCGCCCACAGGTGAGCGCCTGCCAGCACGTCGGTCACCGAATCGGCGCCGGTGATTGCGAAACTGGCCGAGATCGTGCGAACGACAGTGACACACGCGATCGCCAGCGCGATCCCTAAGACGGACAGCGCGAACCGTTCGGGGCGACGGCGGATGTTGGCCAGCGCGAACCGGATGAGACACACGAAGGTGTTCCCGGACGCGGTGGCGATCGCCGGCGATCGAACGGTTGTGGGCGCTTTACTGACCTGGATGGTCTCCACAGGAGGGATGGTCGGACCGAAAAGTTTCACTCACAGCTGCGCAGAATGTCCACAGGGTTAACTCAGGCATGCTGCGGTTACGGCGCTATTGCGCCGACACAACGGATTTCGTTGTCGAACTCAGGCGCGGCGGCCGATACCGGCCATCATCATCGGCGTGAGCAACCGTCGATCCTCTTCGAATACCGTCGCCGCGGCCTCGGCTTGCTCGGCCGACAGCAGTCCGGCCTTCACGATGGCTTCACGCAGGCTTTCAAAGGACAACCGGAAGAAATCGAAGCCGGGTGACGTCGAATCGATCATCCTGGCCCGTCCCTCACCGCGGATATCGGTGAGGCCGGCGGCTTCCATGTCACCTACCACCCGGCGCCCGTAGTCACGTTCGAATCCCGCCGTCGTCATGAAGTCGAGGATCACCTCGCCGATCTCGCTGAATCCGCGGCTGCCATCCTCGAATCCGTAGTTGGTCCAGTCGTAGTCCTCCATGACCATCCACCCGCCGGGTTTCAGTGTGGCGACCAGCCTGTCGAGAATCTGCTTGCGATCGGCGAGATGTTCGAGGACCAACCGCGAATGCACCAGGTCGTATTCGGACTGCGGAAGTTCGTCCTCACGAAGGTCGATGCGCCGCACAGTGATCGAATCGCCGGCCAGGTGGTCGATGTAGCGGGTGTCGATGTCGCACGCAGTCACATGGGCGCCACGAGAAGCCATCCACTCGACCATCGACCCGCCACCCGCGCCGACCTCGAAGCATTTCCAGCCCGGTCCGATGCCGAGTTCGTCGAGCAACGCCTGGCTGCCGGGATCCCAGAGTGCCTCCATGCCCGACAGCCTGGCCCGTTCCTCGCCGAAGCCCTGATCGAGGACATAGTCGCGCGTCATGACTGGATTCTGGCCCAGGGCCGCGCCTCCTCGAGCTCATATGCCAATTCGAGCAGCCGGGACTCTTGACCCCACCCGGCCGACAGCATCATCCCAACCGGCATCCCCGACGCGGATTCGCCGAGTGGAAGCGAGATGGCGGGATCGCCGGTGGCGTTCTGCAACGGGGTGAATGCCACCCATTCCAGGAGCCGGTCCATGATCTGGTCGTAATCGGCGGTCGGGTCGAGGTGGCCGACGGCTGGCGTGTCCTCGGCCAGTGTCGGCATCAGCACCGCATCGTAGGTACCGGTCAGCCGTTGCGTGATCCGGCGGGAGCGGGCCAACCGCGCGATCGCCAGCGGAACCCGGTGCAGATTCCTGGCCGCCATTCGGTCGAGGCCGAGCGTGAGGTTGTCCAGTTTGGTGCGGTCGAAGCTCGGGCCGAACATTCTCTTTCCGCCTCGCACGATCGAGAATGCCAGGAACGACCAGTAGGCGAGGAATTCGTCTTTGAACCGGTCCGGCACCGGGTTGTCGATCTCGGTGACCGTGTGGCCGAGCTCTTCCAGAAGCGCGGCCGTCTTCAGCGTCAACTCACGCATCTCCTGACTCACTTCTCGCATAATCGATTTCGTGCAGAACGCGATATGCAGCCGCTGTGCGCCTGGCTGGGTGACGTCGCCGATCGCGGGCAGCTTGGGGTTGCGGTAGACGCGTTCGGCTTCGCGGAGAAACGCCGCGGTGTCGCGGACCGAGCGGGACACCACCCCGTTGGCGACGATGTGCAGCGGCATCCGGGCGGTCTCCTTGTCCAACGGGAGCCGCCCGCGGGTCGGCTTCAGGCCGACTAATCCGTTGCAGGAAGCCGGGATTCGGATCGAGCCGCCACCATCGTTGGCGTGGGCGATCGGAACCACGCCTGCCGCGACGAATGCGGCGGACCCCGATGACGAAGCGCCGGCCGTACGCTCCGGATTCCACGGATTGCGCACCGGGCCGATGCGCGGATGTTCAGCAGAACCGCTGAAGCCGAACTCAGACATCTGCGTCTTGCCAAGCGGGACAAGGCCGGTGCTCCGGAACACCTTTGCCCATGCGCCGTCGGCGGACATCGGATGCGGCTCCCATGCGTCGGCGCCTTGCATCGTCGGCATGCCCTCGACGGCCACGTTGTCCTTGATGAACGACGGCACACCGTCGAAGTAGCCGCCGTAGGGACGCCGCGCGTCGGCCCTGGCGCGTGCGCGGTCGAATGCCTCATAGGCCAGACCGTTCAGCGCCGGGTTGACTGCTTCGGTGCGGGCGATCGCGGCGTCGACCAACTCGCGCGCGGAGACCTCACCGGCACGCAGTTTCTCGACAAGTCCGACGGCGTCCAGGTCGCCGAGGGCGTCATCGCCGAAGGCATGAATGCGGCTCATGCACTGACGGTACCAACTCGTACCGCGCTCTTGGTCGGCCGACGCAAAAGGCCCCCGGAAACCCGGGGGCCTTCGCGTGTTCGTGCGGCTGTCAGGCCTGGCCGACCTCGAACCGGACGAATCGGGTCACGGTCACACCGGCCTCGTCGAGCAGCGCCTTGACCGTCTTCTTGTTGTCGGACACCGACGGCTGCTCGAGCAGCACGACATCCTTGTAGAAACCGGTCACGCGGCCCTCGACGATCTTGGGCAGCGCCTGCTCGGGCTTGCCCTCGTTGCGGGCGGTTTCCTCGGCGATGCGGCGCTCGTCGGCGACGATGTCCTCCGGCACATCCTCACGCGTCAGGTACTTGGCCTTCAGCGCGGCGATCTGCAGGGCGACGGCGTGCGCAGCGTTCTTGTCAGAACCCGTGTACTCGACCAGAACACCCACGGCGGGCGGCAGGTCCGCGGCCCGCTTGTGCAGGTAGGTCTCGACGGTGCCGTCGAAGTAGGCGGCACGGCGCAGCTCGAGCTTCTCACCGATCTTGGCCGACAGGTCCGCGATCGTCTGCTCGACCGTGGTGTCACCGACCTTGGCGGCCTTCAGCGCGTCGACGTCGACGGCCTTCGAAGCGGCAGCCGCCGCCACGATCTGATCCGCGACCGCCTGAAACTCGGCGTTCTTCGCGACGAAGTCGGTCTCGGAGTTCAGCTCGATCAGCGCACCGTCCTTGGCCGCGACCAGGCCCTCGGCGGTCGCGCGCTCGGCGCGCTTGCCGACGTCCTTGGCGCCCTTGATGCGCAGCAGCTCGACGGCCTTGTCGAAGTCGCCGTCAGCATCAACCAGCGCGTTCTTGGAATCGAGCATGCCGGCGCCGGTCAGCTCCCGAAGTCGCTTGACGTCGGCAGCGGTGTAGTTCGCCAATGTTCAGCCCTCCTACGAAGACTCAGGGGTGGTTTCGGTTGGGGTCTCGGCCTCGGGCGTCCCCGTCGACGCCGTCGCACCTGCCAGCAGTTCCTGCTCCCACTCGGCGAGCGGCTCCGCACCTTCGGTCTCGGCCTCGCCGTCGCCCTTGCCGACGCCCGCGCGGGCCTGCAGGCCCTCAGCGACCGCAGAAGCGACGACCTTGGTCAGGAGCGCTGCGGACCGGATCGCGTCGTCGTTGCCCGGGATCGGGTAGTCGACCAGGTCGGGGTCGCAGTTGGTGTCCAGGATCGCGATGATCGGGATGTTCAGCTTGCGAGCCTCTGCAACGGCAAGGTGCTCCTTGTTGGTGTCGACGACCCAGATCGCCGACGGCACCTTCTGCATGTCTCGGATACCGCCGAGGCTGCGCTCGAGCTTGTTCTTCTCGCGGGTCAGCATCAGGATTTCCTTCTTGGTGCGACCCTCGAAGCCACCGGTCTGCTCCATGGCCTCGAGCTCCTTGAGGCGCTGCAGGCGCTTGTGCACGGTGGAGAAGTTGGTGAGCATGCCGCCCAGCCAGCGCTGGTTCACGAAGGGCATGCCGACGCGGGTGGCCTCTTCGGCGATGGACTCCTGCGCCTGCTTCTTGGTGCCGACGAACATGATCGAACCGCCGTGCGCGACCGTCTCTTTGACGAACTCGTAGGCCTTGTCGATGTAGGTCAGCGTCTGCTGCAGATCGATGATGTAGATGCCGTTGCGGTCGGTGAAGATGAACCGCTTCATCTTGGGGTTCCAGCGACGGGTCTGATGCCCGAAGTGGGTGCCGCTGTCCAGCAGCTGTTTCATGGTTACAACAGCCATAGTCGGCCATGTCCTTTTGTTGTCGGTTGACGCGCGGCGTCGGGTGACGCCGAGCCCTGGTGCCTGCGGGATGCCGAACCCGTCCAAGAACGGGACCGACGGCATCCGGATGTGACCGCCTTTGGGTGGCCATCTGTAGACACGCGAAGTCAGCCCGCGCAAGCGAGCTGCGGTAAGGAGTTTACACGCTGGACAGGGGTGCTTTTTCCACACCGCCGCCGCCATCCACAGATTGCCGATCTGGCCTGGATTTCTCCGAGCCTAGCGCGCTGAGCTGGAGGTATGCGTTTCTTGGCGGTGCTGACAGCGATGGCCCTGGCGTGCGCGCCGGCCGTGCAAGCCGACGATGGTCGACTGGACTGGCCGCTGCGGCCCCGACCAGCAATTCTGCGGAAATTCGACGGGCCGTCACCGAACTGGAATCGCGGTCACCGCGGCGTCGACCTGGCGGGGGTCCCGGGCCAGCCGGTGTATGCGGCCGGGGCGGGCACCGTCGTGTTCGCCGGCGACCTGGCCGGGCGGACGCTGGTGTCGATCGCGCATCCCGGCGGGCTGCGCACCACCTACGAACCGCTGCGGCCGACGGTTCGGGTTGGACAGCACGTCACCGCTGGGGCGATGGTCGGTGAACTGTTGGCCGGCCACGCGGGCTGCCCGGCCGCCGCGTGCCTGCATTGGGGCGCGATGTGGGGTGCGGCGTCGCGGGCCGACTATGTCGACCCCCTCGGCCTGCTCGCCAGCACACCGATCCGCCTCAAGCCGCTCCGCTAGGCCCGCGGGTGGGCCTGGTCGTGCACCGCTCGCAGACGCGCGACCGTGACATGGGTGTAGAGCTGCGTGGTGGCCAGCGTCGAGTGGCCGAGCAGTTCCTGCACGACGCGCAGATCGGCTCCGCCCTCGAGCAGATGCGTTGCGGCGCTGTGCCGCAACCCATGTGGGCCGATATCGGGGGCGCCGTCGACAGCGGCGACGGTCTGATGCACGACGGTGCGTGCCTGTCGCGGGTCGAGCCGACGGCCGCGTGCACCGAGTAGCAGCGCCGGCCCGGAATCGGAGGTGACCAACTCCGGCCGTCCGTTCTCCAGCCACGCCGTCAGCGCCGACTGCGCGGGCTCGCCGAACGGCACCGTGCGCTGTTTGTTGCCCTTGCCGAGGACGCGAAGCAGCCGCCGCGGCCGGTCGACGTCGTCGATGTCGAGTCCGCAGAGCTCGCTGACGCGAATCCCAGTGGCGTACAACAACTCAACGATCAACTGGTCACGCAATGCCAGCGGATCACCTTGCTCTGCACCGGATTTCGCGGCAGCCATCGCGTCGAGGGCCTGATCCTGCCGCAACACCGACGGCAACGTGCGTCGCGCCTTCGGGATCTGCAGCCGGGTGGCCGGATCGCTCGACAGCAGCCCGCGACGCGTCGCCCACGCGGTGAACGTCTTGACCGCCGAGGTGCGTCGCGCCAGCGTGGTGCGCGCCGCACCCGCCGACGCCTGAGTAGCAAGCCAGGACCGAAGGATCGGCAG
>DATJIX010000051.1:0-20128 GCA_035492865.1 Mycobacterium sp. | reverse complement strand
TCAGGCTCGGCGCCGACGAACGCCGCGATGTCGGCGCGGCCCTGTTCGTAGGCGTCGGTGGACTCCTCCATCAGCTGGTGGGCACCGCGGTGCACCGCACCGTTGGACGTGGTCAGGAAGTCGCGCTCGGCGTCGAGCACCTGCAGCGGGCGCTGCGACGTCGCACCTGAATCCAGGTACGCCAACTGGCTTCCGCCGCGCATCACCCGCTTCAGGATCGGGAAGTCCGCCCTGACTTTTTCGATATCCCGAGTCAGGTCAAGAGTCTGCGCAGCGGTCATGTCATGCCCCGACGGCCTGGGTGAAGCGCTCGTATCCGTTCTCTTCGAGTTCGTCGGCCAGTTCCGGTCCGCCGGATTCGACGATGCGGCCGCCGACGAACACGTGCACGAACTGCGGCTGGATGTAGCGCAGGATGCGGGTGTAGTGCGTGATCAGCAGTACGCCGCCGTGCTCGGCCTCGGCGTAGCGGTTCACCCCTTCACTGACCACACGCAGCGCGTCGACGTCCAGACCGGAGTCGGTCTCGTCGAGGATTGCGATCTTCGGCTTCAGCAGCGCCAGCTGCAGGATCTCGTGGCGCTTCTTCTCGCCGCCCGAAAAGCCTTCGTTGACACTGCGTTCGGAGAACGCCGGGTCGATGTCGAGGTCACCCATCGCACCCTTGACCTCTTTGACCCAGTGCCGAAGCTTCGGCGCCTCGCCGCGGACCGCGGTGGCCGCGGTGCGCAGGAAGTTCGACATGGACACGCCGGGCACCTCGACGGGGTACTGCATGGCCAGGAACAGGCCTGCGCGTGCGCGTTCGTCGATGCTCATCTCGAGCACGTCCTGGCCGTCGAGCGTGATCGAGCCCGACGTCACCGTGTACTTGGGGTGGCCGGCGATCGCATAGGACAGCGTGGACTTGCCGGATCCGTTGGGGCCCATCAGGGCATGGGTCTCCCCCGAGTTCACCGTGAGGTCGACGCCCTTGAGGATCGGGATGTCCGTCCCGTCCTCCTTGGAGACGACGCTGACGTGCAGATCCTTGATTACCAGTGTGGTCATTGGTGGTTGATTCCTTCGGTTTGCTCAAGTTCGTGTTCGATGGCCGCGGTCAGGCGTTCGCGCACCGCGGGCACGGCGATCTTCGCGATGATCTCCCCGAAGAAGCCGCGCACGACCAGCCTGCGGGCCTGGTCTTCCGGTATGCCGCGAGCCTGCAGATAGAACAGCTGCTCGTCGTCGAAACGTCCGGTGGCACTGGCGTGCCCGGCGCCGACGATCTCGCCGGTTTCGATCTCGAGGTTGGGCACCGAGTCGGCGCGCGCGCCGTCGGTGAGCACCAGATTGCGGTTGGTCTCGAACGTGTCGGTCCCCGTGGCCTCGGCGCGGATCAGCACATCACCGATCCACACCGTGTGGGCGTCGGGCCTCTTCGAGTCCGGATCGCCTTGCAGCGCACCCTTGTACGTCACGTGCGAGCGACAGTTCGGCTGGGCGTGGTCGACCAGCAGCCGCGACTCGAAGTGCTGCCCGTCGTCGGCGAAGTACAGACCGAGCAGTTCCGCGTCACCGCCTGGCGCACAGAAGCGGGTCCGCGCGGTCAGTCGCACCACGTCGCCGCCCAGCGTGACCGCGACGTGGCGCAGCACCGCGTCCTTGCCAAGCGAGGCGTGATGGGTGCTGACGTTCACCACGTCGTCGGCCCAGTCGGCGATCGACACGACCGTCAGCCGGGCCGCGTCGCCGACGACGAATTCGACGTTGTCGGCGTAGGTTCCGCTGCCGCGCTGGTCGATCACGACCACGACCTCGGACAGCTCACCCACCCGAATCTGCAGATGGCCGTATGCCACCTTGCCTTCGCCGGGTCCGGTCACGGTGACCTGGATCTCGCCGGGGACGACCGTGTCCTTCGGCACCTCGATCACCGTCGCGGTCTCGAAGGACGAATACGCTTGTGCGGCAACACGGTCAGCAGGAACGCCGGCCTGGCCAAGGCGGGAGTCGTCGCGCGCCGCCTGGTCGACCCGCACGCCGTCCGGTGTGTCGACCTCGATGGTCGCCACGCCCGTCGCGACGGCAGAGCCGTCGTGAAGCCCACGCAGCCGCTTCAGTGGGGTGAACCGCCAGAGCTCGTCACGGCCGTGCGGCACCTCGAAGGCGTCGACATCGAACGACGTGAACAGCTCGCCCTTGTTGACTCCCTCGACCGTGGTTGTCAGGTCCTGTGCCACTAGCCGACCGCGCCTTCCATCTGCAGCTCGATCAAGCGGTTGAGCTCCAGCGCGTATTCCATCGGCAGTTCCTTGGCGATCGGCTCGACGAAGCCGCGCACCACCATCGCCATCGCCTCGTCCTCGGTCAGGCCGCGGCTCATCAGGTAGAACAGCTGATCCTCGCTGACCTTCGACACCGTGGCCTCATGGCCCATCGTCACGTCGTCCTCACGGATGTCGACGTACGGGTAGGTGTCGGAGCGGCTGATCGTATCGACCAGCAGCGCATCGCATTTCACGCTGGACCGCGATCCATGCGCACCCTTGTTGATCTGAACCAGGCCGCGGTACGACGCGCGGCCACCGCCGCGCGCTACCGACTTGGACACGATGTTGCTCGACGTGTTCGGCGCCAGGTGCAGCATCTTGGCGCCGGTGTCCTGATGCTGACCCTCGCCTGCGAACGCCACGGACAGCACCTCGCCCTTGGCGTGCTCGCCGGTCATCCAGACGGCCGGGTACTTCATCGTGACCTTCGACCCGATGTTGCCGTCGACCCACTCCATGGTGGCGCCTGCCTCGGCGCGAGCACGCTTGGTGACCAGGTTGTAGACGTTGTTCGACCAGTTCTGGATCGTCGTGTAACGGCAACGGCCACCGGGCTTCACGACGATCTCGACGACCGCGGAGTGCAGCGAATCGCTCTTGTAGATCGGAGCGGTACACCCCTCGACGTAGTGCACGTAGGCGTCCTCGTCGACGATGATCAGCGTCCGCTCGAACTGGCCCATGTTCTCGGTGTTGATCCGGAAGTAGGCCTGCAGCGGGATGTCGACGTGCACGCCCTTCGGCACGTAGATGAACGAACCACCCGACCACACAGCGGTGTTCAGCGCCGAGAACTTGTTGTCGCCTGCCGGGATCACGGTGCCGAAGTACTGCTTGAAGATCTCCGGGTGTTCCTTCAACGCGGTGTCGGTGTCGAGGAAGATGACGCCAAGCTTCTCCAGATCCTCGCGGATGGAGTGGTAGACGACCTCCGACTCGTACTGCGCGGCGACGCCCGACACCAGGCGCTGCTTCTCCGCCTCGGGGATGCCCAGCCGGTCGTAGGTGTTCTTGATGTCGGCGGGCAGGTCGTCCCACGTGGCCGCCTGCTTCTCGCTGGAGCGCACGAAGTACTTGATGTTGTCGAAGTGGATGCCCTCGAGGTTGGAGCCCCAGTTCGGCATCGGCTTCTTGTCGAACGTGCGCAGTGCGCGCAGCCGGGTCTCGAGCATCCACTCCGGCTCGTTCTTCTTGGCCGAGATGTCGCGCACCACCGCTTCGGACAGCCCGCGCTGTGCGCTGGCGCCCGCCGCGTCGGAGTCCACCCAGCCGTAGCCGTACCGGCTCAGCGAGGCGATGGCCTCATCTTGGCTGAGCGGTTCGCCCACCTTGTGGACCTCGGGAGTGGTCGTCATGTCGACGCTCCTTGCTTGCTTGTCGTTTTTCCGACGCGGGCTGCGCGCCGGATTGATTTTGGCTTCTCGGGTATCAGCGGT
The DNA here is from genome assembly GCA_035492865.1 of Mycobacterium sp. Classification (GTDB taxonomy): domain Bacteria; phylum Actinomycetota; class Actinomycetes; order Mycobacteriales; family Mycobacteriaceae; genus Mycobacterium. The sequence goes on along the minus strand of DATJIX010000051.1, from coordinate 16,380 downwards.
ACGTGGGTGGTGCATGCGCAGTCGCCGTTGACGATGGTCGCCAAGCGCTGCACGTGGGTGCCCAGGATCTCGGCGAACGCCTCGCGCTCGGTCTCACACAGTTCGGGGAACTCCTCCGCGACGTGCGACACCGGGCAGTGGTGCTGGCACAGTTGGATGCCGTGGATCGGCCCGCTGACCGGTGTGGTGGTGGTCGCGTAGCCCGCCTTCGTCAGCGCCGTCGCAACCCTGTCGGCTTTGGCTTCAACGTCGCCTGGGCCCTCGGTTACTCCCGAAAGGATGCTGTCGATGCGGCGCCGCGCGAAGGTGCGCACGGCATCGTCGCCGCCGATCTCCCGCAGCTGACGAATCGCCGCGACGGCGAGGTCGTCGTAGGTGTGCTCCAGCTTGGCCCTGCCATCGGCCGTCAGCCGGTAGCGCTTCGCGGGCCGTCCGCGTCCGTGGTGCTGCCACGCGGCGGCCGCGCTGGACTGTGCATCGCCCGCGTCCATCAGCGCGTCCAAGTGCCTGCGCACACCGGCTGCCGAGATACCCAGTCGATCGCCGATCTCGCCCGCTGTGATCGGTCCGGATTCCAGCAAGAGCTGGACGATCGCGCCACGCGTATGGCGATCTGTGTCCGGACGGAATTTCACAACACTATTGTGACGGAATTCCCGAACCGGGTAAAGCAAGGGTGCCCTTAGGGTGACTAGAACCATACGGACGGCCGTTACGCTGCTGGGGTGGCGTTCCGCCTGCGGTCCCTCAGCACGTCGATTGCCGGTTGGCATGGCGACGAACGGGCTGTCGGCTCCCCGCTGAACGACGCCGAGCTCATCGCGTTCCGGCGGACGCGGCTTTTCGGCGCCACCGGCACCGTGTTGATGGCCATCGGCGCGTTGGGCGTCGGCGCCCGCCCGGTGGTGCAGGACCCGACGTTCGGGGTGCGGCTGCTGAACCTTCCGTCGCGCATCCAGACGGTATCGCTGACCATGACCACCACCGGCGCGGTGATGATGGCGCTGGCCTGGCTGATGCTCGGCCGTTTCACGCTCGGCGAGCGGCGGATGAATCGCAGCCAGCTCGACCGCACGCTGATGCTCTGGGTGCTGCCACTGCTCATCGCGCCGCCGATGTACAGCAGGGACGTCTATTCGTATCTGGCGCAGAGCGAGATCTCACTGCAGGGCCTCAATCCGTACAAGGTGGGCCCTGCGCCCGGACTCGGCCTCGACCACGTGTTCACGCTGTCGGTGCCGAACATGTGGCGTGACACCCCCGCGCCATACGGCCCGCTGTTCCTGTGGATCGGTCAGGGCATTTCGGCGCTGACGGGCGAGAACATCGTCGAAGCGGTGCTGTGCCATCGGCTTGTGGTGCTGCTGGGCGTCGGCCTGATCGTTTGGGCGACACCGCGATTGGCCCGCCGCTGCGGGGTCGCCGAGGTGAGCGCGCTATGGCTGGGTGCGGCCAACCCGCTGCTGATCATGCACCTGGTCGCAGGCATCCACAACGAAGCGCTGATGCTGGGCCTGATGCTGGCGGGCACCGAGTTCGCGCTGCGCGGGGTGAACGCCACAGACCCGCTGTTACCGAAACCATGGGCCTGGCCGCAGGGCCGCGACGCCTGGGCGCGGTGGCTGCCGATGACGAACCTTCTGATCGGCGTGGTGTTGATCACGCTCTCGTCGCAAGTGAAGCTGCCGTCCCTGCTGGCGCTCGGCTTCGTCGCGATGGCGCTGGCCTGTCGCTGGGGCGGCACATTCAAGGCGTTCGTGATCGCGGGAGGCTCGCTGACCGCCGTCTCAGTGGCGGTGATGGCGCTCATCGGCTGGGCCAGCGGTCTGGGGTTCGGCTGGCTCTTCACGCTCGGCACCGCCAACGTGGTGCGCAGCTGGATGTCGCTGCCGACGCTGTTGGCGCTGGGCACGGGTCAGGTCGGCATCCTGCTCGGGTTGGGCGATCACACCACCGCGGTGCTCGGGCTGACCCGTGCCATCGGTGTGTTCACGATCGGGATCGTGGTGACGTTCCTGCTGCTCGCGGTGCTGCGCGGCCGGCTGCATCCGGTCGGAGGCCTTGGCGTCGCGCTCGGCATGACCGTGCTGCTCTTCCCCGTCGTCCAGCCCTGGTACGTGCTGTGGGCGGTGATTCCGCTCGCCGCGTGGGCCACCCGGCCGCCGTTCCGGACCGCGACCATCGCCGTGACTCTGGTCGTCGGCATCTTCGGCCCGACCGCCAACGGTGACCGGTTCACGCTGTTCCAGATCCTGCTGGCGGTCATCGCCAGCGCCACGATCGTCGTCATCCTCATCGGCATCACCTACTACCGACTGCCGTGGCGCAAGCTTCCCGACGCGGGCCCCCCGCAGACGGAACCGGCGCCCCCGATCATCGAGCCGTCAATACCGGCAGCGCAGCCTGCCAAGCCCGGCGCTTACGCTGAATCCCCGTGAGCCCCGAGTCCTCTGCCGTCTGCTCCTCGCGCGAGCGCTCGTCGGCCGTCCCCGTGCGTCTGCGCGGGGTCAGCAAGCGGTACGGGTCGACGACGGCCGTGTCCGAACTCGACCTCGACGTCCAGGCCGCCGAGGTGCTTGCGCTGCTCGGCCCGAACGGCGCGGGCAAGACCACCACGGTGGAGATGTGCGAAGGCTTCATCAAGCCCGACGGGGGCAGCATCGAGATTCTCGGCCTTGACCCCGTCGCCGACAACGCCCGGGTACGCGAGCGCATCGGCGTGATGCTGCAGGGCGGTGGCGGGTATCCCGCGGCTCGGGCCGGCGAGATGCTGAGTCTTGTTGCGGCGTATGCCGCCAACCCCCTGGATCCGCAGTGGCTGATGGACACCCTCGGGCTGACCGAGGCCGCGCGCACCACCTACCGGCGGCTGTCCGGCGGCCAGCAGCAGCGGCTGGCGCTGGCGTGCGCGGTGGTGGGCCGGCCGGAGCTGGTATTCCTCGACGAGCCCACCGCGGGCATGGACGCGCACGCGCGAATCGTGGTGTGGGAGTTGATCAACGGGCTGCGCCGCGACGGGGTGACCGTGGTGTTGACCACCCATCAGCTCACAGAGGCCGAAGAGCTGGCCGACCGGATCGTGATCATCGACCACGGCGTCGCGGTGGCCACGGGCACACCGGCGGAGCTGACCCGCAGCGGCGCCGAGAATCAGCTGCGATTCCGCGCGCCGCGGATGCTTGACCTCTCGCTGCTGGTGTCGGCGCTGCCTGAGAGCTACAAGGCGACGGAGACCGCGCCCGGCGAATACCTGGTCGAGGGTCATATCGACCCCCAGGTGCTGGCGACCGTCACCGCGTGGTGTGCGCGGCTGGATGTGCTGGCCACCGACATGCGGGTCGAGCAGCGCAGCCTTGAGGACGTCTTCCTCGATCTGACCGGCCGGGAGTTGCGATCATGACCGATCTTTTTGCGCCAGGGACGTTCTCGCCCGATCCCCGGCCCGCGACGGTGCAGAAGATGCTGGCCGCGCAGTTCGGGCTGGAACTCAAGCTGCTGCTGCGCAATGGTGAGCAGCTGCTGCTCACCATGTTCATTCCGATCACGCTGCTTGTCGGGCTGACGCTGCTGCCGCTCGGCTCGTTCGGGCCGAACCGCGCGGCGACGTTCGTGCCTGCGATCATGGCGCTCGCGGTGATCTCGACCGCGTTCACCGGACAGGCCATCGCGGTGGCGTTCGACCGCAGGTACGGTGCGCTGAAACGGCTGGGCGCCACCGCGTTGCCGGTGTGGGGCATCATCGCGGGCAAATCGCTGGCCGTCGTCACCGTCGTGTTCCTGCAAGCGATCCTGTTGGGCGCCATCGGGTTTGGGCTCGGCTGGCGCCCAAACATCCTCGGGTTGGCGCTCGGGGCGGCGATCATCGCGCTGGGCACCGCAGGTTTCGCTGCGCTGGGCCTACTGCTCGGCGGCACGTTGAAGGCCGAGATCGTGCTGGCGATCGCCAACCTGCTGTGGTTCGTGTTCGCAGGCCTCGGCGCGCTGACGCTCGAAGGCGGGGTGGTGCCCCACAGCATCAAATGGGTGGCCCGGTTGACCCCATCGGGTGCGTTGACCGAAGCGCTGACGCAGGCGATGACGCTGTCCGTGGACTGGTTCGGCATCGCGGTGCTCGCAGCGTGGGGCGCGGTCGCCGGGCTGTGCGCCCTGCGCTGGTTCCGCTTTACCTGATGATTGCTTGAACCAAGCCCGCTACTACGTGCTGTAGTTCCGCTCCTCTACCATCGAGGCCGTGGCCGTCGGACGACTCTTCCTGCGAATGGTCGACCTGCTGCCCATGCCGAGCCTGCGGGTTCAGCGCCTCATCGCCGCGGCCGTGATCCTGACCCAGGGCGGCATCGCCGTCACCGGCGCGATCGTCCGTGTCACCGCGTCGGGGCTGGGCTGCCCCACCTGGCCGCAGTGCTTCCCCGGCAGCTTCGTCCCGGTCCCCCACGCCGAGATCGCCGTCATCCATCAGGTCGTCGAGTTCGGCAACCGGATGATCACCTTCCTGGTGGTGCTGACCGCCGCGCTGGCCGTGCTGGCCGTCACGCGAGCCCGCCGCCGACGCGAAGTGCTGATCTACGCGTGGCTGATGCCTGCGTCCACAGTGGTGCAGGCCGTGATCGGCGGCATCACGGTGCTGACCGGATTGCTCTGGTGGACGGTCGCCATTCACCTGCTGGCGTCGATGACCATGGTGTGGCTCTCGGTGCTGTTGTACGTCAAGATCGGCGAACCCGACAACGGGATCTCGACGCCCGTCGTACCAAAACCGTTGCGCCACTTGACCGCGTTGACGGCCGTGGTGCTGGCCGTGCAGCTCGTGAGTGGCACGCTGGTGACCGGCGCCGGGCCGCACGCGGGTGACAAGAGCATCACCCAACCGGTGCCGCGGCTGCAGGTCGAGATCACCACTTTGGTGCACCTGCACTCGTCGCTGCTCGTCGCCTACCTGGCGTTGCTGGTGGGCCTTGGCTTCGGGCTGCTCGCGGTGCGCGCGCCGCGCCCGGTCACGCTCCGGCTGAACGTGCTGCTGGTGCTGGTCGCCGCACAGGGGTTCGTCGGCACCGTGCAGTTCTTCACCGGCGTGCCCGCCGCGCTGGTCGCCGTCCATGTGCTCGGCGCGGCCGCCTGCACCGCGGCCACCGCGGCGCTATGGGCCTCGATGCGAAAGCGGTCCGAGCCCGAGCCGCTCGAGGGCTGACTCCACCCCGAGCGCGAACGCCCGCTGCTGCCGGGCTCGCGTCGCGTCGTCCAATTGCCGCCAGCCCAACGACGGCTCCACCAACTCCAGCTCGAGGACGTGTGGGTCGGTTCTGTCGCCGATCACGTCGACCCGCGCGTACAACAGTTCTTCGACTTCGATACCGAGGTGGGCGGCGGCCGCCGCGAGTGTGGCATGGCCGACATCCCACAGCTCGAAGTCGGGATCGGCTGGTGTCAGGCTTTCCTCTGCGTAGGTGCCCGACTCGTCGAACACCGGGGCCTGCCCCGGCGGCGGCAGGATCGGGCCCTTGGTGAACGCGTGCGACTGCTTGCCGCCGAGGAACACCAGCGCCGTCTCGCCGTAATTGATCCGCGGATCGTAGGGCTGCACCAGCACGGTGCGCCCGTCGGCGTGCAGGGCCGCGGCGTGCTCACGTGCGGCGGCCGCGTCGTTGAACCGTTGCGCGCCAACCGAACCCGCGCCGACCGCCGGCTTGACCACGACCTCACCGGCGGGCACCCGAACCTTCTCGCCCGGCGCGAAGAACCGGCTCGGCACCGTCGGGACACCGGCGGCGGCGAGGTCGGCGAGGTAGCGCTTGTCGGTGTTCCACGCCACCACCTGCGGTGGGTTGAGCAGGTTGGGCACCCGCTGCGTCCACGCCAGGAACTCATCGAGCCGCTCGATGTAGTCCCACGCCGCGCGAAGGATCACCAGGTCGGCCTTCAGCGTCTGCGGGTCATCCCAGGACAGCCAGCGGACATGCAGCCCGCGTTGGCGCAACGCCGCGACCAGCCCGTCGTCGTCGCCATCGCCCTCAGGCAGGGCCGGACAACTCGCCAGCACAATGCGGGGATGGAAGACGTCGGGACGAGCCAGCTTCACCACGTTGGCAGGATAGTAGCCATGAAGGCCATTCAAGTTTCCGAGACCGGCGGACCAGAAGTCCTGACCTACGTCGACAAAGACAAGCCCACCCCCGGCTCCGGCGAGGTGCTGATCAAGGCCGAAGCCATCGGCGTGAACTTCATCGACACCTATTTCCGGTCCGGCCAGTACCCGCGTGAGGTGCCATTCGTGCTCGGCACGGAGGTGTGTGGCACGGTCGAGGCGGTCGGCGACGACGTCGCGGCGCTCGCGGTCGGCGATCGCGTGGTCACGGCCCAAGCCGACGGCGCCTACGCCGAATACTCCCTCGCCCCAGCCGATTTCTGCGCGTATGTGCCAGAAGGCGTCGGCGCGGACGCGGCGGCCGCGTCACTGCTCAAGGGGATGACCGCGCACTACCTGATCAAGTCGACGTATCCGGTGCAGCAGGGCGACGCCGTGCTGGTGCACGCCGGTGCCGGCGGCGTCGGCCTGATCCTGACGCAGTGGGCCACCAGTCTCGCCGTGCGCGTGATCACCACGGTGTCGACACCGGAGAAGCGCGAGCTGTCGCTCAAAGCCGGCGCCGTCGAGGTGCTGGACTACCCGGACGACCCGCAGGAGTTCGGCGCCAGGATCAAGGACCTCACCGACGGCGGTGTCGCCGCGGTGTACGACGGCGTCGGCGCGGACACGTTCGACGCCAGCCTGGCCAGTTGCCGAATCCGCGGCACCGTCGCATTGTTCGGCGCATCCAGCGGGCCCGTCCCGCCCTTCGACCCGCAGCGGCTCAACGCGGCCGGTTCGCTGTTCCTGACGCGGCCCACGCTTGTGCACCACACTCGCACTCCGGACGAGTTTGCTTGGCGCGCAGGAGAACTGCTCGACGCGATCGCCTCGGGCACCATCACCGTCACGGTCAGCGAGCACTACCGGCTCGAGGACGCCGAGCAGGCCCACCGCGACCTGCAGGGCCGCAAGACCGTCGGCTCCGTCGTGCTGGTGCCCTAGACCGGCTGAGCCTCGGGGAAGGTCCACGAACCGTCGAGGATCTCTGCCCGCGGCCGGTACAACCGCACCAGGTAGTTCCAGCCGTCGGTGATCGGCAGGCAGTTGGCGACGGTTGCGTCGCAGCCGCCGAACTGGATGTCGACGCTGCCGTCGGCGTTCTTGGCGGCCGTGATGTTGTTCAACGAGTACGCGTTCTGCGGGTTGGCGGTGAAGTACCCGTCCTTGTTGTAGACGGTGACCGACCAGAAGCCGTCGACAGGTACCTCCGCCACGTGAAGGCGGTAGACCGCCGCGCCGTCGTTACCGGCCGGGGTGACGTTGAGGTACAGCGCATCCTTCTCCGGATTGCCGCCCCACGCGGAGGCCGAACAGATGAGGTGGCGCACCGGATCGGTGTCCTGCGCGGGGCCGAAGGCGCGCTTGGTATCGGGCAGCGTCCTGGCCAGTGCGAGCAGCGCATCGCGAACCGCCTTCTGGCTCACCGGATCCCATTCCGGGACTTCGAAGCTGCCGACGGAGTCCTGCTGGGTCGTCAAGCCGTCCTGCAGGGCATGAACCGCGTCGATGTCGGCGGGGTCGTCGGGGTCGACCAGGGTGCGCACTGCCGCCATGACGTAACGGGTGCCGATCGTGTCACGGGTCAGCGTGTGAGCGCCGGCCGCATAGCTGACCTCCGGCACGTAGTGGTCCTCGGTGACGATCTGCAGGGACATGAACCGTCCGCCCGCATCGGGCAGCGTGACTGTCGCACTCCCCGCGTCGAGGTCGAACACCCCGGCCGAATAGAGCGTGTCGCGGTTCTGCCGGATCACCAATTGGTTGTCGATCGGGCTCAATTCGCGAATGTGGTGGAACGTACCGAGGCCGCCCGCTTTGACGAGGTTGCCGAAATACAGGTCACTTTCGGCGCGCGCGAAATTGTCCGGTGTGACAGTTATGGGCACATTCAGACTGTAAACAGAGTCGGCAGCGCGAGCGCCGAATCCACCGCGAGCGCACAGAAAACCACGGCGAGATAGTTGTTCGACTGCAGGAACAGTCGCAGCGGCTTCACCGGTTCCCCCCGACGCACGCCTGCGTACAGCTGATGAGCCATCACCAGGAACCAGGCGCCAGCCAGGATCGCGACCGACGCGTAGAGCCAGCCCGTCGCGAGCGCCAGCGCAAGCGTCGCCACCACCGTGAGCCAGGTGTAGATGAGGATCTGCTTGGTGACCTGCTGCTCGGTGGCCACCGCAGGCAGCATCGGCACACCGGCCGCCTGGTAGTCCTCCTTGTAGCGCATGGCCAGCGCCCAGGTGTGCGGAGGCGTCCAGAAGAAGATGATCGCGAACATCACCAGCGCAGGCCATTGGATGGTGCCGGTCACCGCGGACCAGCCGATCATCACCGGCATGCAGCCCGCCGCGCCACCCCACACCACGTTCTGCGAGGTGCGCCGCTTCAGCAGCAGCGTGTACACCAGCACGTAGAACGCGATGGTCGCACCGGCCAGGTGCGCGGACAGCATGTTCGTCGTCCACCACAGCCAGAAGAACGACGCGACCGACAGCGCCAGTCCGAACACCAGCGCGTGACTGCGCGGCACGGTGTCCCTGGCCAGCGGCCGACGAGCGGTCCGCTTCATCTTCTTGTCGATGTCCGCGTCGGCCACGCAGTTCAGCGTGTTGGCGCCTGCCGCCGCCAGCAGGCCGCCGAACAGGGTGTTGAGGATCAGCAGCGGATCGACGCTGCCGCGGTGGGCCAACAGCATCGCCGGAATCGTGGTGACGAGCAGCAGCTCGATCACGCGCGGCTTGGTCAGCGACAGATAGCCGAGGAGCTTGGCGGTGATTCGGTTCGGCGTCCCCTCGACAAGGCTGCCTTCGCGAATCCTCACGCAAATACTCCTCAGGGTCGCCGCGCCGCGGCATCTACTACAGACGATGGTAGACCGCGTGTAAACGGCGTCCTAATCGTCCCCCACGCCCCTGCGGTGGCCCAGGTTCGCGCACTAGGGTGGACCAAGCGGATTGCGATACCGGGCCAATGTAATAAGGAGTTCGCCAGTGACCACTCTCGACGAGATCTCTGCCCTCACCCGCCCGAACCATCCGGACGACTGGACCGAGGTGGACTCGGAGGCGGTGGACACCGTACGGGTGCTCGCGGCGGACGCGGTGCAGAAGGTGGGCAACGGCCACCCCGGCACGGCGATGAGCCTGGCGCCACTGGCCTACACGCTCTTTCAGCGGCAGATGCGCCACGATCCCAGTGACGTGCATTGGCTGGGCCGCGACCGCTTCGTGCTGTCCTGTGGGCACTCCAGCCTGACGCTGTACATCCAGCTCTACCTCGGTGGGTTCGGCCTCGAGCTGTCCGACATCGAGTCGCTTCGGACCTGGAAGTCGAAGACCCCTGGGCACCCTGAGTTCCGCCACACCAAGGGCGTCGAGATCACCACAGGACCGCTGGGCCAAGGCCTCGCCTCAGCTGTCGGGATGGCGATGGCGTCGCGCTACGAACGCGGCCTGTTCGACCCCGACACACCGTGGGGCGAGAGCCCGTTCGACCATTACATCTATGTGATCGCCTCTGACGGCGACATGGAGGAGGGCGTCACGAGCGAGGCGTCGTCACTGGCGGGCACTCAGCAGCTCGGCAACCTGATCGTCTTCTACGACCACAACCAGATCTCGATCGAGCACGACACGAATATCGCGCTCTCCGAAGATGTTCCGGCGCGCTATCGGGCGTACGGCTGGCACGTGCAGGAGGTGGAGGGCGGCGAGAACGTCGTCGGCATCGAGGAAGCCATCGAAGAAGCCAGGCGGGTAACCGACAAGCCGTCGTTCATCTCGTTGCGGACCATCATCGGCTATCCCGCGCCGACGAAAATGAACACCGGCGCCGTACACGGTTCCGCTCTCGGTGAGGAAGAGGTCGCCGCGACCAAGAGGGTGCTCGGCTTCGACCCTGACAAGACGTTCGAGGTGCGTCCCGAGGTGATCGCGCACACCCGCGAGCTGGTGGCGCGCGGCAAGGAAGCCCACCAGAAGTGGCAGCCGATCTTTGACGCCTGGGCCGAGCGCGAACCCGAGCGCAAGAAACTGCTGGACCGGCTGCTCGCTCAGGAGCTCCCTGACGGCTGGGACGCCGACCTGACCCACTGGGAGCCCGGCTCCAAAGCCGTGGCTACCCGCGCGGCGTTCGGCCAGGTGCTCAACGACGTGGCGCCGAAGCTGCCCGAATTGTGGGGCGGTTCGGCGGACCTGGCGGGCAGCAATAACACCACCATCAAGGGAGTGAAGTCGTTCGGGCCGCCGTCCATCTCGACGGAGGACTTCACTGCCGACTGGTACGGCCGGGTGCTGCACTTCGGCATCCGCGAACACGCGATGGGCTCGATCCTCTCCGGCATCGTGCTGCACGGTCCGACGCGCGCATTCGGCGGTACCTTCCTGCAGTTCTCGGACTACATGCGGCCCGCCGTACGGTTGGCGTCATTGATGGATATCGACACCATCTACATCTGGACCCATGACTCGATCGGCCTCGGCGAGGATGGTCCCACCCACCAGCCGATCGAGCACCTGGCGGCCCTGCGGGCGATCCCGAACCTGTCGGTGGTACGCCCGGGTGACCCGAACGAGACGGCGTACGCCTGGCGCAGCATCATCGCCCGCGGCAACGGCAGCGGTCCGGTCGGTTTCATTCTGACCCGACAGGGCATCCCTGTGCTGGAGGGCACCGACGCCGACGGCGTTGCCAAGGGTGGCTACGTGCTCGGCGGTGCGCCCGAGGAGGACCCCGACGTGGTGCTGATCGGCACAGGGTCGGAGCTGCAACTGGCTGTGGCGGCCCAGAAGATACTGGCGGACAAGGGAATCACCGCGACGGTCGTCTCGATGCCCTGTGTCGAGTGGTTCGAGTCGCAGCCCGCTGAATACCGCGACAAGGTGCTGCCGCCTGCAGTATCGGCCCGCGTCGCCGTCGAGGCTGCCGTGGCGCAGAGTTGGTACAAGCTGGTGGGTGACACCGGCGAGATCATCTCGATCGAGCACTACGGCGAATCCGCCGACGACAAGACGCTGTTCCGCGAGTTCGGCTTCACCCCAGAGGCTGTGGTGGCCGCCGCGGAGCGGGCACTGGACAACTAACTTCGAAAAGTTTGGAAAGGCAACAGAGATGGCTCAGAATCCGAATCTTGCAGCCCTATCCGCGGCGGGTGTCTCGGTATGGCTGGACGACTTGTCCCGCGAGCGACTGCAGACCGGCAATCTGCAGGAGCTGATCGACACCAAGAGCGTGGTCGGGGTGACCACCAACCCGTCGATCTTCCAGGCGGCGCTGTCCAAGGGCACGGCCTACGACGCGCAGGTGTCCGAACTCGCTGAGCGTGGCGCCGATGTGGACGCCACCATCCGGACCGTCACCACGGACGACGTCCGCAATGCCTGTGACGTGCTCGCCAAGCAGTACGAGCTCTCAGACGGCGTCGACGGCCGGGTGTCCATCGAGGTCGATCCGCGGCTGGCGCACGAGACCGACAAGACGATCCTTCAGGCGATCGAGCTGTGGAAGATCGTCGACCGGCCGAACCTGCTGATCAAGATCCCCGCGACGCTTGCAGGCCTGCCCGCGATCACCGCCGTTATCGCGGAAGGCATTTCGGTGAACGTGACGCTCATCTTCTCCGTCGAACGTCACCGGTTGGTGATGGACGCGTACCTGGCCGGCTTGGAGAAGGCCAAGGAGGCCGGACACGATCTATCCAAGATCCATTCGGTCGCTTCGTTCTTCGTGTCGCGCGTCGACACCGAGATCGACAAGCGGCTGGAGAAGATCGGCAGCGACGAGGCGCTGGCACTGCGCGGCCAGGCGGGTGTGGCCAATGCGAGGCTGGCCTATGCCGCCTACGAGGAGGTGTTCGTCGGCGGCGCGCGTTACGAGCCGCTCAAGGCCGACGGTGCGCGGGTACAGCGGCCGCTCTGGGCGTCGACCGGTGTCAAGAATCCGGAGTACTCCGACACGCTGTACGTCACCGAGCTGGTGGCTCCGAACACCGTGAACACCATGCCGGAGAAGACGATTGACGCCGTCGCCGACCATGGCGTGATCACCGGCGACACCGTCACAGGGACTGCCGCTGCCGCACAGGGTGTGTTCGATCAGCTTGCGGCGGTGGGCATCGATCTGCCTGATGTGTTCAAGCTGCTCGAGGACGAGGGTGTGGAGAAGTTCGAGAAGTCATGGCTCGAGTTGATCGAGGCGACACAGGGTCAGCTCGACGCCGCCAAGAAATGACGGATTGGCACAACCCGCTGCGCGACAAGCGCGACAAGCGGATGCCGCGCATTGCGGGGCCGTGCGGTGTGGTGATCTTCGGTGTGACGGGCGATCTGGCGCGCAAGAAGCTGATGCCTGCCATCTACGACCTCGCGAACCGTGGGCTGCTGCCCGCCACGTTCGCACTGGTCGGGTTCGGCAGGCGAGAGTGGACCCACGAGCAGTTCGCGGACGTCGTGCTGGAAAGTGTCAAGCAGCACGCCCGCACGCCGTTCCGCAACGAGGTCTGGGAGCGCCTCGCCGAAGGCATCCGGTTCGTGCAGGGCAATTTCGACGACGAGGCGTCATTCGGCAGGCTGTCCGAGCAGCTCGACAAGCTCGACGCGGAACGCGGCACCGGCGGCAACCACGCGTTCTATCTGTCCATCCCGCCCAAGGCGTTTCAGGAAGTGTGCGAACAGCTGCAGCAGTCCGGTCTCGCCCGTCCGCAGGAGGGACGCTGGAGCCGGGTGGTCATCGAGAAGCCGTTCGGCCACGACCTGCAGAGCGCTCAGGAGCTCAATGAGGTGGTCAACAGCGTCTTCCCCGAGGAGTCGGTGTTCCGGATCGACCACTATCTGGGCAAGGAAACCGTCCAGAACATTCTGGCGCTGCGCTTCGCCAACGAGTTGTACGAACCGATCTGGAACAACAACTACGTCGACAGCGTGCAGATCACCATGGCCGAGGACATCGGCCTTGGTGGCCGCGGAGGCTACTACGACGGCGTGGGCGCCGCCAGGGATGTCATCCAGAACCACCTGATCCAGTTGATGGCGCTCACCGCGATGGAGGAGCCCGTCAGCTTCAGCCCGCATGAACTGCAGGCGGAGAAGATCAAGGTGCTCTCGGCGACCCAGCCGATGCAGCCGCTGGATCAGACGACCGCACGCGGCCAATACTCCGCGGGCTGGCAGGGCAACGAGAAGGTCGTCGGGTTGCTCGAGGAGGAAGGGTTCTCCAAGGACTCGACCACCGAGACCTACGCGGCGATCACGCTGGAGATCGACACGCGCCGCTGGGCGGGTGTGCCGTTCTATCTGCGCACGGGAAAACGCCTGGGACGCAGGGTCACCGAGATCGCGCTGATCTTCAAGCGGGCTCCGCACCTGCCGTTCGACAAGACTATGACCGAGGAACTCGGGCAGAACGCCTTGGTGATCAGGGTTCAGCCCGACGAGGGCATCACTACCCGGTTCGGGTCCAAGGTGCCCGGCAGCGCCATGGAGGTCCGCGATGTCAACATGGACTTCTCCTACGGCTCGGCCTTCGCCGAGGACTCCCCCGAGGCCTATGAACGGCTGATTCTCGACGTGCTGCTGGGCGAACCGTCGCTGTTCCCGGTCAACAGGGAGGTCGAATTCTCTTGGGAGATACTCGATCCCGTGCTGGACTACTGGGCGTCGCACGGCAGGCCAGAACCATATGAGTCAGGCACCTGGGGCCCGGCGTCGGCCAACGAGATGATGCACCGCATGGGCAGGGAATGGAGGCGGCCGTGATTGTCGACCTGCCCGCGACGACGACCAACGAGATCAACAAGAAGATCACGGGCCTCCGCGAGGAGGGTGGCGCGATAACGCTGAGCCGGGTGCTCACCCTGGTGATCTGCCTTGAATCCGATGATCTGCTGGAGGATTCGATCGAAGCGGCGAACTTCGCCAGCCGCGAGCACCCCTGCCGGGTGATCGTGGTGGTGCCCTGCGATCGGGATGCGGCCGAGCCGCGACTGGATGCGCAGCTGCGCGTCGGCGGCGACGCGGGTGCCGGTGAAATCGTGTCGCTGCGGTTACACGGTGAGCTCGCCGACCACGCGAGCAGTGTGGTGTTGCCATTCCTGCTGCCCGACACCCCGGTGGTGGCGTGGTGGCCTGCGGGCGGCCCGGACGTTCCTGCGGAGCATCCGTTGGGCCAGTTGGCAATTCGGCGGATCACCAACGCAACGGAATGCGCCGACCCGCTGGCCGCGATCAAGAGTCGGTTGCGCGGCTATACCGCGGGCGACACCGATCTCGCCTGGGCACGCATCACATACTGGCGCGCACTGCTGGCGTCGGCTGTCGATCAGGAACCGCATGAGCCGATCACTTCGGCGCTGGTGTCGGGCCTGCGGGACGAGCCGTCGCTGGATGTGCTCGCCGGCTGGCTGGCCGAACGCATCGACGGTCCGGTGCAACGGGCGGTCGGCGAACTGAAGGTCGAACTCGTGCGCAACAGCGAGACGATCACGCTGAGGCGGCCCCAGACGGGCATCACCGCAACGCTGTCCAGGACCAGCAGGCCAGAGGCACGTATTCCGTTGGCGCGCAGGGAAGCCAAGGAGTGCCTGGCCGAAGACCTGCGCAGGTTGGACGCCGACGAGATCTACTACGAGGCACTGCAAGGCATCGACAAGGTGCAGTACACATGAGCCCAATCATCGAAAAGTTCTCCGACACCGCGGCTTTGGTCGCCGGCGCAGGTGACCGGCTGGTCGATGCGATCACCAGTGCGATCGACACCCGCGGCTCAGCGCACATCGTGCTGACCGGTGGCGGCACCGGCATCGGGTTGCTCAAACGCGTCGGCGAGCGCGGCGAGAACATCGACTGGTCAAAGGTTCATCTGTATTGGGGCGACGATCGATTCGTGCCGGAAGACGACGACGAACGCAACTACAAGCAGGCCCGCGAGGCCCTGCTCGACCACATCGACATCCCGACCGCCAATGTGCATCCGATGTCGGCCAGCGGCGGTGAGTTCGGCGACGACCTGGACGCAGCGGCGCTGGACTACGCGCAGGTGCTGGCGGCCAATGCCGAGGATGGGCAGCCGGCCCCGGATTTCGATGTGCACCTGCTGGGCATGGGTCCCGAGGGCCACATCAACTCGCTCTTCCCCGATACACCCGCGGTGCGCGAGACGGATCGGCTGGTGATGGGTGTGCCCGACTCCCCTAAGCCGCCGCCACAGCGAATCACGTTGACACTGCCCGCGATTCAACGGTCGCGGGAGGTCTGGCTGGTGGTGTCGGGTGCGGGCAAGGCCGACGCGGTGGCCGCGGCGATCGGCAGCGCCAAGCCGGTGGACGTGCCCGCCGCGGGGGCGGTCGGCCGTGATGCGACGGTCTGGCTGCTCGACGAGGACGCCGCTTCTAAGCTCTGACCGGCCACTTGTGGACAACTCGTCAGGTTGTCGGGGGGCTATGGCATAGTCGAATGTATGTTCGAAGCCGTGTCGGATGCCGATCTCATCGATGTGATGGGTGAGGCGACGCGGGATGAGTCGACGGCGATCGCGCAGCGGTTGGCCGCGGTGGCGGAGTTGTTCGTGCGCCGTTCCGGTGAGTTGGCCGAGTGCCAGTGGTGGTGTGCCGATGGTTGTGATGCTGTGGCCGCGGAGATCTCGGCGGTGCAGAACATCGGCCATGCCCGCGCGGTGGCCCAGGTGCAGTTCGCATGTGCGTTGTGGCATCGGTTGCCGCGGGTGGCGCAGGTGTTCGTGTCGGGGGTGATTGATTTTCGGCTGGTCTCCACGATCGTCGCGCGCACCGAGAACGTTGATGACGCGGTCATCGCGGAGTTGGATGAGGCGATCGCGGCGCAGTGCCCGAAGTGGATGAAGCTGTCGAAGCCGAAGTTGCGTGATCGGGTGGATCAGTGGGTGGCCACCTTCGATGCGGCCGGGGTGCGGATACCGCCGAAGGTTGAGGACAGCCGCTATGTCGACATCGACCCGGCCAGTCCGGGGATGGCGTCGCTGTCGGGGCATCTGCATGCCGCCGACGGGGCGGCACTGAATCAGCGGTTGGAGGCGTTGGCCGCCACCGTGTGTGTCAACGATCCGCGCACCACAGAGCAGCGTCGCGCCGATGCCACCGGACCGTTGGCGCGCGGTGAGGCCACCTTGGCCTGCCAATGCGGATCAGCCGATTGCCCGGCCGGTGCTGAGCGTGCCGCCGCGAAGGCGGCGGTGATTCATGTGCTGGCCGAACAAGCCACCGTGGAGGGCAGCAGTAACGCTCC
>DATJIX010000050.1:0-3165 GCA_035492865.1 Mycobacterium sp. | reverse complement strand
GGCGAAGCGGCCAGCAGCACCGAGGTCGCCGCGCCCTGTTCGACGGTCTTGAAGTCGGTGCCCGCGTTGCGGAACGCCTCGAGTGCGTCGGCAGCGTAGTGCGAAGGCAGATGGCGCTGCAGTGGGGTGGCGATCCCGCCTGGCATAAGCGCGTTGGCGACGATGCCGTCCGCCGCCCACCGTCGGGTGGCCTCGACCGCGAACAGCACGTTGGCGGTTTTCGATTGGCCGTAGGCGCCGAACGGGTCGTAGTCGCGAAACGCGTAGTCGATGTCGTCGAAGATGACCGGTGAGCGCAGGTGCCCGCCGGAGCTGACGGACACGATGCGGGCCGAGTCGGCCGCGGCGAGCGCATCGTGCAGCCCGAGCGCCAGCGCGAAATGCCCGAGATGATTTGTCGCGAACTGCATCTCGTGGCCGCTCGCCGACATCGTCAGCTCTTGGATGGCCATCACGCCTGCGTTGTTGACCAGGATGTCGAGCGGGCCGCTCCATGCCGAGGTGAAGGCGGCGACGCTGGACAGGTCGCCGAGTTCCAGTGCGCCGACGGTGACCGCGTCGTTTTCGGTCGTTGCGCGGATATCCGCGGCCACCTGCTCGCCGGTTTCGGTGTTGCGGACGGCGAGGGTGACGGCGGCGCCTGCTGCGGCCAGCGCCCGCGCGGTCTCGACGCCGATACCTGACGATGCGCCGGTGACGATGGCCCGCTTGCCGGACAGGTCGACGCCCGCGATGACCTCAGCGGCCGTCGACGAGAAACCGAACGGGGTCGTGATCAGGTCTGCGCTCATGTCAGTGCCGAACACGTGACGAGTGGACGGTGTTCCCTGCCGCGATGATTACCTGCTCGGCCTGCTGGGCGATGCGTGGGACCAAAGCGCTCGCGGAGTCCAGTTCGGCGATGAGGTCGACGGCTTCACCGGCCCAGATCGGCAGGTAGTCGCGGTCGCCCCGGTCGGCGGCCGCGCGGAACTCCGCAAGGGCTCGTTGATCGGATTCCAACTCGGACTCCTTACCTTCCCACTCGTCGGTGAACCTGTTGCGCAGCGTTCGCGCCGGATAGCGGGCGGGCCACCCGGCGTCGGTGGCGATGTCGAGGACGCGGCCGCGCACTGTGTCGGCGGCCGAGGCATCGGTGATCGCCTTCGACTCCTCGCCATCGAGCAGCGCCTCGTGCGTGGCCTCGAACCGGGTGCCGATCATGGCGCCTGCCGCGCCCAACATCAGCGCCGCCGCAAGTCCACGGCCGTCGGCGATACCGCCCGCGGCCAGCACCGGTGTCGTACCGGCGATGTCGACGACCGCGGGGACGAACGGCAAGGTGCCCCGGCCGCCGCCGTGCCCGCCGGCTTCGGAGCCTTGTGCCACAACGACGTTCGCGCCGACGTCGAGCGCGCGCCGTGCCTCGTCGAGCGTCGTGACCTGAACCATGAGCGGGATGCCCGCGGCATGAATCGTCTCGGCGAACGGGGCGGGATCACCGAACGACAACATGATGGCCGCCGGTGCCCACGCGATCGCCGCGTCGACGGCCTGCGGACCGATCGCCCACGTCAGGAAGCCGATCCCCCACGGCTTCGACGTCGCCGCCTTCGCGATCCCACACTCGCGGTCGAGCCAGTTCAGGCCGCCGCGCCCGGCGCCGAGCAGTCCGAGCCCGCCGCCTTCGGAAACCGCGGCCGCCAGCGCCCCGCCGGCCACACTGCCCATCGGTGCCAACACGATCGGGTGGTCGATTCCGAACGTCTCCGTCAGCGCGGTCGGCAGCGACATGCCCCCACTGTAGGAGCGCTCGTCACCGCAGCCGCAGGCCCCTCGGCGTGCGTGCGAAGCCTGCGCCGAGCAGCGCGTCCTGAACGGCGGCGCGTTCGCCTTCGGCAACCGGTTCCAGCACGGGTACGCCGTTGACCTTCTCGACAAGCAGCGAGCCGATACGCCCGGCGCTCACCAGGTCGGTCAGCGCCGCCGCGGCCGCGACATGCGCGTCGGCATCGGTGGTGAAGCTCAGCAGCGAGCGCCCGCCGCGCTCCAGGAACCAGGTCAGTTCGCCGTCGACGATGGCCACCAGCGCGCCCGCCTTGCGGCCAGGCCGGTGCGACACGTCCTCATCGGCCACCTTGCGCGACGGCCACGGCAGCGCGGCGCCGTACGGGTTCGCGGGATCGGCGGCCGCGAGCACGACCGCGTGGTACTCCCGGCGCTCGGGGTCGACGCCGTCGAGATACGACCTGAGCCGGTCGACGGTCGACGCGACCGCGAACTGTGCCCCGCCCAACGACTCGACGAAGTACCCGCGCTGGCATCGACCCGCGTCCTCGAACGCGGTCAGCACCTTGTACAACATCGCGAAGCCGCCGGGCACCTGCTCGGCTCCGACTGCGCCCTTGGTCAGCACGCCGTAGCGGCTCAGCAGCAGCTCGGCCTGGAAATGTGCCCGCACCGTCGACTCAGGCTCGGCCGACGGTAAGGCCGACCACCGTCCGGCCACCGTCGGATCCGACTGACGTGCCTGCGCATGCGCGACGCTGTAGCGGCTCAACCGCGGCGGTCGCTGCCGTTGCCGGTGTGCCGGAGTTCCGCGACGCCCCGTCGACCGTCTGGTGCCCGCCAGCAACGCGCGAACCGGGGCGAACGTGTCACCGCTGACCCAGCCGGCCCAAATCAGTTCCCACAGCGCTTGTTTGAACTGCTCGGCGTCGCCGTCGGCGAGCTGACGGAAGAAATACGCACCGCCACCGCCCAGCGCCGCCATGATCGCGCGATGGGTGTCGGTGAACTCGATCTCGGTGGCCGCCGCCAACGTCAACGCCGCCGTCTCGGCGGGATGAAACGCGATCCAGCCGTCCCCGCCGCCGATCTGGCCCACCCCCGACCAGGTCACCTCGCCAGAGGCGAGCAGCTCGTCGAGCATCGCGGGCTGGTAGTCGCGCACCCGCTGCCCGAACACCAGCGGCTCGACCGCCGATGCCGGCATGGGCACGCCCGCCAACTGGTCGATCACCGCGGCCAGGCCGTCGGCGCCGTCATTGTGCGTACCGACCTGTTGCCACGACGGCAGGAAGCGGCCGTAGGCGGCAGTGCTGACCGGCTCGACCTGAGCCCGCAGCGCGGCCAACGACCGGCGTCGCAGAATCTTCAGAACGTTTGCGTCACACCACTGTTCGC
>DATJIX010000049.1:0-24109 GCA_035492865.1 Mycobacterium sp. | reverse complement strand
TTGTCGTTGTCCCCTGGCGCGGCCCAGGCCACCGCCGGCGTACTGGCGACCCCCATCCCCACTCCCAGCGCGACCGCAAGGGCACACATGCATCCGAGATACTTTGCGTTTTCCATGGGTGGTTCCCTCCGCATCCCTACCAACGGACACGGCTGACCCCCGCCCACGGTTCAAATCTTGACGACAGTCGCGAAACCCTGCAGGTGAGGCGTGCACGGAGGCGGCACCAGGGTGCGGCGGATGCTGCGCAGTCCCCCGGTATCGAATCCGGCGGCGGCGATGGCGTCGACGGTGCGGCGGTTCGGATGGCAACCGGACGCCACCCACGACCACGGCTTCGCGATCAGGTCCTGGAATCGGCCCATCGCGCCGTCCCCACGGACATGCTCGAGGACGACCAGTCTGCCTCCTGGCGCCAGCACGCGCCGGATCTCGCGGAGGCTGGCGGCCACGTCGTCGACCGAGCACAACACCAGGCCCACGTGTACCGAGTCGAAACTGTTGTCGGGGAACGGAATCGACTCTGCGACCCCGTCGACGATGTCGACCGCGACGCCGTGCCGGACGGCGAAAGCCGAGGCCATCCGCCGGAACGCAGGCTCCGGCTCGACGGCGGCGACCGACGTCACCGCAGTCGGAATGTACAGAAGGTCGTTTCCAGGGCCGACGCCGATCATCAGCAGCCGGCCGAAGGCGTTACTCATCGCCTGTCGGCGGTACCGGTCATAGAAGAGCTTGCCGAAGATCGGCATGCCGAGTCGGTATACGTACGGGAATAACGGATTACGTCGCGTTATGGCTGTCCTAGATCTAGTCGGAACGGCGGGTACTCGTCGCGCATGAGGGAGACGTAGACCGCGACCCGGTAGCGGTACCGGACCATCCCCATCAACATGTCGAACATGCCCTGGTGGATCGTGCCCTTGACCAACAACCACACCGCGTTCGTGACGCAGAGAATCTGCAGGAAAGCTTCCATCGCCCAGCACAGCAGGATCTGCGGCAGGCCAAGCAGCCACCACTTGATCAGCACGGGCCACCGGTCAAGCCGCTCGGGATAGTCGACCTCGAGATCGCCCGGATAGTCGGGCCGCGGCGCCAGCGTGAACGGCGGGTACTTGTCCGTGGTGTTCATCGGGAAGCGGTAATTCATCACCCGCCACGACCACCGCAATACGCCGACGTTGAAATCGAAGATCGGCCGCGGGTACCGGCCGGTGAACAAGATCGCAACGCCCGCAACAAAAGTCGTGAACGGATACACCAGATACAGCCCGATCAATATCGGATAGTGCGGGACGGCGAGCACGCACCACTTCGCGAGCCAGAGCCAGCGCGACGGCGCGTCGATGGCGCCGCGCACCGTCACCAACTCGTCCGTCATGAGCTTGTCGCTGCCGCGAGGTCCCGACTGACCTCGGCCGATATCCGACGATGACTCACCCTGCTCAGAAACGTCGTCAGTGCCCACGTCATGTACCGGTCAGGGATCACCGCCGCGGGCCGCAACACCGATTCACCGTGGGAGACCTGCAGCGAGGTCACCCGCGACACCGCCGACACACTGCGGCGCCGGGTTTTCTCGTACCAGCGCAACGCTTTCGACAGTTCATCGCCGTTGCGGAGATCCGCCAGCGCCTTGCACAACACCATCGTGTCGAGCAGCGCCTGGTTGGTGCCCTGCGCAAGCGTCGGCGGCATCGTGTGGGCGGCATCGCCGAGCAGCGTCACCGGGCCACGGCCCGGCCCCGGTATCGGATGCCGAAAATGCGGATACGGCGAGTCGGCCAGATCGTCGTCGGTCATCGTCGCCAGCAGGCCGTCGACCGCGTCGCACCATCCCGTGAAGTGCTCGCGGATCACGTCGATCGGGCGCTCGGGCCTGACAAAGCCGTATGACCACGGCAAGTCGAACCACCACTGCACGTCGCATCCACCGGCGGGCCACAGGCCGAGATTTCCGTGCTCGCCTATGACCAACAGTGCGACGTGCTTGTCCGCGAGGTACGGGAGCGTGGCCAGCCCCTGCCAACTGCACCATCCGGTCGGCTCCGCGTCTGGCTCCCCGACGATGTCTCGCACCCTCGAATGCAGACCGTCGGCACCGATCAGCAGATCACCCTCGGCGGCCGCGCCGTTTTCGAACTCGACCCGGACCCCGTCACGTGTGGTGACCACCTCGGTGGCACGGCAGTTGTACCGGATCCGGTCGGACGGGAAGCCGTCGAGAAGGCGCTCGAGCACGGTTCGCCGCGGCACCATCCGGACGGCCGCGCCCAGCCGAGTGGCGATGGCGGTCAGGTCCAGCGTGACCAGCGGGTGACCCGTCGACGTCACCACACGCACACTGGACAGCTGCTGACCGGCCCCGTCCATGTCGACGCCGAGCTGTCGCAGCACGGTCGCGCCGTTGGACCAAATGGTGACGGCGCCGCCGCCCGGCTGCGCATCCGGCCGCTGTTCGAACACGGTGACCTCGTGGCCGTCCCTCAGCAGTCCCCTGGCAACGGAGATGCCGCCGACACCGGCGCCTGCGACGAGGACCCCCAGGCCTTTCCGCCCCACGCCCCAAGTCTGGCACCATAGCGGCGTGTTCGGCGGAGGACGGATGAGACCGCCGCCGGCCGTGCTGGACCCGCTGATCGTCGGAGTCTTGGCCGCAGCAGTGAGTCTTGCCGGCGCGGGCCGCCCATCCTTCTGGTACGACGAGGCCGCGACGATCTCGGCCTCATACAGTCGGTCGCTGCCCCAGTTGTGGCAGATGCTCGACCATGTCGACGCCGTGCACGGCCTGTATTACCTGCTGATGCACGGCTGGTTTCAGATCTTCCCGCCGACCGAATTCTGGTCCCGCGCGCCCAGCGGCATTGCGGTCGGCGCGGCAGCCGCCGGAGTGGTGGTGCTGGGCAGCCAGTTTTCGTCACGCACCGTCGCGGTGAGCTCGGGGGTCGTCTGCGGGATCTTGCCGAGAGCGACGTGGGCAGGGATCGAGGCCCGGCCGTACGCGATGACGATGGTGGCCGCCGTGTGGCTGACGGTGCTGTTCGTGCACGCCATTCGCCGTGACTCCGTTCGGATCTGGCTGGCATACGGCGTCGTGCTCGCGATGTCGATCCTGCTCGACATCTACCTCGCTCTGATGTTGGTGGCGCACGTCGCGTTCCTGTGCGTCTATCGACAGAGCCGAAACACCCTCGTACGGTTTGCCGTTGCAGCGGCGCTCGGCTGCGCAGCGGTGACACCGTTTGTCCGCGAGGCCACCGGCCAAGTCCACCAGATCGTCTGGATCGCGCCGGTTGGCCGTCGCACCATCGAAGACGTCGTGGTGCAACAGTATTTCGAGAGAAGCCCGCCGTTCACGATCGCGTCTGCAGCCGTCGTGGTGACGGCTATTATCTTGTGGCTCTGCACATCTGTGCAACTGGCTCGTGCCGACCGCCAGCTACTGACTCTGGCGACCGCCTGCCTGGTGATACCGACAGCCGTGATCCTTGTCTGGTCGGCGTGGGTGCATCCGATCTACACGCCTCGCTACCTTTGCTTCACCGCACCGGCGTTGGCACTGGTGATCGGGGTCTGCATCGGCGCACTGGCCGTCAGACCGTGGATAGCACCAGCTGTGGTGAGCATTCTCGCTGTCGCCGCGGCTCCGAATTACCTTCTGGTGCAACATAGTCCGTACGCGAAGTACGGTATGGACTACAGCCAGGTCGCCGATCTGATCACCGCGAAGGCCGCACCGGGCGACTGCCTGTTGGTGAACGACACCGTCACCTTCATGCCCGCCCCGATGCGACCGCTGATGGCCGCGCGCCCCGACGCCTACCGCAAGCTGATCGACCTCAGCCTGTGGCAGCGGGCGACCGACCTCAACGACGTGTTCGACACCAACCTGATCCCCGAGGCCTCAGCAGGACCGCTGAGCGACTGCCACGTGGTGTGGATCATCACCCAGGCCGACCCCGCTCAGCCGGCGCACGAAACGGACCCGGCGCTGCCGCCGGGGCCGCTGTTCGGCGGCACACCAGCCTTCGCGGTCACCCGCGACCTGGGCTTCCGGCTCACCGAACGATGGCAGTTCAACCTGGTTCAGGTCATCGAGGCGACGAAATGACTTACCAGACGCGGATGTAGTCGACCAGGTACGCCGCCGGGTAGGTGCCAAGCGCGGCATCGCCCGCGCCCACCCCACCGACCGCGAGGGTGAACATCGGTGACAGCCAATAGCCGGGGTTGTTGAACGGCCACCGCAAGTCGGTCACATTGCCGTGCACGGGGATCGGCTTGTTCGGCACGCTGAAGTACGGCTTCGCTCCGTCGACGTAGTCCCGCCAGAACTTGAAACCGTCCTCGCCCCAATGCACCCGCCAGGTGTGCCACCCGCCGTCGACCAATCCGGGGATGGACTTGCCTTCCCAGGTCTTTCCGTTCGACGCGGCGTGGACCGTGGTTCCCGGCGCCCAGTTCCCGTTGCCGTACCACTCGAACATGTCGACCTCGCCGTCGGGCAGCGGATCCTCGTTCACCGCCCAGAACGCGGGCCACAGGCCGGGGAACAAACAGTCGAGTTTGATCCGCGCCTCCCAGGTTGTGTTGATGGGGATCCGCCAGTTGCCCCGCACCTTGCCGGTGAAGTAGTTGCCGAATTCCTGGGTGGCGAGCAGGACGAGATTCGAGTTGCCGTCGAGGAATACGTTTCGGCGATCGTCGCGGTATATCCCCTCCACCGGCGGGAACACGTCGTCCTGCCAGCTCTGCACCGTCCAGTTGGCCGGATTGGGCGCCGAGCCGGCGGGTCCGTCGAACTCGTCGGAGAAAATGTATTTGCCCGGATCGCCGCTTGGCGGCGCAGCCCCGGCCTGGGGTAGGGGGATAGCGGCGGCCAGCGCACCGAGCCCGGCCATCAACATCATGTTGCGACGATCCATCTGAGGCACGACTGGAACCCTAGATGGCGAACCAGCGACCGCGCGCGATTTGTTGACGGTTTTTGTGAATTCGATTAGAGCGGTAGTCTCGGAATCGATTTATCCGAATCGGGGAGCAAACCAGGTGGACCTCGTACTCGGTCTGTCGATGACGTCGGCAGACGTCCGATGGGTGCTTGTAGAGGGCACGACGGCCGAGGGCGCCACCATCTGCCGCGACGCGGTCGATTCCGACACCCTTGACGACGTCGTCGCCGCGATCGGCGACAACCGACTGCACGCGATCGGCGTCACCTGGTCACCCGAGGCCGAGGCGGCGGCGTCGACCCTTCTCGACGCGCTTGCCGACCGGGGCCTGCACAACGTCATCACGGTTTCCGAGGAGGAGGCCGCCGACGCGCTGGCGACGGGCATCGCCGATCGCGGCGGATATCGCAGCGTCGCCGTCTGCGTCATCGAACCCGACGACGCCATGATCGCGTTGGTCGACGGGGACGAGGTGACGACAGAGCGGGTCGAACCGACCGCCGACGACATGTTCGCAGTCCTCGACCGCGACGCCGCGCAGCCAGAATCGATCTTCGTGCTCGGTTCGGCCGACGACCTCGATTCGCTTGCGGCTTCGTTCGACGGTGCCGGGGTGCCGGTCATCACCGCGGCAGAGGCCGACCTGGCACTGGCCCGCGGTGCCGCGCTGGCGTCGGCGCGGGCGGTCAACATGCTCGACGCGCGGCCTGCGCGGTGGCGGATGCCCTCGAGAATCGGCGCGCTGACGTCGGTCGTGGCGGCCGCTGTGGTGATCTTCGTGGTCTCGCTGTCCGCAGCGGTCGGTATCGGGCTGACGCCCGACGAGGATTCGACTGTGGCCCAACGGGATACCGCCGTCACCACCGAACAGCCCGCGCCGCCACCCACGGCCGCATCGGTCGCGCAGGCTGCGCCGAAACCGGCTCCGGCCGCGCCACCCCCGCCGCCTGCAGCCCCGGTCCACGCCCCCGAGGCTGCGCCGCCCGTCGCCCAGACAATCGTGGAAGCCGCAGCGCCTGTGCCTGACGCGATCCCGATGATCGAGCCGCCCGCGGCGCCACCACCCGAACCTGCGTATGTTCCGCCCGCGCCGAACTATGTTCCGCCCGCGCCGCCGCCGCAGCCACGCCTGCGTGACCGGATCATCGAACGCATTCCGATCATCAACCGGTTCCACGAGCCCAACCCTTACGGGTAATCAGCGCCGCGAATTGTCGCGCCAGATAAAGCTGTTCACGTACTTGCCCATGTCCAGCGCCAGCTGCATGTTGACTCCCGAGGGATGGCCACTGCCGAAGTCCGGACTGAACTTGTGGTACGGCCCGATCGCACCGGCGACCAGTGCATAGTTGTTCTTGATCGCGACCATCACCAGCAGCCGCAGCCGCGTGAAGGTGCCCGACGAATCCTGCGGGTACTCGTCTTTGACCACCCCGTACCCCGGCTGATAGCCGACCAACGCGTTGGGAACCTCGTAATCCGTTGTGGCATTAGGGTATTTCTCGGCGAGCAGGTCCTCGGCTATTTGCTTTGAGGTACGCCCCTGCGCAGGCAGACCGAAGAACTGCATCCTGCCGGTGTCACCGGCGGTGAAGTCCACGTTCACCCCGTCGGGGTCGAACGTCACCTCGTAGGCTGTGCCGGGACGCGGGTATTGGACAGAGAACCTGCCATCGCTGGACATGAACCAGGGATTCGTCTCGACTGGCTTGCCGATCGGGGGTTGCCCGCAATCGGGCGGGCAGACGAAGCGCGCGACGCTCGGAGTCGCCAACACCGACGCCGTCACCGCCGCCGCGGTCGCCACCGCCGCGCCCGCACCCAACGCGGTCAGCAGCCGAGCGTGGGTGGTGTGCGGCGCGGGCTTCGTCTCGTACGAGTCCGCGGGCACCGCGTAGCCGGGCCGCACCACCGGGGCCGCTGCCGGTCTGCGCCGCGCGACGCGCGAGGTCCGCGACGCCGCGTGGGTGGCGACCCCGCAATTCGGGCAGAACGCGGTCTCCGGCACCACGTGCTCGCAATGCGGGCACAACACGTGCTGATCAGGATCCGTCTCGTCCTGCACCTCGTACAACAACATGACCTGTACGCCGATCCGCAAGGCCAGCAAGGAAATCACCGCGACGGCCAGGTGCAGCCCGACATGAAGGCCCTGGAAGAACGGCAGCGACTCCGTCACCCCCAGCGTGGCGTAAAGAGCCAGCGCGACAAGGATGCTCACGGCGACAAGCCCGACCGACAGTCGTCTATCGGTAGTGGCGGGCCGGGTGAACCACAGCGCAGCGCCGACCAATCCCCCAAGGGCCGCCGCGGTCAGCGGCAGCGCGACACCCTGAATCGCGGCCTGGACGAGAAGTTCGCTGATCGGTCGGCCGCCCTCCGCCCTCGGTCCCGTGGCGAACTGCGGCGCCATCCGGGTGAGCGTCGCCGCGGCGGTGAACCCGATGGCACCCAACGCGCCGATCACGAACCCGTCCAACGACTCTCGAGTGGGCGGACGCAGCAGCCGAGCCACGACGGCCGGGATGAGTGTGAGGATCGCAGTGACGACCGCCACCGCGACTCCCGTGAGCACGGTGTGCGCGTCGGCCTCGACGTCACCGAGCGCGGCGTCGTAAGTGTCGGCAATCAGCCCACCGCTGACCAGCGCCCACCCCACCCCGAGCGCGACACCAAGCACCGCGGTCACAATCAGCGAGCCGATCGGCACGTCGTCGTCGATGTCGGTCTCGTGTATGTAGAGACCGAAGAGCAGAGGAAGCCCGAGCGCGCTCACCGCGAGCAGCGGCGCCTGCCAACGCAACAGCGCGAAGACGACCATCGCGAGGAACAACAGCGCCATCGCCACCCGAAACGATGCACGCGAGCGGTGCGGCAGATGCGGGAACAACGTGCTCGCGATCGACAACCGCAGCACATGCTCTCCCGGTGCCGCCGCGGATGCGCTGATGCGCAGCCGACCCCGGCCGTCGCCGCGCTGCGCCGAGAGTTGCGCGCCGCACGTCCCGCAATAGGCGGCCGCAGGCGTATCCGTGTCGCATACGGCGCAGTGCATCATCGGGGTGCGGCACCCTTCTGGATATCCAGAAGATCGCGCACCAGGAAATCGAGGTTCGGACTGCCGAGGCCCGTCACCACGTCGTACCCGGGCTGCGAAAAGTCGACGGCGTTCCCG
Organism: Mycobacterium sp.; assembly: GCA_035492865.1. GTDB lineage: Bacteria > Actinomycetota > Actinomycetes > Mycobacteriales > Mycobacteriaceae > Mycobacterium. Next base: position 15,979 of record DATJIX010000049.1, on the reverse strand, counting down.
CCAAAACTGATGTCGCGGAACGCAGGCCGGTTCGCACCCGCAGCAACCCGATACAGCAGTGGATTGATGTTGCCAAGCGCGTGTCCGCCGTGCGCCCGCAGGTATTGATTCATCAGCACCGTGAGGGCGGCCCAGATCGGTGCTGCCTGCGACGTCCCCGCACCGACCGCGTCCTGCCCGTTGAACACGATCCTCACCCCGGTGAAGGGGTCCGCGACGGCGGAGACATCCGGAGCAAGGCGGCGATGCCTGATGTCGCGTTCCACCGACAACCCGTTCTGCCACGCGGGGCGGTCGAACAGCGCCGACACTCCACCGCTGGTGCCCTGCGAGAGCGGCGAGTCGACCCAGGCGCGCTCGGCCATCCAACCGCCGTTCCCATCGGTCGACAGGGTGGTGCCCCCGACGGATGTCATCGCGGGCAGCGACGAAACCGAGTCGAGCCCAACATCATCCGGCCCTGGAGGGGACGACCATTCGTCACCGCCCTTGCATTCCAGGCCCGCGGTGTCGCCGCTCGCATCGAACGCCGATGTGCCGTGTCTCTGCGCGGTGGCCAGCGCGGCCTCGACGGGAGCCAGATCGGCCTTGCGAACCAGCGCATCGCAGCCCCAGCCGATCGACAGACTCCACACCGCGCCAGGGAACTGCCGGTCCACCGATTCGAAGAGCTGGCCGATCTTCTCGTACGCGCCGTCCCCTTCGACAGTGGGCCTGGCATTGACGACGACCTTCTGCGCGTCGGGCGCGATCGCATGCGCGACTTCGAGGTCCATCACGGTCTCGGCGCCGGACGGGCCCGGCTGACCACCGACCAGCACCGGGGTGAATCTCGGCAGCCCTGACGAATCGGCGAACGCGTCGAGGTCGCCCTGGTCGTAACCGCTGAATTCGAAGAACACGATCGTCGTGCCTTTGCCGGTGAAGCCAGCGGCGGCCAGCGGGTTGGCGTTGTACGCCTCGAGCAACGCCTTCGGGCCCAGTCCGCCGGTTGGCACATCCAGGGGCAGGAACTTCGGGCTCGCCTCGCGGTGCGGGGTGTAACCCAGGATCCGGCCGAGCTCGGTCACAACACCGCGAACGGGCTCGGGCACCGATGGCTGCTGCGGCGAGGCGTAGAACACCTGTCCCTTGCGGCCGCGGTATTCGTTCACCGGCACGCCGAACGCGGAAGCCACATCCTGTGCGGCACCCACGACGACGGCCCAGGCGTCGCCCGGCCGCCACCGCACCGACATGCGTTGTGCGCCTGCCCATTCGATCAGCGCATGCGGGCGCGCCGAGTCAGACAACGTGGCGGTGACCTGCACACCACTGTCGCGGGACGGACCTAGATCCGTTGAGCTGGCGAGCAATAACGCCAGTGGGCCGCCGATGACGGCCCGACTGTCCGGCATCGACTCGGCGTGCGCACCCGCGACGAGCACGAGCGCACCCACCGCGAGGATGGCCGGCAGCCGGAAGCGCACCCGAATCTGCGACCTACGGAACGCCGTTGATACCGGGGTGCTGGCCTGGCGGAACATTCGGCGCTGCGGGGGCCTGCACGGAGGGCGTGAACAAATTGCCACCCGTGGGGTTGATGCTCTTTTCGCCAGGCGTCGCCGGTGCGCCGGTGCCCGACGGGGCGGTGGCGGTCGTGGCGGTGGTGGTGGTCGTCGTCGTGGTCGAGGTTTCAGGCGCCTTCTCTTCCTTGCCGCACGCGGCGGTCATCGCGCCCATCGCGACGATCGCCGAGAGACCAGCAACAGCCGCGAGCCTGCGACCCGAGAAATGTGAGTCCATCGTCTGGTCCTATCCGTTGTTCCGGTGAACGCCGGGAGGCTCTGTCGGTGCCGGGGGCGCATAGACCGTCGGCGTGAACAGGTTGCCGCCTGTGGGGTTGATGCTCTTCTCTGTGGGTGCCGCCGACGTCGTGGTCGTTGTCGTCGTGGTCGTCGTCGACGTTTCGGGCGCCTTCTGTTCTTCCTTGGCGCACGATGCCGTCACGGCGACCATTGCGACGATCGCAGCACCTCCGGCAACAGCCGCAACACGACGAGCCAAGCTAAGTGACTCCATGGTGTGGTTCCTATCTATAGGCCTCGCGACTAGCCGATTCTCTCGAGGTCGGCGTCGCCGAGGAACGGGTGTAGCCCCGCGGTGATCATGACACAGTTAACTTCGATCGGGCCGAAATCCAGTGAAATTGACGGGTGTCGTCATTTTTTGCGGCGGCAAACACGCAGCAAACCGCACACCAGAGATGTGCGAAAACGCTCGACTTGCCGTCAGGAATTTTTCCTTCAAGATGGCAACTCGACCGGACGAAAAGGCGTACAGCTTTACCTGAGTCACCCCACATGCGAGCCACAGGGAGCGAGATGAACACACTGCGCAAGGTTGTCGCCATCGTCTGCATCACCCCACTTGCAGCGTTCGGCGTAGCGGCGTGCGGGGGGAACAAAAGCGGCGGCGGTGGTGGCGGCGGGGGCGGCGGTGGCGACATCAACGTCGCGCTGACCTCGTTCCCCGACTACGTCGACCCGCAGCTCTCCTACACCCTCGAGGGGTGGGAGGTGCTCTGGAACGTGTACACCCCCCTGCTGACCTACAAGCACGCCAAGGGCAAGGAAGGCACGCAGGTCGTGCCCGCGCTGGCCGAGAAGATGCCCGACATCTCCCCCGACGGCAAGACCTACAAACTCAAGCTCCGGCCGAATATGAAGTACTCCGACGGAACGCCCATCAAGGCATCCGATTTCACGTACGGCATCCAGCGGCTGTTCAAGGCCGACTCCGGCGGCTCGGTGTTCTACGACAACATCGTCGGCGCCAAGGAATATGCCGACGGCAAGGCGCCCACGATCACCGGAATCAAGACCGACGACAACACCGGCGACATCACCATCGAACTGACAGAAGCCAACGGCACGTTCGAGAACGTGCTCGGGCTGATGTTCGCCGCGCCCGTGCCGCCGACCACCCCGCTGGACAAGGACGCCACCAACAACCCGCCTGCCTCCAGCGGCCCGTTCATGATCAGCAAGGTGGAAGCGCCCCGCACCATGACGTTGGAGCGCAACCCGAACTTCAAGACGGTCAAGGACGCCGGCGCTGACGAAGTGACCGACGCGGGCGTCGACAAGATCACCATCACCGAGAACAAGAACAACAGCGCGCAGGTCACCGACATCGAGCAGAACAAGGTCGATTTCATGGTCGACCCGCCCGCGTCCGACCGTCTGCAAGAGGTCAAGACGCGGTACGGCAGCCGGTTCCGCATGGAAGATTCGATCAACACCTACTACTTCTTCATGAACACCGAGCGGGCGCCGTTCAATGACCTCAAGGTGCGCCAGGCGATCAACTACGCGGTCGATCCCGAAGCACTGAACCGGATCTTCGGCGGCCGCCTGCACCCGACGCAGCAGATCCTTCCGCCAGGCATGCCCGGATACTCCGAGTACAAGCTGTACCCGGGTCCCGATATGAACAAGGCCAAACAACTCATCGCCGAAGCGAATCCGGCGGACAAGAACATCACCGTCTGGACCGACGACGAGCCGGACCGCAAGCGGATCGGCGAGTACTACCACGACCTGCTCACCCAGCTCGGCTTCAATGCGACGCTGAAGGTGATTGCGGGCGACGTCTACTGGACGACCATCGGCAACCAGTCGACGCCGGATGTGGACACGGGATTCGCGGACTGGTTCCAGGATTTCCCGCATCCCGACGATTTCTTCCGCCCCCTGCTGCACGGCGATAGCATCCTGCCGACCAACGGCAACAACTATTCCCGTGTCAACATCCCCGCCAACAACGCCAAGCAGGACGAGCTGCTGACGAAGCTGATCGGTGACGGCGGGGTCGAGCAGCAGTACGCCGATCTCGACAAGTCGTACATGGAGCAGGCCGTCTGGGCGCCGTACGGCAACGAGCAGTACACCACGTTCCTGTCCGAACGCATGGACTTCGACAAGTCCTATCACCATCTGCTGTTCAACCAGGATTACTCGTCGTTCGCGATCAAGTAGCCAGCGATGGTAGTCCCCGTCGGCGAACTGGAGGTCCCAGGAGAACCGCCACTTCCCACCGGTGTGCCCGCATCGCAGATCCAGGGGCGTAGCCCCTGGTATCTGGCGTGGCTCCGGTTGCGGCGCAACAAGGTTGCGCTGTTCTGCGGCGGCGTGTTCGTGTTCATCGTGCTGTTCTGTCTGGCCGCACCGCTGTGGGCAGAACACATCGCACACACCGGGCCGAACGAGAACCACATCACCGAGAAGGTGCTGATCGACGGCCAGCCGACGAATGTGGTCGGCACGGACGGCACGCCGATCGGGCCGGGTCTGCACGGGCAGTATCTGCTCGGCGCGGACCAGAACGGCCGCGACGTGATGGTGCGGCTGATGTACGGCGGACGGACGTCGATCTACATCGGCCTTGCCGCCGCCGCGGTCACGACGGTGCTGTCCGTGATCGTCGCCCTGCTCGCCGGTTACTACCGCGGCTGGATCGACTCGGTGTTGTCGCGGATCATGGACGTGATCTGGGCGTTCCCGGTGCTGCTCCTCGGTATCGCGTTGGGTACCGCGCTGGCCATCGGCGGTCTCAAGATCGGACCCCTCGCGATCGCGGGTGACTCGATCTGGATCCCGATCATGATCATCGGCTTCGTGTACGTGCCCTATATGGCACGACCGATCAGGGGCGAAATCCTGGCGCTGCGGGAGAAGGAATTCATCGAGGCCGCCGTCGCGCAGGGCAAGGGACCGTTGCAGATCATGTTCTCCGAGCTGCTGCCCAACATCATCTCCACGATCATCGTGTTCTTCACGCTGAACATCGCCAACAACATGCTGCTCGAGTCGGCGCTGTCATTCCTCGGCGCGGGTGTGCGGCCGCCCAACGCGTCGTGGGGCACGATGATCGCCGACGGCTACGAAATGATCTACACGGCACCACATCTGACGATCGTGCCTGGCCTGATGATCATCGCGACGGTGCTGTCCCTGAACGTCTTCGGCGACGGGCTGCGCGACGCGCTCGATCCCCGTGCCAAGATCCGGCTGGAGCACTGATGCTCAGATTCATCGTGAGGCGGCTCCTCGGGATGACCGCGGTGCTGTTCGCGATCTCGGTGATCGTGTTCCTGATCTTCAACGTCATCCCGAATTCGGATCCGGCGGCGCGGATCGCGGGCAAGAACGCCGATCCCGCACTGATTGCCCGTGTCAGTGCGGATCTCGGACTGGATAGGCCTCTGCCGATCCAGTACCTGACCATGATGAAGCAGATCTTCACCGGCCAACTGATGTCATATGCGAAGGACCGCAACGTCGTTCAGCAGATCTGGGATGGGGTGCCCGCCACATTCTCGTTGTGCATCGGGGCCGCGGTGATCTGGATGGCCCTTGCGGTGTTGTTCGGGTACTTGAGCGCAATCCACGCCGGGAAGTTCACCGACCGCGCGCTGACGATCCTTTCGCTGGTGGGTATTTCGATGCCGGTGTTCTGGCTGGCGGCGATTCTGCTGTACTTCCTCACGTTCAAGATCCAGCTCTTCCCGACAGGCAGTTACGTGCCGCTGACGGAGGATCCGGTGGGTTGGGCGTCGCACCTGATCTTGCCGTGGTTCACGCTCGCCGTGCTCTTCGTCGGGTTCTACAGCCGAATGTTGCGCTCCAACATGCTCGACGCGATGAATGAGGACTACGTGCGAACCGCGCGGGCCAAGGGACTCTCCGAACGTCAGGTGCGCATCCGCCACGTGCTTCGCAACTCGATGATTCCGATCGTCACGTTGTTCGGTCTCGACTTCGGGCAGGTGGTCGGCGGCGGCGCGATCCTCACCGAAACGGTCTACAACCTCAACGGGGTTGGACTGTATGCGGGGGAGGCGATCCGCAGCCTCGACCTGCCGCCGTTGATCGGAGTGACCCTGTTCGGCGCATTCTTCATCGTGCTGTTCAACACATTCGTCGACTTCGCGTACGCAGTTTTGGATCCGCGGATCCGGCTGGGAGAGGCGGCACCGGCGTGAGCGCCATCCTCAAGGTCGACGATCTGCGGGTCAGCTTCGCCACCGAAGACGGAGTGGTGCAGGCCGTCGGTGGTGTCTCGTTCGAACTGAACCCGGGCGAGGTGCTGGCGATCGTTGGCGAGTCCGGTTCGGGTAAAAGCGTTACGGCGCAGACGATCACCGGGCTCACCCGGGCGCCGAACGCCAGAATCACCGGATCGGTCACCTACCGTGACCGTGAGCTCAACAGCCTCGACGACGACCAACTACGTGACGTGCGCGGCGAGCAGATCGCCATGGTGTTCCAGGACCCGATGTCCTCGCTGAACCCGGTCTATCGCGTCGGCGATCAGATCATCGAGATGATTCGGGCACATCGTGACGTGTCGAAACGGGAGGCGGCCGACAAGGCTGTCGAACTGCTCCGGTCGGTAGGCATCCCGAATCCGGAACGCCGGGTGCGCCATTATCCGCACGAGTTCTCCGGCGGCATGCGCCAGCGCGTCATGATCGCAATGGCGCTCGCGCTCGAACCGGATGTGCTGATCGCCGACGAGCCCACCACCGCCCTGGACGTCACGGTGCAGGCTCAGATCCTCCGTCTGCTCGACCAACTGAACCGCGACCGCGGCCTTGCGATCATCCTGATCACCCATGACCTCGGGGTGGTCGCGGAGATCGCCGACCGGGTGCTGGTCATGTACGCGGGACAGATCGTCGAGAACGCCACACTCGACGAGACGTTCTATGACCCCCAGCATCCCTACACCTGGGGCCTGCTCGGGTCGCTGATGCGGCTCGACCAGACGCGCGGCGCTCGCCTTGCCCAGATTCCCGGACAGCCACCGTCACTGCTGTCGCCACCGACAGGCTGCCGCTTCGCCCCCCGTTGCCCGCACGAGTTCGACAAATGCAGCGAGCTGCCGCCGCTCGCGCCCCGCGCAGGCGGCGACCACCTCGACCGCTGCTGGCTCGACTCGCAGGAGAAGAAATCGCTTCGGGCACAGGTGATCTCGTGAGCAAGGGCGATCCGCTGCTCGACGTCACCGACCTCGTCAAGCATTTCCCGATCAAGTCCGGCGTGGTGGTCGACCGCGAGGTCGCCAGGGTGCGCGCGGTCGACGGGGTCAGCCTCTCACTGCGTGAAGGCGAAACGCTCGGGCTGGTCGGCGAATCCGGTTGCGGCAAATCGACCCTGTGCCGGGCGATCCTGCAGTTGACCCAACCGACGTCAGGCTCGGTGAAGTTCCTTGGCGAAGAGTTGGTGGGCCGGTCGCGTCGCGATCTTCGCCCGCTGCGCCGTGACATGCAGATGATCTTCCAGGACCCCTTTGCGTCACTGAACCCGCGCAAGCGGGTCGGCCAGATCGTCGGCGACCCACTGGAACTGCACGGAATGGCCAAGGGTGCCGAGCTGAAGCGACGGGTCCAGGATCTGCTCGACCGGGTCGGCCTGTCCCCCGAGCACTACAACCGCTATCCGCACGAATTCTCAGGCGGGCAGCGTCAGCGCATCGGCATCGCAAGGGCGCTGGCGCTGCAGCCCAAGCTCATCGTCGCCGACGAGCCGGTGTCCGCGCTCGACGTCTCGGTGCAGGCGCAGATCATCAACCTGCTCAAGGAACTTCAGGACGAATTCGGCCTTTCGTACCTGTTCGTCGCCCACGATCTCGGTGTGGTTCGCCACGTCTCCGATCGGGTAGCGGTGATGTATCTCGGCAAGGTCGTCGAGAACTCGGAAACCGAGGACCTGTACCGCAAGCCGATTCACCCGTACACGAACGCGCTGTTGTCGGCGGTGCCCATCCCCGATCCGAAACAGAACGCCGCCCGCGAGCGGTTGGTACTGCAGGGCGACGTGCCCAGCCCGATCGACCCGCCGCCGGGGTGCAGCTTCCACACGCGTTGCCCATGGGCCACCGAGATCTGCAGCACCGACGAGCCTGCCCTGCTCGAACACGCGGCCGCTCACGTGGCGGCCTGCCACCATCCGCGAAATGTCGCGGAGGCTGCCGTCTAGGGCAGCTGCTGCGGCTGCAGGTATTGCGGTTGCTGATACGGATACTGCGGTTCGTACTGCGGCGCTTGGGTTTGCGGCACCTGGATCGGGATCGGCACCGGCACGAACGGCACGTTGATATACGTCGTGGTCATCGGCGGCGTCGTCGTTGTCGTGGTTGTGGTGGTGGTCGTGGTGGTAGTAGTCGTCGTCGTAGTTGTCGTCGGCGACGTCGTCGTTGTCGTCGGCGGCGTCGTGGTGGTGGTGAAGCGCGTCGTCACCGTCACCGGTGGCAGCGTTGTCGTTTCCGGCGGCGGCGGCGGTGGTGGCGCCTCGCTGGTGACCGTGACGGTCTCGACGGGAGCCGGGGTCGACGGCGGCGGCGGTGCGGCGCTGGTGGGTGGTGGTGCCGGCGCCGATGTCGCGGTCTTGGGCGGATCCGTGGCCTTGGTGCTGTCGCTGGCACTTGTCAGCCCGATGGCCACCCCGCCGACGGCCACCACCGCGACCACGGCGGCCAGCCCGAACACCAACTGCGGCAGTCGATTCCATCCGCTCCGCGCCTCTTCGATCGGCTCGGTCGGCGGCACGTACTGCACCTGCGGACGCGCGCTCGTCACGCCGGTGTCGTAGATATCCCCGGTGTACGGCACGACATCGTCGGCGGTGTCGTCGTCCTGGGACCAGGCCAGCGCACGGAAGGTCGACGATCCAGGCGCGCTGACCCGGTCGGTGGCGTCCAGCACCGCAGGCGCCATCCCGGTTTGGAGGTCCGACTCAGCGCCGTAGGCGGCGAACAGCGCGGCACCGACCGCGGCATCCAGCGCCGGTTGCGGTGTCGTCACCACCGGCGCCTGCGAATGCTCGGACAGCCGCTGAGTGATGCGCGGAATGCTGGCACCACCGCCGATGGTGACCACCGCCGACACGTTCGACCAGCTAATCCTGTTGCGCTCCAACGCATTTTCCAATGCGGTGAGAGCCCCTTCCAGGGGCTGCGCGATCAGACTCTCGAGCTCGGCGCGGGTCACTCGGATTGTTGACCGGTAGCCTGGCAGCTCGGCGGTCAGCTCGGTCGTGGTCTCCGCGGACAACCGCTCCTTGGCGCTGCGGCACTCCTCGCGCAGCCGGGCGAGCGACCCGACCGCCGCGGTGGCCGCCGGGTCGATACCGCCGGCGTTGGCGATGCCCTCGAGCACGTGGTTGAGCAACGCCTGATCGATCTGGTCGCCGGAGAAGTCGGTGTAGCGGGTGGTGTCCTCGATCGGCTCGAACCCCGACGCCGCATCCGCCAGCGTGATGCTCGTGCCTCCGCCGCCGAAGTCCAGCAGCGCCACCACCCCGTTGGGGCTCAGCCCGGGGTTGGCGTGCAGAGCCGTCAGCGACGCAACGGCGTCGGACACCAGCCGGGCGGGCGTGCCGTTGGGCGCAAGGGTCGGATTGGCCCGCATCGCGTTGCGCAGCGCCCACAGCGTCGAGGTGCCCCAGTACGCAGGGACGGCGATCGCGGTCTGCGACGGCTGGCCACCGACGGCCGCCACCATCGCCTGCAGGGCATCGACCAGTAGCTGATCGGCCAGATGCGACGACCCGTCCGCGGCCACCAGTGGCACCGGGTCACCGACCCGCTCGACGAATCCGGTCAGCACGAGGCCGTCGGTGTGCGCCGATGGCACGCCGACTTCAGGCGCGGCGTGACCGAACAGGGTCAACACCGAGCGTCGTATCTCTGGTTGATTGCCAACTCGAGCCGCGACCAGGTTGGTCGTCCCGATCGACAACCCCAACGGGTCGCTCATAACGGACCACACGATAGCGGTCGGACGAAGCGAATTCCGTTAGACACTCCGCTTTTTGGGCTGCATTGCCAGCCGGTTGGACTCAACCACATAGCTGGGGCACAGATTTCGATGTTTTCTTGGTACCCGTGAAATCAATGGCGCGCTGCGCAGCAACAACATTCATCGTCACTGCCGGACTCGGATTGGCGGGTGTAGGAGCGGCAACCGCGGCGTCAGCCCAGGTCGGCGAATTCCCGAGCTATCACTGGTGCCCCGGCGAGGATTGGCATCCCGAGTGGGGCGACAACTGGGATGCGGGCACCTGCCATGACGACCATCACCGCGATATTGACGGCAACGATCATCACCGTGACTTCGGCGCTCCTGCGCGCTATTACGTGCCCCGTTACCACTGGTGCCCCGGCGATTTCTGGCGGCCGGAGTGGGGCTTCAACTTCGACTGGAACACCTGCCACGACGACCACCATCGCGACGGCGATGGGGACAACCACAACAACGACTTCTGGGGCTGAACCGGGTTTCGTCTTTGCCGGCCTGGGTAATGCCAAGGCCATGACATCGCTGTGGCTTGCCGACCGCATCGAGCGGCCCATACCGTCTGAGTCACTGGACGCGGCGGACCGTTCGGCAGACGTCGTGGTGGTGGGCGCCGGGCTCACCGGCCTGACCACCGCGGTGCTGTTGGCCAGGGCGGGCAAGGACGTGCTTGTGCTCGAGGCGCATTCGGCCGGTGCGGGCGCGACCGGCAACACGACCGCGAAGATCAGCCTGCTTCAGGGCACCAAGATGTCGAAGATCGTCGGCAAGCACGGCCAGAAGATCGCCGAGCAGTACGTGCAGGGCAATCGCGAAGGCCTCGAGTGGCTGGTCGCGCATTGCGAGGCACACGGTATCCCGGTACAGCGCGAGGACGCCTTCACCTACGCGCAGTCCGAGAAGGGTGTCGCCGCTGCGCACGCCGAACTGGAGGCGTGCACGGCCGCCGGGCTCGCTGTCGAATGGGTGGACGACATCGATGTGCCGTTCCCGTTTCACGGCGGCGTACGACTCGCCCGCCAGGCTCAGTTCGATCCGATGCCGCTGCTGGACAGCTTGATAGTCGAACTCGAAGAGCGCGGCGGCCGGTTAGCGCAAGGTGTTCGCGTGCAAAGTGTTTCGGGCGACTCCGATGGCTTGGCACTGCAGGTTCGCACGACCGGCGGTGACGAGTTCGACGTGCACGCCGGACAATGCGTGCTGGCGACGGGCATTCCCATCCTGGATCGCGGCGGCTTCTTCGCGCGGCTCAAACCCAGCCGCTCGTACTGCATGGCGTACAAGGTGCCGGGCAACACCACCCGCGGCATGTATCTATCGGCCGACTCACCAACCCGCTCAGTGCGTTACGCGCCGACGGCAGGCGGTGATCGGCTGATCGTCGGTGGTGCCGGCCATCCAGTCGGCCGCCAGAAGAGTCCCGTCTGCTCGGTGCAGGAACTGGATTCGTGGGCCAAGTTGCACTACCCGGGTGCGATGCAGACGAACTACTGGTCGGCGCAGGACTACACGCCGGCCGACGAGTTGCCGTACGTGGGTCCGATCCTGCCGGGCAACGACAAGATCTTTGTCGCAACGGGTTTCGACAAATGGGGGATGACCAACGGCACTGCCGCCGCGCTCGCGCTGGCCAGCCGGATCCTCGGGGGACGGATGGATTGGGCCGACGCGTTCGCGAGTTGGAGTCCCCACGAGTTGTCAGGCATCCCCACCGCCTTGCAGGCCAACCTCGAAGTCGGGTTCAACCTGGCCAAGGGGTGGATCACGCCGGTGACCCGAATCGGCAACCGCACCCCGGAAAGCGGTGGCGTCGTCAGTGGGCCGCCTTGGGATCTCGAGGCGCGCAGCGTGGTCAACGGTGTCGAGCACCGGGTGTCCCCGGTGTGTCCGCACCTCGGCGGGATCGTCAACTGGAACGACGCCGACGAATCGTGGGAGTGCCCCCTGCACGGATCCCGGTTCGCTCCGGACGGCACGCTGCTCGAAGGCCCGGCGACGCGCAATCTCACGGCGGCTCAGTAGCCGCGCGCCTCACCCGTGTGCTGCAATGTCGGCCATGGGTGACATCGACGACATCAAACAACTCAAGTACCGGTATCTGCGCGCTCTCGACACCAAGCACTGGGACGAGTTCGCCGACACGCTGACCGAGGATGTGGTCGGCAGGTACGGGGAGTCGATCGGTGAGGAGCACCACTTCGACGACCGGGACACGCTCGTCGAGTTCATGCGCACCTCGATGCCTGCCAACATCATCACCGAGCACCGGGTGACACACCCCGAGATCACGGTCGACGGTGACGAGGCGACGGCCACCTGGTACCTGCAGGATCGGGTTATCGTGCCCGACTTCAACTTCATGCTGTTCGGCGCGGGCTTCTACCACGACCGCTACCGGCGCACCCCAGACGGCTGGAAGATCAGCGAGACCGGCTACGACCGCACCTATGATGCGTCGATGTCCACGGAGAACATCAACTTCAAGGTGAAAGCCGGTCGCGCCGTTAACATTTGACGGCTACTGGGTGATCGCGATCAACGCGCCGGGCTGCAGCCAGCGCATGATCTCCACCAGTGTGCCGTCGTCGATCGCCACGCACCCGGCGGTGGGACCGCCGTCGGTGGTGTGCAGGAAGAACGCGCCGCCGTTGCCGGGCACCCTGGCCTTGTTGACGCCCATCACCACCGCGTGCTTGTACTGCGGGATCTCGAGGTTCTCGGTGCCGCTGGCCGGCGCCGTGTCGAACGGGCACTGCGATTTCTTGCAGACCTGCATGGTGTTGTAGGTCGGGCTCTTCATGTCCCCGTCCCACCAGTGGTCGGAGCCGACCTGGACATACTGCAGGCCGCCACCTGGATTCGGCGCGGTGCCGAACGCGAAGTCAAGGGTGTAGATGCCCAGCGGGGTCTGCATGTTGCCGTCGTGCGTTTCGGCGGCAAAGCCCCTTTCGCCGACGTGGGCGGGAATGCCTGCGCGCAACGGTTCCCAGCCGTTTGCGCCGCGCTGGAAGACATCCATTTTCGCCGACGAACCACCGGCTCCCACAACGGAAATCACCTGCGTGGCGTCGCCGACCTGCGGGGCGAACCACGGCGTGTACTCGGCGTAGGCGACGGGCGCCACGGCTAAACAGAGGGCCCCGGCGCACAGCAGAGCCAGCAGTCGGCGCACGCATTCATAGTCAGCGGTGTCACAGCGGCGGTCAAGTAAAGGTTCAGACACGATTGAAGATCCCCGGATCGGGCTAAGTAAAGGCCATGAAGTTCCTGCCCTTCCGGGGCCGCGGGCGCGGTATCCGGCAAATCGGCGAGGGTCTCGGCACCCTGGACCGCGAGGTGTTCGACGCCATCGCGGAGTCGCCAAGCCCCCTGCTGGACGCCACAATGCCCAGGCTGAGCCGGGCGGCGGACCATTCGAAGCTGTGGTTTGCGATCGCGGCCGGGCTTGCCGCCTTCGGCGGTCCCACCATGCGTCGTGGAGCGACTCGGGGGCTGGTGAGCCTCGCGGTGACCAGCCTGGTGACGAACCAGGCAGCGAAGAGGGTGTGGAAGCGGCCTCGGCCGAGTCGGTTGCTGGTGCCGCTGGCGCGGCAGTCCCGCCGATCGCCGACATCGAACTCGCTGCCGTCCGGACACTCGGCGAGCGCGGCGGCGTTCGCGGTGGGCGTGGGCCTGGAGAGTCCGCCACTAGGGCTTGGCCTGGCGCTGCTCGCCGGGCTGGTGGGCCTGTCCAGGGTGGCGACCGGCGTGCACTACCCCGGTGATGTGTTCGCCGGATTCGGGATCGGCGCAGGCATCGCGGTGCTGGGTGGGCGCGTGGTGCCACCCGTTGTGCTGACCAAGATTCCGGTCGCGGATCCGCTCCGGGTGGACACCCCAGAACGGCCGCAGGGCGACGGTGTGATGCTGGTGGTGAACCCCGCATCGGGAAGCGGGACAGGCGCCCGTGTCATCGATGAAGTGCGAGAGGCGTTGCCGCAGACCGAGATTGTCGAACTAAGCGATGACGACGACGTCGAAGAGGTGCTGCGCAAAGCGGCCGAGCGAGCGGAGGTGCTCGCGGTAGCCGGTGGAGACGGCACCGTCTCGTGCGCCGCACGGGTGGCGGTCGAATCAGGCATCCCGCTGGCGGTCTTCCCCGGCGGCACGTTCAACCATTTCGCGAAGGACATCGGATGCGACACCGTCGCGAAGACGGTCGACGCCATCCGGCGGGGCAGCATCGGGTGCGTCGACCTGGTGTGTCTGAACGAGGAACACATGGTGATCAACACCGCGAGCATCGGCGCATACCCGACGTTCGTACAGACCCGCGAGAAGTTGGAACACAAGGTCGGCAAGCCGCTGGCGGGGTTGTACGCGATGCTGCACACGCTGCGACACGGCGAGCCGGTGCGCATCGCCTACGACAACAAGACCCTGCAGACCTCGCTGTTCTTCCTTGGCAATTCGACGTATCTGCCGTCGGGATTCGCGCCGTCGCGGCGCACCAGAATGGACGACGGCCTGCTGGACGTCCGGATTCTGGAGACCGGTCGACGGTTGAGCCGGACCAGGATCCTGACGGCGCTCGCGCTGGGAAGACTGGAACGCAGCCCGCTGTATCACGAACTGCGGGTGCCGGAGTTCACCTTGCACGCGGTGGACGGCCCGACGGTGCTCGCACACGATGGTGAGGTAGGGACTGAGGTCGCCGACGCCACTTTCAGCGTGAAGTACCGAGCCCTGCCGGTGTTTCGTCCGTTACCGTGACGGGCCGCGAGGGTGGGATCAGCAGCAGACACGCGACGAAATACGCGTAACCGAGCGCCCATCCAGCGATCACGTCGGATGGATAGTGCACGTTGAGCACGACGCGCCCCACGCCGATCGCGAGGACGATCACCGCGCCGAGCGCGATCAGCCACGGCCGCAGCGAGCGGTGCGCGACCGGAAGCACGACGGTCAGCAGCGCGAGCACGGCGACCATCACCCCCAAGGCGTGCCCGGAGGGAAACGACCTCGAGAGCGCGGACACCAACGCGGTCGCGGGGCGCGGACGGTCGGCGATGAACTTGAGGAGCTCGGTGATGATTCCGGCCAGCTCGACGCTGATCACCAGAAACAAGGCGACGCGCACGTTGCGGCGCACCAGCGCGAACACGATCACGACCAGGGTGGCCAGCCGGAAGACCGTCGGTCCGAGGACGGTGCAGAACACATTCCATGCGGTCACCCAGCCGGGGTGATCGACCGCGTAGTCATGGCCGATGCCCAGCAACGACGAGTCCATGGTCGCCAACCAGTTCCAGCGTGACGCGAAGCCGATCCACATCAGCGCGAACACCGCCGCGCCCAGCGTCGCCGACGCGATCAGCCAGGTTTTGCGCGGTGTCACCCCACCAGCTGTACCACCTGTATCCCGCTCGAGGCTGCGGGCCGCCAGTAGGGTTGCTGAACATGGCTGTCTTTCTGCGAAAGTTGCTGGGGATCGGCAAGCTGCCCGCCGAGATCCGCGCGGAGGTCGAGTCCGAGGGCATCATTCACATCGCCGAGTACGTTGCGGTCACGCGCCGGTTCACCGGCAAGGTGCCCGGCAAGCGGTCGAAAGGTGATATCGCGAGCTATGTCGGCTCACTGGTGCTGACCAATCAGCGGGTGCTCGGGACGCTGTCGTCGGTGCCGAAGCTGGCCGGCCGCACCATCGATCAGCGCTGGGACGCGCCGCAGCAGGGCGCCGTAAAGGCCGAGCTCGGGCCGACAGGTCTGCTGCTTGACGTCAACGTCGCCGAGGTCGACCCCCGCTGCGAGGGCCACCTGTCGCTGCACTACAAGGATGCGCTGCCCGAGGATCTGCTCATGCGGATTCCCCGTCGCTCACTGGCTTTCGATGTGCCACCCGAGTACGTGTTCCGCGCGGTAGGCGTGCCCTACCACCCGTAGCTCTGCGAAAAGCGTTAGAAGGGTGGGGGTTTGTTGCGTTCGGCGACGTATTCGTCGTTGAGTTTGCGTTCGGCTTGAATGCGGCGGGCGAGGTTCTCGTTTCGAGTGCGTCGGCGTTTGGGCATCATCAGGCCGCGGTTGATGCTCGGCGGCACCTTCGGTTCGTGTCCGGGCGTCCACAGGGTGGCGGTCGGTCGACACAGCGTCGGGAACAGC
>DATJIX010000048.1:0-13339 GCA_035492865.1 Mycobacterium sp. | reverse complement strand
TCAACGCGGTCTCGAACAGGTGCTGGCCGGGATGCCCGAGGACCTGACCGTGCATGGCCCGACGGGTGCCTACACCGCGACGATCTCGGCGTTCCTACGTGTCGTGCTGGAGAATCCCGCCCGCTGGCGACTCATTCTGACCGTGCCCGACAGCGCCCCCCGCGAGTACCGCGATGACCTGCGGCGGGCACGGTCATCGATTCTGTCCCAGGTCGAGCTGCTGGCCAAGGCGGGTATCGCGCTGGAACCGCAGCTGGCCGACCTCGATCCGGTGCTGCTGGGCCACACCATGCTGTCGTTCGCCGAGATGCTGGGCCGGCTGGCGGTCAACGACCCGGAAACCTACCCCCGCGAGCGGCTCGAGGAGTTCGCGGCAGCGGCGATGCGCATCGGCAGGCGCTAGCGCGCCATCGCGCGCGCTTGGGCGAGGTGGCCGTCGAACTGCGCGGCTTGCGCCGCGGCAAGGTAGCTATCGGCGTAGTTCCGGTACCGCTCTTCTTCACCCTGGGCCGCCGCGAGCAATGCCCGCATGTGCAGCAACGGCAGTTCGTGCACAACAAAGCCGGGGCTCGTCGCTGCGTCCAGCGTGTCCACCGCGGACCGCGCCTCGTCCAGATCCACGGCACGCCCACGGCGAAGCAGTGTTTCGACCAAAACGCTTGTCGCTGTGCCTCGATCAAGGCCGCCGCCCGACTCGAATAACTCGGCGATGGTGAGCCGCGATAGCTCGATCGCACCGTCGAGATCCCCGACGCGGGCCTTCTCCGCGGCGATTTGCACATCGATGGCCGGCACTTTCGCCAACATGAACCGTTCGTTGATCGCCGCCGAACGGGCTTTCTCGAGCAAGTCGAGACCGAACGCACGATCGCCGCCCGCCGCTGACAGCAGGACGATGCCCCGTGTCAGCTGTGCACTGTGTAGCGCGAAGTCTTCACTGCACCGTTCGGCGATCTGTAGAGCCTCCGCAGATTCTCGCAGCGCCACCGCGTCGGCCAGCAATCCGCCCCATGGAATCCCAAGGAGGTACTTGAACATCACGATCGAGACGTATGTCGTCGGGTCCACTCGTGAGATGTCGAGCGCCTGGTCGAAGGTGTCTTTCCACTCCCCTTGCCCCAGAGCGCATCTCGCCGTAGCGAGCATTCCGGTGGCAAACGCCAAGGGAGAACCCGTTAGGAAATTGCCTCTGGTGGGATCACCCTGCGCCAAGCCGATGACACGCTGGGCCAGCCGCGCGACATCGGCCATCTCACCGGCTTCGAACTTGGCGTGAAGTGCCGGATACAGCATTCCGACCGTGAGGCCCGGCTGGTCAATCGAATCGATGAGCTCGACGTATTCCGTGGCCAGCCCCGAAGCCTCCCGAATCCGGGCAGTGACCGCAACCTGGGAAATGTATCCCGCCATGCCCATGGCGAGCGGGACCTGGTCCTCGGCACGGGTGCAGAGCGCGCGCAGTTCATCGAATCCGGTATCCGCAACACTGCCCCCTGCGCGCCATGTACTTCCGCAGAGCAAGGCGCGGGGGGCGATGCGCATCCACCGGCGGTCGGGATCGTCTTCGGACAGCCTGTCAGCAAGCCCCCGGGCCCGCCGCCAGCTGCTACGGGCGGCATTGATATCGCGGTTGGTGAACCAGTTTCCCGCCCTCATGTGCCAGCCGAACGCCCCGCGGATATCTCCGGCGGCCTCGAGATGTCCCGCTATCACGGCCGCCATCTCGTCTGTCCCGGCCGCATTGCGGTCTTCGAGCGCGGTCGCAAGGCGGCGATGAAGTTGTGCGCGTGCGGTTTTGAGCTGTGATTCGTAGGCCACCGCGCGAACAAGCGGATGGCGGAACGCGTATTCGGCTCTAGGCGTGAACATCACCTGGTCGATGAGCTCGGAATGAACCAGCTCCGCCAGCTCGGCACGTCCCTCGTTGTCCGCATCGCCGAGCACCACGTTGAGAAGATCGACACCGAAGCGAGAACCGATGATCGCTGCGGCATTCAGAGCGCGCTTGGCCGCCGGCGTCAGTCGGTCGATGCGCGCACCGATGGTCGCCTGCAATGTGGGCGGCACACTGATGTCGGCGATCTCGAGTTGTCGACGGTACGCGCCGCGTTCACCGACGATCACCTTGCGCTCTGCGAACTCCCGAATGATCTCCTGAACGTAGAACGGATTTCCGGCCGACCGTTCGATGATGTTCGCGGCGAGCTCGTCCACCGAAGGATGCGACCCGATGAGCTCCGCAGTCATCTCCCATGCCGCTGAATCATCAAGCGGCTCAAGCGCAATGTGCCGGATCGCCGGAAGTTGTGACAACACTCCCGTGTACTCGGGGCGATAGGCGATCACCACGATCGCCCGGTTCAGCGAGACATTCGTCAGCAGGTCGGCAAGCATTGCCTCGCTGGCGGCGTCGATCCAGTGCACGTCTTCGATGACGTAAACGGTTGGCTGCGCGGGTGACATCGCGGGGGTGCCGATCAGCCCTGCGAGACGGCGCCGTCGCGCCTCGGCGGAGACATTTGGGCTTGCGGCCGCCGCATCGCGAATTCCGAGCAGGTCCTCGAGCAGGACGACATCGTCGGGGTCGGCTTGGTCAAACCGGGTCCGTAGCGCGGCCCGGCCGGCCTCTTGTTCGTCATCGCTGATCTGCAGTACGTCGCGCAGGAGCCGGGATACCAAGCCGAAAGGCACTTCACTGGAGTGTGACTCGCAGGAGGTGGAGAACGTCGCCATCCCTGAGCTCTGTGCGAGCTTCACCAGCTCACGACAGAAGCGGCTCTTGCCGATGCCCGCGAGTCCGCGTACGCCAACAACGCAGCCGTGTCCTTCGAGACAGTCGCGCAGGATCAGGGTGATCGAGTCCATCTCCTCGCCTCGACCGACGAGGGTGGATTCACGCCGTCCGATCGCCGTTCTGCTGGCAAGCATTCCCCGCAGGCGTCGTGCGGGTACCGGCTCTGCGGCATTCTTGATGTTCACCAACGACGGATCGTCGAGGACGGCAATATGTTCGACGAGTCTTGCCGTGGACTCGCTGATCATCACGCCACCCGCTGGTGCGACAGACTCCATCCGTTGCGCCATCCCGACGTGCGTACCGAACGCCGTGTAACTGTCTGAGCTGGAGCCGATTTGGCCGAAGACCACATCCCCGGAGTTCAATCCGACGCGCAGCGCGATCTCCATGCCGTCTCGCCGCTTCACCTCCTCCGCTAGGGCAATCGCTACTTTCTGTATTTCGAGCGCAGCGACACACGCTCGAATAGCGTGATCCTCCAACGCGATCGGGGCACCGAACAACGCCATGATGCCGTCACCGGTGAATTGCTGGACCGTGCCGCCGTAGCGTTGAGTGACGGAGCCGCACCTGTTGAAAAGCTCACCCATGACTTCACTCAACCGCTCCGGCCCCAAGGCCGCGGCCAGGTCCATCGAGCGTTGCACATCGGCGAACAGAACCGTGACCTGCTTGTGCTCGGCCTGAAGCTCGGCTTCGGCTATGGGAGATCCGCACGCGTCGCAGAATCGGGCACCGGCGCGGGGCTCGCTACCGCACTTGCGGCACGCCGCCGACACTGTCATGTGATTCCCCGCGTTCGAATTTGGTGCTCGTCAAGCGTAAGACCCGAACATGCCGCCCGGCGCCGATAAACTCCATGCTCATGCCCGACAGACAGGGCCCATAGCCGATGGCCACGATCCTGGCGTATACCTCGCCTGCGTTCGGGAACCTCTACCCAATCCTCGGACTGCTCCTTGAACTGCAGCGCCGCGGCCATCGGATTGCAGTCAGAACCTTGGCCGACGGCGTTGCGACGGCCAACGACCTTGGTTTCGAGTCCTCGGCCATCGACCCGCAGATCGAGGCAGCGGTGATGACCGACTGGATGGAGACCAGCGGTCGAGCAGCATTGAAGGCGGCGTTCGGCGTCTTCGGGCAGCGGGCGATATTCGAACTAGACGATCTGCGGGATGCGATCGCCCTGGTCCGGCCCGACGCGGTCGTTGTCGACGCAAATTGTTGGGGCGCCGCGGCGGCAGCCGACGCCGGTGCGACGCCGTGGCTGTCGTTCTTTCCGTTCACACCTTTTCTCCGGTCGCGAGGCGTGCCACCGTTCGGGCCGGGCCTGCGGCCATGGCCAGGACTGCTCGGCCGGCTCCGCGACGAAGCTCTCCGGCCAGTCGTCGCCGGGGCGCTCAACCGCGCGATGCTCGGACCGGTGAACGCCGTCCGCGATATCGCAGGCGCCACGGCGGTGCGCAGCGTCGACGAATTGCTCAGGCGGGCACCGCTGATGCTCGTCGCGACCGGCGAGCCATTTGAGTACCCGCATCCGGACTGGGGAGAGACCGTCGAACTGATCGGCCCGTGCGACTTCGACCCGCCTGACGCCGCTCCGCAGTGGCTCTCCGAGATCGACCGACCGATCGTGTTGGTGACCACGTCATCTGATCGTCAGGCCGACGGTCACTTGCCCATCGCCGCGATGGCGGCGTTGAAAGACGAACCGGTGCATGTGGTGGTCACGTACCCATCCGGAGTTCCTGATGAAATTGTGGTGCCGCCCAACGCCACGGTCGAAAGGTTTGTGCCACACGGCAAGGTGCTGGACCGGGCTGTCTGCGCAATCACTCATGGCGGAATGGGCGCCACTCAGAAAGCACTGTCCCGCGGAGTGCCGGTCTGCGTCGTGCCGCACGGGCGCGATCAGTTCGAGGTCGCGCGCCGAGTTGAGGTCTCAGGCAGCGGGACGCGCCTACCGGCAACGAAGCTCACGGTCGAGAAGTTGAAAGCGAAAGTGCAGGAAGCGATGTCGATGGCAGCGGGTGCCCGGCGCGTCGCGGACGGGTATCGCGCGACAGGAGGTGTGGCCCGCGGCGCCGACGCTGTCGAGCACCGACTGCTGAGTATCGAGCGACGCTAGCTGCAGGCGGCCATCGAATCGATCAGCGGACGTTACCGATCGAGTTCTTCACCGTGTCGTGCTTCGTCTTCATGATGTCGGCAACCGCTGTGTACTTCCGGTTCTCACCATGGTTCATCTGGATCTGGAGCTGTAGAAGTGAGCCGGTCTGCGCGGTCGTGGTCACTATCCCACCGGCTCCGGCTTGGGTGGTATCTGCGGCCGCCGTCGCGGCGGTATCCAACCCGATACCGAGCGCAGCAGTTGCTGCTGCCGCGGTAAAGAGCGGCGCCGTGACCAGATAGACCTTTATTCGCCTCCGGCGAAGACTCGTCGATCGCCAGATTCGCTTCATGAGTGGTTTCCTTCCGCCTGGCAGCCGTCGTGGCCGGTCGTCTAAAGGCTGCCGCGGAGTCCTTGGTGGATTCTTGGGAACGCTTGCGACCTGGCGATACTGCTCGATCTAGCTGCAGGCGGCCAGCACTAGTTCGCGCACCCGCGCGGCGTCGGCCTGACCCCTCGTCGCCTTCATCACCGCGCCGACGATCGCGCCCGCGGCCTGCACCTTGCCGCTTCGGATCTTCTCGGCGACGTCGGGATTGGCAGCCAACGCCTCGTCGACCGCGGCCTGCAGTGCCGAATCGTCGCGTACGACTTCGAGTCCGCGGTCCTTCAACACCTGTTCGGGTTCGCCCTCGCCGGCCAGCACGCCCTCGACGACCTGGCGGGCCAGCTTGTTCGACAGCTTGCCGTCGTCGACGAGTTTGACCACCGCGGCCACTTGCGCAGGCGTGATCGGCAAGTCTTCGAGTTCAACACCCGCTTCATTGGCCTTCTGCACCAAGAAGTTTCCCCACCACGCGCGCGCAGCATCGCTCGATGCACCGTGACCGACGGTGGCGGTGATCAGGTCGAGGGCGCCGATGTTGACCAGGTCGCGCATCACCTCGTCGGAGATTCCCCAGTCGTCCTGAATCCGCTTGCGTTGCAACCACGGTAGCTCGGGGATCGTCGCACGCAGCCGCTCGACCAGTTCCGCGTCGGGCGCCACCGGCTCCAGATCCGGTTCCGGGAAGTAGCGGTAGTCCTGCGCGGTCTCCTTGCTGCGGCCCGGCGACGTGTAGCCGTCCTCGTGGAAGTGCCGGGTTTCCTGCACCACCCGTCCGCCCGATTCGAGAACCGCTGCTTGCCTGCGCATCTCGTAACGGACCGCCACCTCAACGCTCTTCAGCGAGTTGACGTTCTTGGTCTCGCTGCGGGTGCCGAATTCCTTCTGGCCGATCGGCTTGAGCGACACGTTGGCGTCGCAGCGCATCGACCCCTGATCCATCCGTACGTCGGATACCCCCAAGCCGCGCAACAGATCCCGCAGCGCCGTCACGTATGCGCGGGCGATCTCGGGCGCCCGGTCACCGGTGCCCTCGATCGGCCTGGTGACGATTTCGATCAGCGGCACCCCGGACCGGTTGTAGTCGATCAGCGAGGTCGTCGCGCCCGCGATGCGTCCGGTCTCGCTGCCGAGGTGGGTCAGCTTGCCGGTGTCCTCCTCCATGTGGGCGCGCTCGATCTCGACCCGCCAGGTGGTCCCGTCGTCGAGCGGAACCTCCAGATAGCCGTTGATCGCGATCGGCTCGTCGTACTGCGAGATCTGGTAGTTCTTCGGCATGTCCGGATAGAAGTAGTTCTTCCTGGCGAACCGGCACCACGGCACGATCTCGCAATTGAGCGCCAGCCCGATGCGGATCGCCGACTCCACCGCCTTCTGGTTGAGCACCGGCAACGACCCCGGCAAGCCGAGGCACACGGGACACACCTGCGTGTTGGGCTCGGCGCCGAATTCGTTGGCGCAACCACAGAACATCTTGGTCGCGGTGGACAGCTCGACGTGCACCTCGAGGCCGAGCACGGGTTCGTAGCGCGCGACGACGTCGTCGTAATCGAGCAGTTCAGCAGCGGCGATCGTCATACACCCGATCGTAGTGGGAGCGTCCTAGCCCAGTTTGGGGTGCACGCCCGGGATGAGCCCGGCCGCACTCGACATCCGTTGAAGGTGGGCCAGCACCGCTTCGCGCTCCGGCTCCGTCAGCGATGCGGTGATCTCGTCCTCCTGGGCACTGCCCTGCGCATCCAGCTCGGGCAGCAGTTCACGGGCCTTGTCGGTCAAGGTCACCGCGAAGGCTCGCCGGTCTGTGGGATGGGGCATCCGCTTGACCAGCCCGTCGCGTTCCAGGGCGTCGACGACTGTGACCATCACGTTGCGATGGATGCCCAGCTGCGTCGACAGCTCGCGCTGTGAGCGCCCGTCGTTTTCGCTCAGCGCCTTGAGCACCGCATATGCGCGCGGCTCGATCCCGAACGGCTCGAGTCGGCGCACGAAGTCCTCGGCGAGGTAGACGCCGAGCTGCGAAAGCAGGAACGGGATGCGCTGGTGAAGTCCGGCGATCCCGGCGTCGCGATCGGGCATGTGTTCGACATTAGCACCTTCGATGATAGTCACGTAGAGTGATAATCATGGCTAGGGATCAACTAGGAGGAACAATGAGGATCGTGGTTTTCGGAGCCAACGGGCAGACCGGCAGACTGCTGACCCGAAGGGCTCTCGACAAAGGACACGCGGTTGTCGCGGTGACGCGGCGCCCCGATGACTTTCCGTTCGCCGACGCGAACCTGACCGTCGCGCGCGCCGATGTGCGCGAGCCCGGCTCACTGACCGACGTCGTCCAGGGCGCCGACGCGGTGGTGTCCACCCTGGGCGTGCCGTTCAGCACCCGACCCATCGACACGTACTCGGTGGGCGTGCGCAACATCGTCGACGCGATGCGAACGACCGGCGGGCGACGCCTGGTCGTGGTGAGTTCGACGGGCGCCTACCACTACCCGAACCGCATCGACACTCCCCTGTCACTGCGAATGTTCGAACCCGTGATCACCCGCACCATCGGCAAGACCACCTACGACGATCAGCGCCGCATGGAGGACATCGTGCGCGCCAGCGGCCTCGATTGGACGGTGGTGCGCCCGTCGGGCCTGTTCGACCTGCCCGAGCCCACGAATTATGTTGCAGGCGAGGTGGATCCGATCGGAGGCTTCACCGCCCGGATCGACCTGGCCGACTACATGATCGCGGTGGCCGGTGACCCGTCCGCGGCCGGTAAGACCGTCGTCGTCTCGACCACCGAAGACACCCCGACCATCTGGCAGATGATCCGCCGCGAAGCCTTCAAGAGCGCATCATGACTACTGCCTATCTCGCCGTCACACTGATCGCCGTTGCCGCGAACGGATTCTCGGGCGTCGCCGCCTTGCTGCACTTCCAGCCGATCTTGCCGGGCATGACCAAGGCCGGGGTACCCGTTTCGTGGTTGACGTTTCCGATCGGCACCTTGAAAACCCTTGGCGCGCTGGGCCTGGCCGCGGGACTGGCATTTCGTCCGCTCGGCGTGTCAGCCGCGATCGGCCTGGTGCTGTTCTTTGTCTGCGCGATCTACACGCACATCCGCGCAAGCGACTACAGCCCGCAGTTCGCACTCGCGATCGGATTCCTCGGCCTCAACGTCGCGGCCCTCGCCCTTGCGCTGCCTTAGCGCGAGCAGACGCCGAAACTCAGCCGAAGAATTCGGCGGCGTCGTCGTAGCGGGTCTGCGGCACCAGCTTCAATTGGCGCACCGCGTCGGCCAGCGGCACGCGGCCGATGTCCTGGCCACGCAGTGACACCATCATTCCGTACTCGCCAGCGTGTGCGGCATCGGCGGCGTTGACGCCGAATCGGGTGGCCAGCACGCGGTCGTAAGCCGTTGGGGTGCCGCCGCGTTGGACGTGCCCGAGCACGGTGACGCGGACGTCCTTCTTGATCCGCTTCTCCACCTCGTATGCCAATTGCTGGGCGACGCCTGTGAACTTCTCGTGTCCGAACTCGTCGAGTCCGCCCTGCCGCAGCTGCATGGTCCCTTCGGCAGGCTTGGCGCCCTCGGCGACCACGCAGATGAAGTGCGAGTCTCCGCGCACGAACCGCTGCTTGACCTTTCGGCAGACCTCCTCGACGTCGAAGGGCTGCTCAGGGATCAGCGTCATATGTGCCCCGGACGCCATCCCCGCGCCCAGTGCGATCCACCCCGCGTGGCGGCCCATCACCTCGACGACCATCACCCGCTGGTGCGACTCGGCGGTGCTGTGCAGCCGGTCGATTGCGTCCGTCGCGACCTGCAACGCGGTGTCGTGGCCGAATGTCACATCAGTGCAGTCGATGTCGTTGTCGATGGTCTTCGGCACCCCGACCACCGGAACGTTCTCCTCGGACAGCCAGTGCGCCGCGGTCAGCGTGCCCTCGCCGCCGATCGGGATCAGCACATCGATGCCGTTGTCATCGAGCGTCTGCTTGATCTGGTCCAAACCGGCCCTCAACTTGTCGGGGTGGACCCGTGCAGTGCCGAGCATCGTGCCGCCCTTGCCCAGCAGCCGATCGTTGCGGTCGTCGTTGGTCAACTGGACCCGCCGGTCTTCGAGCAGACCGCGCCAGCCGTCCAGGAAGCCGACCACCGAGGAGCCGTATCGCGCGTCGCACGTCCGCACCACGGCCCGGATGACCGCGTTCAGGCCAGGACAGTCGCCGCCACCCGTGAGAACTCCGATGCGCATGTCCCCATCCTCCCCTCTTACACCGCTGTTGGCAGCGGACCTCGCGCGGCTTCGTAGGCCGCACCGACGCGGTACAGCCGGTCGTCGGCCAGCGCGGGCGCCATGATCTGAAGGCCAACCGGCAGACTGTCGTCCGGTGACAGTCCCGACGGCACCGACATCCCGCAATGCCCGGCCAGGTTCAGCGGCAGCGTGCACAAATCGAACAGATACATCGCCAGCGGATCGTCGACCTTCTCCCCCAGCGGGAACGCGGTGGTCGGGGTGGCGGGCGAGATCAGCACGTCGACGCTCTTGTAGGCCTCATCGAGGTCACGCGCGATCAGGGTGCGGACCTTCTGCGCCTGGTTGTAATACGCGTCGTAGTACCCAGCGGACAGCGCATAGGCGCCAATCATGATGCGGCGCTTGACTTCTGGACCGAAGCCAGCGGCCCGGGTCATCGCCATCACCTCTTCGGCACTGTGTGTGCCGTCGTCGCCGACCCGCAGCCCGTAGCGCATCGCGTCGAAGCGCGCCAGGTTCGACGACACCTCCGACGGCAGGATCAGGTAGTACGCGGGCAGCGAGTAGTCGAAGTGCGGACAGTCGACCTCGCTGACCTCGGCGCCGAGTGCGGTCAATGCCTCGACCGCCGCGTTGAACGACGTAAGCACCCCAGCCTGGTAGCCGTCGCCCCGAAGCTGCTTGACCACGCCGATCCGCACGCCCTTCAGGTCGCCGGACGCGCCCGCCCTGGCGGCCGCCACCACATCGGGCACCGCGGCCTCGACGGAGGTGGAGTCCTTCGGGTCGTGGCCCGCGATCACCTCGTGCAGCAGCGCGGTGTCGAGCACCGTGCGGGCGCACGGGCCGCCCTGGTCCAGCGACGACGCGCACGCGATCAGCCCGTACCGCGACACCGTGCCGTAGGTCGGCTTCACGCCGACGGTCGCGGTCAGCGCCGCGGGCTGGCGAATCGACCCGCCCGTGTCCGATCCGATGGCGAGCGGCGCCTGAAATGCGGCCAGCGCCGCGGCGCTACCGCCGCCCGATCCGCCAGGCACCCGGTCGACGTCCCACGGGTTGCGTGTCGGGCCGTACGCGGAGTTCTCGGTGGACGACCCCATCGCGAACTCGTCCATGTTCGTCTTGCCAAGTATCGGGATGCCCGCAGCCCGCAAGCGTGCGGTCACGGTGGCGTCGTACGGCGACGTCCAGCCCTCGAGAATCTTCGAGCCGCACGTGGTCGGCATATCGGTGGTGGTGAACACGTCCTTGAGCGCCAACGGAACCCCGGCCAGCGGCGACGGCAGCGACTCACCCGCAGCGACGGCCGCATCGATCCGCGCGGCCTCCGCCAGCGCCTGATCCTGCGCCACGTGCAGAAACGCGTGATACTTCTCGTCGGTCTCGGCGATCTGGTCGAGGCACGCGCGGGTCGCCTCGGTGGACGACACCTCTTTCGCGGCGATCTTGGCGCCCAGCGTCGCCGCGTCCAGCCGGGTCAGCTCGGTGCCGCTCATTCTTCCTCCCCCAGAATCCGCGGCACGGCGAACCGGCCGTCGACTGCCTTCGGCGCCCCGGCGAGCGCCTGCTCCTGGGTCAGGCACGGCTCGACGGAGTCGGCACGGAACACGTTGACGTCCTTCAGCGGATTGCCGGTGGGTTCGACACCGGTGACGTCGACGGCCTGGATCTGGCTGACGTGGCCGATGATGGCGTCGAGCTGACCGGCGTAGCTGTCGAGCTCGTCATCGGTCAGCGCCAGGCGCGCGAGGCGCGCCAGGTGAGCTACCTCGTCTCGGGAGATCTGCGACACGACATGAAAGCCTAGTCACCGCCGCAGCCGCACCTGCGGCCTGAGTGGCCGGAATGCTCAGCCGCCGGGGCTGTGCAACAGTGTGCGCGTGCCTTCCTATCTGCTGCGGGTCCAGCTGGAGGATCGACCGGGCAGCCTCGGCTCACTGGCTGTAGCGCTCGGTTCCGTGGGCGCCGACATCTTGTCCCTCGACGTCGTCGAGCGTTCCGCCGGCTATGCCATCGACGATCTCGTCGTCGAACTGCCCGCGGGCTCGATGCCGGACATGCTGATCACGGCGGCCGAGAACCTCAAGGGCGTCTACGTCGACGCCATCCGCCCGCACACCGGCCTGCTCGAGGCCCACCGTGAGCTGGAACTCATCGACCACGTCGCCGCCGCTGACGGAAAGCCCAAGAGGCTGCAGGTGCTGGTCGACGAGGCACCGCGGGTGCTGCGCGTGGGTTGGTGCACGGTCATCGAGCTGACCGAATCGGGACCCAAGCGCACGGTCGGCAGTCCCGGCGCCCCCGAGACGCAGGCCGCCGCGACGCCGTGGCTGCCTCTCGACCACGCGGAGGCGCTCGACGACACCGCCGACTGGGTGCCGCAGGTGTGGCGCGACATGGACACCACGCTGGCGGCGGCGCCGCTGGGTGACCATCGCACCGCGATCGTGCTGGGCCGCCCTGGTGGACCGCGGTTCCGGCCGTCCGAGGTCGCCCGCCTCGGCTACCTGGCCGGAATCATCGCGACGATCCTGCGCTGAAAGCTAGCCTCCGGCGGGCACCGGATAACGGTCGTTGACGTCGGCGTTGGTGTCTTTGCGAGCACAATGCGCGCAGCAGAACATTCCCTCGTCGGTCTCGATGCCATGGCCGAGGATCCGGCAGCCACAATGTCCACACTCCGGCGCGAGCTGGACGGCGGCGCACTCGACGCTGTCGAACGTCGCGGTGCGGCCGTCGCTGAACGTCACGGTGAAGGATTTGTCGTAGTGGTTGCCGCACGTATCGCATATCGCCATGCCGGGCGGGTTCCCGGTCGTGCAGAGCCACAAACCCGCCACCCGTTCGCTGCGCAGAGTGCTCAGGGGTCGGCCGAATTGGCCCCTGCTCGACCAACATCCGACTTGTCGAAGAACTGGCGCAGCAATGCGCGAGCCTCGTCTTGGTCGACACACGTGTAGGAATTCCAGCCCTCTATTCGCAGCTGATCGTCCAGCGGTTTTCCGATGACCTCGAGAATCGTTTCTTTTGCCGATCGCACCGCCCGCTGCGAATTGCGCAGTATTTGGCCAGCGAGCAGCTCCGCCTCCTCGATCAGCACCTCGTGCGGAACAACTTTCGTGACCATGTTGCATTGCAGCGCGCGCTGCGCATCGATCGGTTCGGCGGTGAGAACCAACTGCATTGCCACACCGACACCGCAGGTGTTGACCAGCCGCGTGATGCCACCGTCGCCGTGATGGAACCCACGCCGCGCCTCGAACGATCCGAACATGGCGCGGTCCGACGCCACGCGCAGATCGCACGCCAGCGCGAGCTCGAGGCCGCCTGCCAACGCCCATCCATTCACGGCGGCGATCGTCGGTTTGGTGATGCGGTGCAGACCGCGGGTGAGGCCGCCGAATCCCAAATCGACGATCTCCCGAACCCGGCTTGGTGAGGCGTCGACGTAGTTCTTCGGAACGTAGGTCGCGAGGTCTGCGCCCGCGCAAAAGGCGTCGCCTACGCCGGTGAGGATCGCAATATCGGCCCGGTCGTCGTCGCGGAAGTTGGTCCAAAGACGACACATTTCGTCGTGCATGTCCGGTGTGAGCGCATTTTTCGCGTCCGGCCGGTTCAACGTGATGTAGGCGATTCTGTCCCGACGCTTGTAGCCGACCTCGATCATCAGTCAATCCTGCGCTTAGTCAGACGCCGTCGGGCCCCTTCTCCAACAGCCGGCGGAAGCCGTCCTCGTCGAGAATCGGCACACCGAGTTCGACGGCCTTGTCGTACTTCGACCCCGGTGAGTC
>DATJIX010000047.1:0-18520 GCA_035492865.1 Mycobacterium sp. | reverse complement strand
GCGACGACACCAGCGTCGTCGACCCGCAGCTACGAGTGCGCGGCGTGGACGGGCTGCGGGTCGCCGACGCATCGGTGATGCCGACGATCATCCGCGGACACACGCATGCGCCCAGCGTGCTGATCGGGGAGAAGGCCGCCGATCTGATCCGCGGCTGACGCCTAACGTGCCAGGGCGAGTACCTCCTCGAAGCCGTCGACGAGGCAGTCATGGAACACGGTGTAGTCGGGGATGGCGCCGGTGTCGACATCGATGCCCAGCTCGCATGTGTCGGCATAGGTCAGCAGGGTCACGTTGACCGCTGCACCGATCGTCGGACCGAACGCATACTGCTTCCGGATGCGAACGCCGCCGAGAAAGACCGGCACGGGGATGCCAGGCACGTCGCTGGCGACGAAATCGACGTGGCGCAGGATCGAGCCGATATACCAGCGTGGCATCAGGTTCAGTGCACCGGCGATCAGCTGCGTGTAGGGCAGCGAGCGTTCGTGGCGCATCCCGCTTGCCCGACGGTGGATTTCAGCGATCCTTTCGCACGGGTCCGCCGTACCCGCGGGGATGTCGAACCGCATCAGGGTAATCCGGTTGCCGCCCATCTCGTCGACCTCGGTGCGCAGGCTGATCGGCATGGTCAAGTGCAGGTCGCCCACCACAACGCCGTGTTTCTCGTGATACAGGCGCAGACCACCGGCTACTCCGGCCACAAACGCGTCGTTGAGCGCACCCCCGCCGCGATGCGCTGCCGAAAGGAGCTGCGGCAGAGGCACCTCGTGCACGCCGAGGCGGCGGTCCAGGCTGCGCTGCTTCATCAGCGGCGATCCGGTCCGATTCACCGGCCGGACCGTTCGATAGACCGATGCTGCGGTGGCGGCCGCCGCACCGATGGTGGCGGCGGGACGGCGAATCCCGTTGTACAGCAGGCTCGGTGCCGTCTTCACGACGCTCGAGAGTGCCGTCGCGGCGATTGCCGCGTTGAGGCGCATTGTGTCGCCATATGCCTGCAGCCACGAAGACTCGGCCGCCTCCGGCGCAGCGGGCAACGTGTCGCGTCGCGCCGGAGTTTCGGAAAGGTCGAACAGTTTCATTCCGATCTGAATGCCCCCCACCCCGTCGGTCAGCGAGTGGTGGAAGGTGCACAACAGCGCGCTACCGCCGTCGGCCAAGTCGTCGATCAATGTCACCTTCCACAACGGGCGTGCGCGGTCGAAGTCCTCCATGGCAGCGAGCCGGGCCATTTCCAGCACGACATCGACCGAGCCTGGTCCCGGGGCGGACACCCTACGCAGGTGGAAATCGAGATCGAAGTCGGGGTAGGGCTCCCAGCGCGGAGGGGCCGACAGGGGCGAGGCCACCACCCGATGGCGGAAAATCGGAAGCTCTCGGCTGATGAGATCGAACCGGCCGCGGACCTGATCCCAGTCGGGCGTTCCGTCCAACAGCATCACAGTGACGACGGTCGATCGCAGCCGAGGATCGCTTTCCATCGACCAGGTGAAAGCATCGGTGTTGCGCATGAAACCGGCCATAGTGTGCTCCTTGTCATCACGGTATGACCGCACACCATCCGGAGTCACGAGGTCGGACGGGAGAAAGGACCTTGTGCCCTGTAGATGACTACTGAGGTCACCGATGCGCCCAGCGTGCTATTCGGGGAGAAGGCCGCCGATCTGATCGAGCAGTAACTCGCCCATCGCGATGTCGCCCCGAAGGTCGCGGTCGTCGGTGCTCCGCGGCAGAGCGTCGGCAATCGCGATGGCGTCGCCGACCGCACCGCCGAACCGGTCATCGAGCCCACGCTGACGCAGGAGCCGAACCGCGCCGACAAGTTCACAGCAGAGCAACACTCGATACGCCGCGAGGGACCGTTCCAGTTGCTGGACGCCCTGCGAAGCGAACGTGGCGTCCTCCTCGGCACCCCGCGACAGCACAAGCGTGCCTGCGGAGGCGGGTTGTGCGGCGTTGCGAATCTCTGCGATCGCGCCCGCCGCCACGTACTCGACCATCATCAGCCCGGATGAGCCTGCCGCATCGGAGGCCAGGAAAGCGTTGCCGCCGTTGGTATCCGGATCATTGATCATCCTGATCCGGGAATGCGTGATCGGCGCGGTGAGCGCCAGCGCCAGAGTGGTGCCGTCCAATTCCAGTGAGAGCGATGCCTGGTAGAACGCACCGTGATGAACCACGCCGCCGTCTTCGATGTCGAACAGCGGATTCTCCTGCGCGCTGTTGAGCGTCCGTTCCAGTTGTGCCTCGAGCGAATGCAGTGACGCCAATACGGACGCCTGCGCCACCGGGTACACCCGCAGCCCATACGGGTCCTGGATGCGGCCTGGCCGAGCGTCGGGCCTGCCCTTCGTCGCCAGCAGCGAGCGCAGCCGGCTCGCGATGGTGTCCACGTACGGTGCCGCGGACGCCTGCGCCGCCACCGACGACAGTGCTTCGGGATTACCGTCGAGCGCAAGGAAGCTGAGCGTGTAGATCACGCTCGATGCTCGTTCGAGTCGCGACAGTTCGTCCAGCGCAAGACAACCGCGCCCCACCGTCAGTGCACTGCTGCTCATGAAGGGCAGGGCGCTGTCGGCGCCCCACGGGTCCATCGGCGTCAGCGGTTTCGACGCGGGTCGCTCTCCGATCAGCGTCAGCGCCGTGCCCGCAAGGGGGGCAAGGTCTCCCGTGCCGATGGAGGCGTACTGCCGAAGCTCGGGAAGGGCATCGTCGTTGAGCATGATTTCCAGTCCGGCCAGGATCTTCGGGTCGAGCCCCGCGCCGGGCACGCACAGCTGGACGAGTCGCACCGCGAGCATCGCGCGCACCGTCCTGTCGTCGAGCGGATCTCCTGCGTCGACGGCGTGGCTGCGCAGCAGTCGCATGCCGTACTCGGTGTCGGTCGGCGACACGGACGTCATCCGATTTGCGCCGACGCCCGTCGTCCGCCCGTAGATCGCGAAGCGGGTGCTCAGCTCCGCAGCCACCTCATGCGCACGCGCGACCGCCTTGCGCACTTCCGGCGACACCGAAACCCGATCGCGGCGGTCAGCGAGCGCCACGACGTCGGCGATGCTCGCGGGCCCGTTAAGCACAAGCATGAAATTCTCCTGATCCTCTATCGCTGGCCAGCGATACGACCTATCATCACCGAAACCGCACATTGCCGCTAGATGGAATTTAAATTTTACGCAGTGGAAATCGATAGCACGTCGACCGAAACAAACCGCTCGTAGATTCCATCCCGGCGAGAGGAGGTGACGGTGGCCGAGTCGTCCACACGGACGGTGGAACGCGCACTCGCCCTGCTTGCGACCATCTGCGACAGGGGCGGCGCGAATCTGGCCGACAGCGCCAGGGAGTGCGACCTCGCGCCCAGTACGGCACTTCGGCTGCTCCGCACGCTGGAGAGCACCGGCTTCGTCACCAAGGACGAGGCAGGCGGTACCTACCGCCCCGGCAGCCGGCTGATCCAGCTAGGCGCACAGGCGTTGTCCAACGAATCGTTGATCGACTTCGCGAAGCCGGTGATGGAGAAACTGGTCGCCGATGCGGGGGAGTCGGTGTATCTGAGCGTCGAGGGACACGCAGGCACGGCGCTCTACATCAGCATCGTCGAGGGCACGCATTCCGTGCGCCATGCCAGCTGGGTCGGCCGCACAGTTCCGCTCGACACTTCGGCGGCGGGACACGCGCTGTGCGGCCGCGTGCCCGATAAGGGCTACGTGATCGTCGAACGGGGCGTCGAGGCCGACGTCACCGCGATCGCGTGCCCGGTGTACTCCGAATCGCGCATCGTCGCGGCCTTGAGCCTGGTGATTCCCAGCTACCGGTTGACGGCGCACCAGGCGACCCGCTACGGCCGAATGCTCGGCTCGGCAGCCGCCACGCTGTCCGCCGGACTCAGTCGCCCGAATTCCACTCTGCAAGAAAGACAGTCATGATCACATTCGACAATGTCTCCAAGGTCTATCCCGACGGCACCGTCGCGGTCGACAACCTGACGATCACCGCGCCCAACGGCAAGATCACCACCCTGGTCGGTCCTTCGGGCTGTGGCAAGACCACCTCGATGCGGATGATCAACCGGCTGATCGAGCCCAGTTCGGGCAGCATCACGCTCGACGGGGTCGACACACAGACTCTCGACAAGGTCGCACTGCGCCGCAGAATCGGCTACGTCATCCAGAACGCCGGCCTGTTCCCGCACCGTACCGTGGTCGACAACGTGGCCGCACTGCCCCGCCTGCTCGGCGGCGGTAAGAAGGAAACCCGTTCGGTGGCAATGGAACTGCTCGAACGGGTCGGGCTCGATGCGAAGTTCGCCAAGCGCTACCCGTGGCAGCTGTCCGGTGGACAACAACAGCGAGTCGGGGTGGCGCGGGCGCTGGCCACCGATCCACCGTTCCTGTTGATGGACGAGCCGTTCAGTGCCGTCGACCCGATCGTTCGCAACCAGTTGCAGGACGAGTTTCTCCGGCTGCAGGCCGATATCTCCAAGACCATCGTCATGGTGACCCACGACATCGACGAGGCGTTGAAACTCGGTGATCAGGTCGTCGTGCTGCGCCAGGGCGGGACGCTGGCCCAGGCGGCCACCCCGGTAGACCTTCTGGCCGCGCCGAACGATGCATTCGTGGCCGACTTCGTCGGCTCCGCCCGCGGCTACCGGGCACTCGGGTTCCACACCTCCGACGAACTACTCAAGTTCAACGACGAGCCGACGATCACTGTGGGACAGCCGGTGTCGACGATCCCACCGACGCAAGGACGTTGGGTCCTCGTTGTCGACGAGACGCGCGCACCGATCGGCTGGGTCGACACGGAGGGCGTGCGCGGCGACAGCATCCAGGACAGCGACGTCAACCTGTGTGCCACCTCGGCTTCGCGCACCGATCCGCTCCGCGATCTGCTGAACTCGGCACTGTCCAGCCCCAGCGGCCGCTGCGTGGTGACCGACGAGTCGGGCGCGCTCCTCGGCACCGCTTCCGACCACGACGTCATCGACGCGATCCGGCGGGCCAAGGAAGCGAGGGCGGCGGCGTGAACTGGATCTCGTCCAACATCGACCGCATCATCTCGCTGACGCTCAGCCACGTCTGGCTCACGTTGGTACCCACGGTCATCGGACTTCTCGTCGCGCTCCCGCTCGGCTGGTGGGCGCATCGATTCAAGCGCGGGCAGGCGGCCATCGTCGGAACTGCGGGACTGCTCTACACCATTCCGTCGTTGGCCCTTTTCATCATCCTGCCGGTCATCCTGGGCACGAAGATCCTCGATCCGTTGAACATCGTTGTGGCACTGACGCTTTACACATTGGCCCTGCTTGTGCGAGTCGTGGCCGACGGCCTGGATTCGGTACCACACGATACGGTGGCGGCCGCCGAGGCCATGGGCTACCGGGGCTGGCAGCGGCTTCTGCTCGTCGAACTGCCGGTGGCGGTCCCCGTCATCGCCGCCGGATTGCGAGTGGCGGTGGTGTCCAACGTCAGCATCGTGACGATGGCGGCCCTGCTGGGTATCCCACAGCTGGGCTCGCTCTTCACGCAGGGCTTTCAGCTGCGGCTGTACGTTCCGCTGGTCACCGGCATCGTGCTGTGCGTGGTGCTCGCGATCGTCTTCGACGGCCTGATCATCTGGTTGAACAGACTCCTGACTCCGTGGCGGCAAAGGACGGTCACCTCGTGAACATCATGTCGTGGTTCACCGATCCCGCGAACTGGACTGGGTCAGGCGGAATTCCGGCCCAGGTCGGCTACCACCTGTTGTACTCCGCAATCGCGCTGCTGGTTGCGCTGGTCATCGCGGTGCCACTTGGCATTCTGATCGGCTACACCGGACGGGGCGAGGCGCTGGTGGCGGGGTCGGCCAACGCCCTGCGTGCCCTGCCGTCGCTGGGGCTTCTCGTGTTGCTCTTCTTGATCATCTCGCCTGTTGTCGCCGGGAAGCTCGTCTACGTCCTGCCCACCATCATTGTGCTTGTGCTGCTGGCGGTTCCGCCGATTCTCACCGGAACGTACGCCGGCATCCAGACCGCCGACCCAGATGCGGTAGGAGCGGCCCGTGGCATGGGGTTCACCAAGCCCCAGATTCTGCTGCGAGTCCAGCTGCCCTGCGCCTTGCCCCTGATGGTATCCGGCGTCAGGAGTGCGACCTTGCAGATCGTCTCGACGGCCACCATCGCGGCGTATCTGGGTCTGCAGGGACTGGGCCGGTTCATCCTCGACGGCAGGGCGACAGCGAGTTTTGCCGAAATGGCCGGCGGGGCAATCCTTGTCGCAGTCCTGGCGCTGGTGCTCGAGTTCAGCTTCGCCTGGCTCGGCCGTGTCATCGTATCGCCCGGTCTGCGCCGCACCGCATCGAAATCCACCTCACCGATATCCACGACCGTGCTCGAGCCGGCCACCACCTAGGAGAAATCACCATGAAAAAACGCACACTGCTGTCGGCCCTTGCCGCCACCGCCGTCCTCGCTCTGTCCGCTTGCGGCGGGGGCGGTAGCGATCCGTTGTCCGGCGGCGGGGACAACAAGGGGTCCTCGGGTTCAGAAGTCATTGTCGGTTCGGCCGACTTCACCGAAAGCCAGCTGATCGCGAGCATCTACTCGCAGGCGCTGCAAGCCGCAGGCGTTGCGACCAAGGAGCAGTTCAACATCGGCAGCCGTGAGGTCTACATCCAGGCGCTCAAGGATGGCTCCATCGATCTGGTGCCGGAATACACCGGCGCGTTCTTGAGCTATCTCGATCCGAAGTCGACGGCCGCCACGCCCCAAGCGGTGCAGAGCGAACTCGCGACGAAGCTGCCCGCCGGAACCGCAATACTGACGCCGTCCCCGGCCGAGGACAAGGACGTCGTGGCGGTCACTCAGGCGACTGCCGACAAGTACAAGTTGAAGACGATCTCCGATTTGAAGCCGGTCGCAGGCGAACTCGTGCTTGGTGGCCCGCCGGAGTGGAAGACGCGCACCCAGGGTGTCGTCGGTTTGCGCGACGTGTACGGACTCAACTTCAAGGACTTCGTCAGCCTCGACGCGGGCGGCACGTTGACAATGACCGCGCTGACCAACGGTCAGGTCCAGGCGGGTGACTTGTTCAGCACCGACCCGGGTCTGCATGCCAACCACCTTGTCGCCCTTGAGGATGACAAGAATCTGTTCGCCGCTGAGAACGTGGTACCGCTGATCAAGGCCGGCAAGCAGAACGACACCGTCACCAAGACGCTGAACGCGGTTTCGGCGAAGCTGACCACCGACGACCTGATCACCATGAACGCCGAGGCGGCCAAGGGCACCAACCTGTCCGATATCGCCAAGAAGTGGGTCGCCGACGCGGGCATCGCGAAGAGCTAGAAGTAGGCGTTGGCCGGAACCGGCGTGCCGTGCAGCAGGTTCTGGCCGATCACCCGCGCCTTGTAGGCCACCGGGTTGTGCAGCGTGATGGTGCGGATGTTGCGCCAGTGCCGGTCCAGGTTGCGCTGCCTGCTGGCGGCGCTGGCCCCGCCGAGCTCCAGCAGTCGGGTGGCCGCCTCCGGCGCGACGTCGTCAATATGCACCTTGACCTTGGCGACCTTCAGCTGCGCGTCGGCGGCCAGCTGCGCATCGGGCACCCCGTCGACGGCCGACGCGGTCGCTGCCTCAATGGCTGAGGCGGCATCGAGCACGGCGGCCCTCGCGATGTATGCCGTGGCGGCCAGCTCGCCCAGCTGCTTCTGGTACAGCGGGTCGTCGGTCGGCCGTTCGGACAGCGCGTGGCTGAAGCTGCGGTCCCGCGAACGCAGCAGCGCGACGCCGTCGTCGACCACCGACGCCAGGATCCCTGCGACCACCGCGTGGATGAACAGCTGCAGTGATGCGTACTGCACGGTCGGCACCGGATCGGCGTCGTAGGGGGTGTCGCTCAGGACCTCATCGGCGGACACCGCCACGTTGGTGAACACCGTGGTGCCGGTGCCGGTGCGGCGCTGGCCGAACCCGTCCCAGTCGTCGATCAGCCGAACGCCCTCTCGGTCGGCGGGCACCACCACGGTCGCGACAGAGTCGTGGTCTGTGGTGGTCGCGACGGTCAGGTAGTCGGAGAACAGCGTGCCCGTGCTGTAGAACTTCTCCCCGTCCAGCCGGTAGCCGCCGCCGTCAGCGGGCAGCAGGCGGGTGTTGAACACCAGGCTGCCGACGGCCAGCGAGCCCTTCTCGCTGAAGGCGTTGCCGAAGATCTTGCCTTCGGAAACCTTGTGCAGCCACCGCGCCGAACTGGCGTCGTCAGCAGCCCGCAGCCGCTCCTCAACGAACCAGAAATGCGTCCGGAAGATATGCGCCACAATGGGATCGGCCTGCGCGACGTCGATGATCGTGGAGAACAGTTGCGGCACAGTGAATCCCGCTCCGCCAAGATGCTCGGGTAGCCGCAGGGTGCCGAAGCCCGCCCGCTTCAGGGCTGCCACTTGGTCAAATGGGTTCTCGTCGTTCAGGTCTCGGTCCTTTGCGCCGGCACCGATCTGAGCGAGCAGGGCGGCCCATTCGGGCGAGCCCGGCAGCAGGCGAGTCACGCGATCCACGGAGGTCATGGCACGGTTGTACCGATACGCGGTGCCGGCACGCACTGCTTTGGATCATCCCGAACCTAAGAACGGGCGGCGGGGCACAATGTGTGGTGATGACGATGAACGCCAAGCGTCGCCGGGCGCACGACAAGCTGGCAGGCTTGCCAGGCGTGCGGGCGGTGCGACGGCCGGTCCGGCCGGCAGGCGCCCAGGAGTTCGACCTGTTCTACGTGCGTACGGGCCGCAAATCGACCCATCCGTTGGTCGTCATTCCTGGCGGCCCAGGCGCCGCCTCCATCGCGCTCTACCGAGGGTTTCGCCGGCGCGCGGCGGCCGAGGGGCTTGACGTGATCATGGTGGAGCACCGCGGCGTCGGGATGTCCCGGCACGACGACAGCGGCACTGACCTGCCCCCTGAGGCGCTGACCATCGACCAGGTCGTCGATGACGTCGCCGCCGTGCTCGACGACGCCCAGGTGGGCAAGGCCGTCATCTACGGCACCTCGTACGGCACCTACGTCGCCGCCGGAGTCGGTGTGCGGCACCCGGATCGGGTGCACGCGATGATCCTCGACTCGCCGGTGCTTTCGGCTCAGGACATCGATGCCGTCCGCGAGGAGACCCGCAGGCTGCTGTGGGACGGCGAGAGCCCCGAGACCGCCGACCTGGCCGCCAAGGTGCGCAAACTCGTCGATCAGGACAAGTTGACCCCGGAGGCCGCACAGCTGGCCGCCGCGGTATACGGCTTCGCGGGGCCAGGGGTGTTGCGGCGTCAACTCGACCTGCTACTGGCTGGGCGCGTGGCATTGTGGTCGGTGCTGGACCGCGGCGCCCGATTCCTGTTCGAACGTAAGGCGCCCTATCGCCACGAGCCCGACCTCGTGGGCCGGATCGGGTTCCGTGAACTGAACTACGCCGCCGTCCCCGATGGCAAGCCGCTTGACCCGGCCATCGTCTATCGCGAAATGGCAGTCGATTCAATGGAATTCGAAGCCGAGCCGTTTGACCTCAACGCCGAGATGCCGAAGTTCGCCTGGCCGACCGTGGTCATCTCCGGTGGCCGTGATCTGATCACCCCGCCTGCCGTGGCCCGCAGGATCGCCTCACTCGTCCCTGGCGCCGTTCTGGTCAGTCTGGCCACGGCCGGGCATTCCACCATCGACCTGCGCGAGCGCACCGCCCTGGACATCATCAAGGCCACTTACGACGGGACGAGTTCGGGCCTACCGGCTCGCGCCAAGAAGCTGGACTCGACGCCGGGCGGTCTCGGGGTTCGGCTGTTGATCTGGAGCATCGCCGCCGCTGCCGCGGTCGAGAAGGCCGTGCCTGCCGCGGTTCCCCGCACCGTGCAACGGGTTACGGCTTCATGAAGCCGATCTTGGTGTAGTCGGCGTCGGCCAGACCGAAGGCGCCGAAGTTCGCCAAAGTGCTTCGCACCGCGACGTTTCCGGGTGACTGAGTCAGCGGAAGGCTGAAGCCCTCTGCCCAGATCAGCTTGTCGACCTCGTTCGCCAGATCGCGCGCCTTCGCGGGATCGAGCTCCTCGAGCGTCTGCTCGATCTTGGCGTCGATCTCCGGGGTGCCGATCTTGCCGAAGTTGCTCTCGCCGTTCGACGCGTAGATCTGGGGGAGGCCCGACAGCGGGAATGCGTCACCCACCCAGGAGAATTGGGCGATATCGAAGTCGCCGACGTTGATGTGGTTGGAGAAGAACCCGGCGCCGCCCTTGGCGTCGAGGTCCAGCTTCACGCCGACCTGTGCCAGGTTGTTCTGTGCGATCTGGGCGAACTGGCGGGTGGACAGCGAGTCGTAGAGCACATCGCGAATCACCAGCTGCTTGCCATCCTTCTCGCGGAACTGCCCGTTGAGTTTCCAGCCAAGGGCGTCGAGTTCCTGCTTGGCCTTCTCGGGGTCGAAGGCCACGACGGCACTGTTGTCCTGGTAGCCCTCCTGGCCGGCGACGTACACGTGGTTGTTCAGGGGCACAGGATTGTCCGCGAGCCCCCGCTGGGTGACGTTGGCGATCGTCTGGCGGTCGATGGCCTTGCCGATCGCCAGACGCAACGCCTTGTCGGCCAGGATCGACCCGGGTGCGCCGTTGAATGTGAAGTGATACCAACTGTTTCCGGGTGCGCGCCGGATAGAAACGCCTTTGGTGCCCCGTGCGATGGTCAGTTCGTCGAGTGTGGCGAGCCCGGTGGCGTCGATGGTGTTGTTCTGTAAAGCGGGGATGCGCGCCTCGTCGGCGAGCACCAGATAGGTGATGCTGTCCAGCAGTGCCGGCGTGCCCCACCATTTCGGGTTGCGGGTCAACGTGATTCGCTGCGCGGTGCGGTCGAGATTGGAGATGATGAAGGGTCCCGCCGACGGGCCGGGCCCATTGAGCTGACCCTTGTTGAACGCCTCAGGGGTCGCGGTCATGCTCTTCGGTAGCAGCATCGTGTTGCCCGACAACATGCCACGCCACTCCGCATACGGTTTGGCGAATTTCACGATCGCCTGGCGATCGTCGACTCCGCGGGTCACCGACTCGACCCGGTCGGCACCATTGGGGCTCGCGCTCGCAAACGCCTTGTCCTTGCCGCTGGTGGCATGGAACTGGGAGGCGATGTCCTCCCATGTGATTGGGGTGCCGTCGCTCCACACGGCCTTGGGGTTGATGGTCCAGGTGACCACTTGCGGGTTGGTGCTGGTCAGTTCCGCCCCGGTGAAATAGTCGGTGTTCAGCGTCATCGACCCGTCGGCGGCGATCCGGAAGGCCCGGGGCATGCTTGCCTTCAGCATGCCTGCCGAGTCGGCGGAGTTGCCGTCGATGTGCAAGGAGTTGAAGTTCTCCGGGAACGCCAGCAGCCCCAACCGAAGGTTGCCGCCCTGTTGCAGCTTGGAGACGTCCTGCGGGTTCACGTCATTCGTGGTGCCGACCTCGGCGGATCCGCCTGCCGGCGGCGGCGTCTCCTGCTTGCCGCCAGAGCAACCGGTGAGAGTCAGGCCTGCGACTATGGCGACCACGGCGAAGCGTCGGATCCTCATGGCGACAGACGTTACCTGCGATTCGGTTCTGGTTGAGGAACTGCGGCAAGCAACCGGCGCGTGTACTCCTGCTGCGGATCGGCGAACACCGCCTCGCCGTCGCCCTGCTCGACGATCTTGCCCTTGTACATGACGGCGACCCGGTGGGCCAGGTGCTTGACCACCGACAAGTCATGAGAGACGAACAGATAGGACAGGCCGAATCGACCCTGCAGGTCCAGCAGCAGGTTGATGATGCCGGCCTGGATCGACACGTCGAGTGCCGACACCGGTTCGTCGAGGGCGAGGATCTTCGGCTGCAACGCGAGCGCCCGCGCGATGCCGATGCGCTGCTTCTGCCCACCTGAGAACTCGGCCGGATAGCGGCTGGCGTCCTCGTGGCGCAACCCCACTATGCCCAGCAGTTCGGTGACCCGTTCGTCGGTGCGGCTCTTGTCGAAGCCGTTGGCTTGCAACGGTTCCGCCAGCACATCGAACACCGGCAGCCGCGGATCCAGCGATGCGACCGGATCCTGGAACACCACCTGCAGGTCGCCGCGCAACGCGCGCCGGGCACGGCGGTCCAGCGTGGCGACGTCGGCGCCAAGCACCTCGATGGTCCCGGACTCGGGGGCGGACAGTTCCAGGATCTGGTGCAGGGTCGTCGACTTGCCCGAGCCGGACTCGCCGACGATGCCCAGTGTGCGGCCCTGCTGCAGTTCGAAGCTGACGCCACCGACCGCACGCACCTCACCGACCTGTCTGCGCAGCACCACGCCCTTGGTCAGCGTGTAGGTCTTGGTCAGATCCGTCACCCTCAGCACCACCGGTGCGTCGGCGTCGACAGCTGCAGTGGGCGCCGCGGTGGACACGCCGTAGATCTCCGCGGCGCTGTGGCCCGCGACCTGGTCGGTCCGGATGCACGCGGCTTGATGCCCGGGCGCGACCTCGATCAACTCGGGTTCGGCGTCGCGGCACGGGCCGATGGCCAGTGGGCAGCGCGGCGCGAATGGGCAGCCGGGCGGCAGCGCCGCCATCGACGGCGGGGCGCCGGGGATGGGCACGAGCCGGGCACCCTGCGGTGCGTCGAGCCGGGGCACCGACCCGAGTAACCCTGCGGTATAAGGCATTCGGCGGTCACGGTACAACACGTCGACGTCCGCCGTCTCGACGGCGCGTCCGGCGTACATCACCAGCGCGCGGTCGGCGAATTCAGCGACCACGCCAAGATCGTGGGTGATGATCAGGACGGCCGCGCCGGTCACGTCGCGCGCGGTGCGCAGCACTTCGAGGATCTGCGCCTGCACCGTGACGTCGAGGGCGGTGGTCGGCTCGTCGCAGATCAACAGGTCGGGATCGTTGGCGATCGCGATCGCGATCACCACACGTTGGCGCTCTCCGCCGGAGAGTTCGTGCGGAAACGAGCCGGCCCTGCGTTCGGGCTGGGCGATGCCGACCAGCTCGAGCAGTTCGATCGCACGGGTTTGTGCGGCTCGCTTGGCGATGCCGGGGTTGTGAATCTGCAGTGCCTCGGCGATCTGGTCGCCCACCGTGTACACGGGCGTCAACGCCGACATCGGGTCCTGGAACACCGTGCCGATGGTCCTGCCGCGGATCGCAGACAGCTGGTTGTCCGAAAGGCCGAGCAGTTCGTCGCCGTGCAGCCTGATCGATCCCGACACTTCGGCGTACTCCGGTAGCAGCCCGATGATGGACATGGCGGTCGCCGACTTGCCGGACCCCGATTCGCCGACGAGTGCGACGACCTCACCGGCGGTGACGTCAAAGGTCATGCCGCGCACCGCATTCACCCGCTCGGCATCGGTCGGGAAGGTCACGTTCAGGTCGGTCACCGACAGTAGGGTCACTTGCGGCGCCTCCGCAGTGGCCGGGCACTGGGATCCAGCGCGTCGCGCAGACCATCGCCAACCAGGTTGGCGCACAAGATGATCAGCACGAGAACGCCCGCGGGGAACAGGAAGACCCACGGGAACGTCGTCACCGACTTGGTGCCGTCAGCGATCAACGTGCCAAGCGAAACATCCGGCGGCTGGATGCCGAACCCCAGGAAGCTCAACCCCGTTTCGGCCAGAATCGCGATTCCCACATTCAGCGCGGTGTCGATGATGATGATCGACGCGACGTTCGGCAGAATGTGGCGCACGATGACTCG
Organism: Mycobacterium sp.; assembly: GCA_035492865.1. Classification (GTDB taxonomy): domain Bacteria; phylum Actinomycetota; class Actinomycetes; order Mycobacteriales; family Mycobacteriaceae; genus Mycobacterium. Next base: position 4,818 of record DATJIX010000047.1, on the reverse strand, counting down.
CCAGTTCCGCACGCCCATATACCGTGCGGCGGCGACGAATTCGCGGTCCCGCAGGCTCATTGTCATACCGCGCACGATGCGCGAGCTGATCATCCAGCTGAATACCGCGAGCAGCACGATCAGCCACACGATGTCGCCTTTGGTGCGCTGTACGACGATGGTGATCAGCAGGAAACTCGGCACCACCAGCATCAGGTCGACAATCCACATCAGGGTGCGGTCGCGCCAGCCGCCGAAATAACCTGAGACCGTTCCCACTGTGGCTGCGATGATCGTCGAGATGAATGCCACGCAGACGCCGATCAGCATGGATTTCTGCATGCCGCGCAGGGTTTGGGCGAGCAGATCCTGACCGAGCGCGTTGGTACCGAACCAGTGGTCGGCGCTCGGCGGCTGCTGCAGCGCATAGAAATCGAGGTCGGTATAGCTATAGGGCAGCAGCGGTGGCAGCGCGTAGCAGGCGATGAACAGCGCCACCAGCAGCACCAACGACACCACACCAGGCTTGTTGCGCAGGAATCGGCGTCGCACGAGTGCGTTTCGCGACGCGAAACGCGTGGCGTCGACGCCCGACTTGGCCGTGGTCGCGGTGTCTGTGGTGATTGGTTCGCTCATCGCACCCGAACCCTCGGATCAAGCGCGGCGTAGATGACGTCAGAGAGCAGCCCCGCCAACAGGATGGTCACGCCGGAAAACAGCGTGATTGCCGTGACGATGTTCGTGTCCTGCGTCGCGACCCCTTGAATGAACCACTCGCCGACGCCGTGCCAGCCAAAGATCTTCTCGGTGAACACCGCGCCGGTGAACAGACCCGCGACGCTGTAGGCGAACAAGGTGGCCATCGGGATCAGGGCAGTTCGCAAGCCGTGCTTGAAGAGCGCGCGACGCCGGGTCAGTCCCTTGGCGCGGGCGGTCCGGATGAAATCCTGGCCGAGCACATCGAGCATCGCGTTTCGTTGGTACCGGCTGTAGCCTGCGATCGCTCCCAGCGCGAGCGTAAACGTCGGCAGCACAAGGTGTTGCAGTCGATCGACGAACTGGTCCCAGGTCCCGCCAACGGCGTCCGGTGACGTTTCGCCGGTGTATTCGAAGAGCTGCACTCCGAGCACCGAGTTGACCCGCAACGCGGCAAGGATCAGAAGGTTGGCGATCACGAACACAGGTGTGCTGATCACCAAGAGCGACAACACCGTAATGACACGATCGGACAAGTGGTACTGCCGGATGGCTCCCCACGCGCCGACCACGACACCGATCACGGTGCCCACGACCGAGCCGATGACCAGCAGACGCAGGCTGACGCCGATGCGCCGCCAGAGTTCGTCGGACACCGGCTGCCCGCCGATCGTGGTGCCGAAGTCGCCACGCACCACCCCTGCCACCCAGTGGCCGTAGCGGAGGGGGATCGGCTTGTCGAGGCCCAGATCGGCGGCCTTGGCGTCGATGACCTCCTGCGGGGGGCGCGGGTTGCGCTGAATCAGGCTGTCGAGTGGTTTGAATTGGAGCGAGGCCAACGAGAAGGTCAGGAACGAGGCCACCGCCAGCAGCACCACGTAGTTCAGAAGCCGCCCCAGGAGGAAGCGCGTCATAGGCGACATTCCCTCGCGGCGTGCATGACGCACAGGGTATGAGATCACTGTGCGGGCGGCCCGTAGTTGCAGCTGTGGCGTGGCTGGCCAATTCGCACCGTCGCCCAAGGCCGCTTCCAGTTTCAAGGAGTTGAATTCATGCAGCGCGCTCATATCGCCAGGTGAGCGCGCCGTTGCCGCATGCGCAGCGCCTTCACAGACGCAATCAAGTGCTTTCCCAGATTGGTTGCATTCACTAACTCCACCTGCACGTTTGTCGGTTCAACCGCTCGAACCGGCAGATACCCGGAGAGGAGCAAACACAGTGCATGCAACAAGGCGAATCGATGTGAAGATGCTGGCGGCCGTGATCGGCGGGAGTGCCGTCGTGGCCGCGGGGGTCGTGACCTTGGCGATCACCCAGGAACAGGCCGCGCCCGCGACATTCACCAGTTCGGGCATGACGGTCGGCGCGACCAGCACCCAGGAAACGCCGCCCGCCGCGCCGGACACCTCGCTCGCGGTACCCGTCGTCAAGGCGACCCCGTTTGGTGGCGCCGGCTCTTAGGACGACGAGGTTTTACCTCCGAAGGCTCCGGTTACCCGAACAGTGCACGGGTCGACGATCGACCCACCAAATTGTTCGAGACCAGAGACCGAATGGAGTGGTCAGTCGTGAAGTCGAAGCAGCTCAAGCTCGCAGCGGCAGGCATCGGCGCTGGTGCCGCGATCGCGATGGGTGCGCTGGGCGCTGCATCTGCGGGAGCACCTGGCGCGGGCACCCTTAGCGAGGGCGCAGAGATCACCTTGGGCGAAACCACCACGTCATCCGTCGCCCCGACCCAACTGGCGACGACGTTCGTCTCACCGACGGTGACGGCCGAACGACCCGACGGCTTCGCGCAAGGCGGCTAGTCCCTAGTTGTGGCGCGGCGGCCCGCCGGGTCCACCCGGGCCCATGGGTCCGTCCTGCCGCGGGTTGCCGATGTTCGTGACGGTCGCGATCTGGCCGTTGCGTGTCGCGCGGACGACCACATGATCGTCCACTGCGAACGGTGGTCCCGCATTGCCCGCTGTACTCGGAATGACGTAGGCCTGGCTGAAGCCGTCCTCGCTGCGAACAGTGAGTGAGGACGGCGAGATCGCCGTGACGGTGCCGGTCTGCGTCAGCACAGTGGTGTAGCGGCCAGGGCCGTCGGGCACCACGAACTCGCCGTGTAACGACGTCGCCCCCACGTCTGCCGGGCCGGGGCCGCCGATCGCGCCGTGCTGTCCGCCGGGGCCTCCTGGCGGCCCGCCACCTGGCCCGAACGCCTGATGCGGTGCGCCGAAGGAATGCGAACTTCCGGCGGCCGCGGCATAGATGGCCGCACCGCCGAGGGCCGCGATCACGGCGGCGACGGCGACGGCGGCCGCGCTCTCGCGCCATCCCCAACGCTTGGGCGCGGGTTGGGGTGCACCCCATACCTGTTGCTCGGCGCCGGTCTGATCGGTGGTCATGCGACCACAGTGCAATCCGTTTGTGTGAATCGGCTGTGTGTCCATTGAGCGTCGGTTATGTCTACGCGCCTTCACAGCCGACACATAGATAGGGCACAGTCGTGACCTATGGGCGCCACGAATAATGGGCGTGTGTCCAGTCCAAGCGCTTTCACGGTCAACGAGAACGAACCCGGACGCGTTGTGATGCGGCGAGCCGACGGCAATCCCATTCACGTGCTGGTCGTCGATGATGAGCCTGTGCTCGCGGAACTGGTGTCCATGGCGCTTCGGTACGAGGGGTGGGAGATCGCGACGGCAGGCGACGGCGCGTCGGCCATCGCGTCGGCCAAGGAGACCCCGCCCGATGTCGTCGTGCTCGACGTGATGCTGCCGGACATGAGCGGGCTCGACGTGCTGCACAAGCTGCGCGAGCAGATACCCGGCCTGCCATTGCTGTTGCTCACCGCCAAGGACTCCGTTGAGGACCGCATCGCCGGTCTGACCGCAGGCGGAGACGACTACGTCACCAAACCATTCAGCCTCGAGGAAGTGGTGTTGCGGCTGCGCGCGCTGCTGCGACGCACCGGCGTGACGAGTGAGACGGGCGGCGCCAAGATCATCGTCGGTGATCTGGTGCTCGACGAGGACAGCCACGAAGTCACCCGCGCAGGTGAGGTTATTTCGCTGACCGCGACGGAGTTCGAGCTGCTGCGCTTCATGATGCGCAACTCCAAACGCGTACTGAGCAAGGCGCAGATCCTGGACCGGGTGTGGAGTTACGACTTCGGCGGGCGCTCGAACATCGTCGAGTTGTACGTGTCGTATCTGCGCAAGAAGATCGATATCGGGCGCGAGCCGATGATCCACACCTTGCGCGGCGCAGGCTATGTCCTCAAGCCCCCGCGCTAACGGCGGCCGGAGCCGGTTCCGCTCGCCGCGAAGCTGGTCGCTGCGTGCCCGGCTGCTGGCTTCTCAAATCGTTCTGCTCGCGCTGGTGTGCGCGGCGATCGGGGTGGGCACCGAGCTTGCGCTGCAACGGTTTCTGATGAACCAGCTCGATGACCGGTTGGCCGAAACCGGCCACCGCTCCGTCGGGTTGTTCGAATTCGGCCCACCACCACCGCCGCCGGGTATGGGTCCGATGCCCGGTTTCCCTGACCCGCCGGGGTTTCGGCGTCGTCTCATCATTCACGACGACTACGGTCCCGGTCCGGCGTTCCTCAACGCGCCAGGGCAGGCTGCCCGCACCGTCGGTGCGGTGATATCGCATGGCACGCCGGTCGACGCCGGTGTCATCACCGCCGACGGCACTCGCGCCGAAATCAGTTCCAGGGCAGCACAACAACTGGCTGCCATCCCGCCTGGCCGGGTCCCGGTGTCGGTGCAACTCGATGGGCTGGGCCGTTATCGCGTCGTCGCGTTGCACGCCCGCGGCCCCGGCGAGACGATCGTGACGGGGCTGCCGACCGCGGAGGTGGACGACACCCTGCTGTCGGTTCTCGTCATCTTCTGCGTGATCGGGGCCGTCGCACTGATCGGCGGCACCACCGTTGGCATCCTGATCATCCGCCGCCAACTCGCCCCGCTGTCAAGGGTTTCCGAAGCAGCGCGACAGGTTGCCGACCTTGAACTCGACCGCGGTGAGGTCCGGCTGCCCAGCCCGATCGTCAAGGTCGATCCGGCAGGCGCCGACACCGAGATCGGTCAACTGGGCACGGCGTTGAACCGAATGCTCGATACCATCGCCGGTGCACTGTCGGCACGGCAC
>DATJIX010000046.1:0-3683 GCA_035492865.1 Mycobacterium sp. | reverse complement strand
AGCGGCGGCAACGCGGTCGTCGGCGCCAGCACGACGTCGAACAGATTGAAGGTCCACCCGATCCGGCGCTGGGAGCGCGCTTCGCGGGCGCGGGCCTTGCGCAAGGTGTTTTGCGACATCAGCCACCCGGTCCTGGTGTTGGCCAACGTCCGCTTGTCCAGGTTTACGTTCGGGCCGAGCCGATCCGCCCAATCGAGCAGTCCCGATGTCGACCGGGACAGGAAATGCCACGACATCTGCAGGTTGTAGTCCGGGTCTCGCTCGACGACGGTGTGCCCGAGTTCCTCGAGCTGACCCGCGACGGTCTGCATGGCCGCCAGGATCTCCGGATGCAGCTTGGCCTTGAAGACCGTGTACGGAAACTTGGTCGACATCGCGATCTTCAGTGGGCCGGGAGCCTGTGCGACGAAGTCCGACACCTGTACCGGCGGCGGCTGATGCAGGTCACCTGGCACGTTGCCGGACGCCGCGTCCAGCACCAGCGCCGCATCGGTGACGGTTCGGGCCAACACCCCGTTGACGGTGATGCCGTTGAATGCCTCGGGCAGCGGCCAGGTGGAGATCCGGCCGCGCTGCGGTTTGATGCCGACCAAATGCGTCCACGCCGCGGGTATCCGCACACTGCCCGCGCCGTCTGAACCGATGGCCGCGGCCACCAACCCCGCCGCCACGGCCGCCGCGCTTCCGCCCGACGAGCCGCCGGGGGTGTGTTCGCTCGACCACGGGTTGCGGGTGTGCCCGAATCCCGGCCCGCTGGTGAACGGCCACTGACCCAATTCACACGTGTTGGTCTTGCCGACGATGATCGCGCCCGCGGCGCGCAGCCTGCGCACCACTTCGGCGTCCTGCACGGCCTCCCTGACGATTCCGTCGGTGCCGAACCGGGTCGGCACGCCGGCGACATCGACGTCGTCCTTGACGGCGATCGGCACACCCAGCAACGGAAGGTCTTGGCCCGCCGCACGTTTGCGATCAGCCGCCGCCGCATCGGCCAGTGCGCGCTCGCGCAACACCACCCGGAACGCGTTGAGTGTCGACTGGCTCGCGTCGATGGCATCAAGTGATCGCCGTACCAGTTGATCCGACGTCACGGTGCCTGCGGCGAGCTGGTAAAGCTGGTTGGTGATAGTGGGAAAACGGGCGTTGCGTCCGGAAGACTCGACCATCAGTTACGAGAATATCGGCGCTGCGTCCCAGCAACTGTCAGATCACGGTGAGAGACTTTCTTAATGCGGCTGTATCGAGACCGGGCGGTAGTGCTGCGCCAGCACAAGCTCGGCGAGGCCGACCGGATCGTCACCCTGCTCACCCGTGACCACGGCATGGTGCGGGCGGTGGCCAAGGGTGTGCGGCGCACCCGCAGCAAGTTCGGGGCGCGGCTGGAGCCGTTCGCGCACATCGATGTTCAGCTGCATCCCGGCCGCAACCTCGACATCGTCACCCAGGTGCAGGCCATCGACGCGTTCGCCACCGACATCGTCAACGACTACGGCCGCTACACCTGCGCGTGCGCGGTGCTGGAAACCGCGGAGCGGCTGGCGGGAGAGGAGCGGGCCCCGGTGCCCGCGCTGCACCGGCTCACCGTGGCGGCCCTGCGGGCGGTGGCCGACGGCAGCCGCCCCCGCGAGCTCGTGCTCGATGCTTATCTATTGCGCGCCATGGGAATCGCGGGCTGGGCGCCTGCGCTGACCGCATGCGCCCGCTGCGCCGCGCCGGGTCCGCACCGCGCGTTCCACGTTGCTGCCGGGGGCAGCGTGTGCGTGCACTGCCGCCCGTCCGGGTCGGCGACCCCACCGCAGGGCGTGCTGGACCTGATGGCCGCGCTCAACGACGGCGACTGGGAGCATGCGCAGGCATCGTCGTCGTCGTACCGCAGCCAGGCCAGCGGGCTGGTGGCCGCGCATCTGCAGTGGCACCTGGAACGCCAGCTGCGGACATTGCCGCTGGTCGAACGCGCCTACCGAGTTGATCGCACAGTCGCCGAGCGTCGTGTATCGCTGGTCGGGCAGGATGTCAGCCATGGCGTTGAAGAGGGGCAAGGAGACCTACCCGCAGCTGCCCCCGGCGCCTGACGACTATCCGACCTTTCCCGACGTCTCCAGTTGGCCGGTGGTATTCCCGGACCTGCCACCGAACACCAACGGCAGGTTCGCCCGGCCGCCGCAGCACACCTCCAAGGCGGCCGCGCCCAAGATCCCGGCCGACCAGGTGCCCAACCACGTCGCCGTCGTGATGGACGGCAATGGCCGGTGGGCCACGCAGCGCGGCCTGCATCGCACCGAGGGCCACAAGATGGGCGAGGCGGTGCTGATCGACATCACCTGCGGAGCCATCGAAATCGGCATCAAGCACCTGACGGTCTACGCGTTCTCCACCGAGAACTGGAAGCGCAGCACCGAGGAGGTGCGCTTCCTGATGGGGTTCAACCGCGAAGTGGTGCGCAGGCGCCGCGAGAACCTCAACGACATGGGCGTGAACATGCGTTGGGTCGGCTCACGTCCCCGCATGTGGCGAAGCGTCATCAAGGAGTTCGACATCGCCGAGCAGATGACGGTCGGCAACGACGTCATCACCATCAACTACTGCGTGAACTACGGCGGCCGCACCGAGATCGTCGAGGCCGCCCGCGAACTCGCGCAGGAGGCGGTCGACGGCAAGATCAACCCGAACCGGATCAGCGAGGCGATGTTCGCCAAGCATCTGCATCGCGACGACATCCCCGATGTCGACCTGTTCATCCGCACGTCGGGGGAGCAGCGGGCGAGCAACTTCCTGATCTGGCAGGCCGCCTACGCCGAATACGTTTTCCAGGACAAGCTGTGGCCGGATTACGACCGCCGCGATCTATGGGAGGCGTGCGAGGAATACGTGAACCGCAACCGACGCTTCGGAAGGGCCTGATGACGCTTGACGAGCGGCTCGCCGCTGTGCTCGATGACATCGTGCCGTTCCAGCGGGAGGACGACGGCGCGCTCACCCTTCGCCACGACGACACGATCGCCTCGCTGCGGGTGGTGACGATCGCCGAGGGGCTCGACATGGTGTCGCTGACCCAGATCCTGGCGTGGGATCTGCCGGTGGACACCAAGATTCGCAATACGGTCGCCAGGCACGCCCGCAACACGCTGCTGGGCACGGTGTCCTTGGTGGAGAAGAGTGCGGGCGCCAAGAAGAATTCCAAGAAGGCCGGCGACGTTCTGCTGCGCTACAACTTTCCCGCCGGGGGTCTGGCCGACGAAGCCCTGCTCACACTGATCATGTTGGTGCTCGGTACCGGCGCCGACATTCGTCGCGATCTCGTCGCGGATCCCGACGCCTAGCCGCTTTGCGCCGAAACTCACGTTTGGGCGCAAAAGTCCGAGTGAAACTCACCAAAACGTCGATCTCGACGCCAGCTGACGACCTAGTCGGACAGCACCGACCGCAAATCTCTTGCCCCGGCGACGATGTCGTCGTCATCGGTGTGCTCGGGCACCGCGGCCAACAATTGCAGCAGCGTTGACCGTTCCGCTTCGTCGTCGCGCAACAGGCGTACCGCGCCGCCGTTCGACAGCGCGTTGACGATCAGGAACACGCCGTTGTCCCACATGTCTGCACGCAGCGTGGCCAGCCACGGCAGGCCGCGTGCGAGGTAATGGCGCAAGGCAACGGTGAGGAACTGGACGTCGCCGATCTCCAGATGC
>DATJIX010000045.1:0-13211 GCA_035492865.1 Mycobacterium sp. | reverse complement strand
ATCCCCAAGCAGATCGTCACACCCGTGACGGTGCCGTTCATCCGCGCGTCCGAACGCTTGTTGTGGCGCAAGACGCCCGACGACATCGAGGTGCTGACGCTGCCTTCGGGCGTCGGCATCCGGCTGTTCCGGCCGACCGGCGTGACGGGTCAGGCGCCTGCGCTGTTGTGGATCCACGGCGGCGGGTACGTCATCGGGAAGGCCGCGCAGGACGACGCGTTGTGCCGACGGTTCGCACGTGAACTCGGCGCCACTGTCGCCTCGGTCGACTACCGGCTCGCGCCCGAACACCCCTACCCCGGACCCGTGGAGGACTGCTACTCGGCGCTGCAGTGGCTGGTGCGGCTGCCCTCCGTCGATCCCGCCCGGGTGGCCATCGGCGGCGCCAGTGCGGGCGGCGGGCTAGCCGCGGCACTCGCCCTGCACACGCGTGATCGCGGGGAAATCCCGCTCGCCGCACAACTTTTGGTGTACCCGATGCTCGATGACCGCACAGTGCACCGCAGGGAACTGGACAACCCAGGGCTGCGGCTGTGGAACCAGTCCAGCAACAAGTACGGTTGGTCGGCCTACCTCGGTGGCGCCGATCCTGAGCTGGCGGTGCCCGCACGGCGTCAGGACCTCAGCGGGTTGCCGCCAGCCTGGTTGGGTGTCGGAACCTTCGACCTGTTTCACGATGAGGACCTTGCCTATGCCGAGCGGCTCAAGGCCGCGGGTGTGCCCTGCGAGGTCGAGGTCGTGCCCGGCGCATTCCACGGCTTCGATGGGATTGTGCCGAAAGCCGAAGTGTCGCGGTCGTTTTTCAAGAGCCAGTGCGCGCTACTACGAGATGTATTCGAGCCGGCGGCAGCCTAGCCCCGTGGCGGACGACGAGAGCCGGTCGGCTCCTGTTCGCCGTGCAAGGCGAACTCTTCCGCCGTCTGCATGATGCGGGGTTCGACGACATCGTTCCTCGTCACGGGGCTGTGTCGGCATATCTGCGCCCGGAAGGGGTACGGGCCACTGACCTCGCCAGGCTGTCCGGGCAACTCAAAGAGGTCGTCGGTGCGATAGTCGACGTACTACGTTGTGGCAGAAGCTCTGACGAACGCCGCGAAATACGCAGGCGCGTCGAGAATCACCGTACGCGTCGGTGTTGAGACCGGAAGTCTGCTTCTGACAATCCGTGACAACGGGATGGGGGGTGCGGTCGCTTCGACGTGCTCAGCCCACGCGGCCTGGGCACCAGGCTTGCTGCAACGATTCCGCTCAGGAACCCGAACCGTTGACGGGGGCGGCCTCGGTCAGTCGCAGAAGCGCTCGAATGTCATCGATTTCGATTAGCTTCCAACAACTCTGGGCCAGCTCGGCGGCGCGACTGGGGCCGAGTACCGGCGACGCCAATGCGATGAACTTGTCCTGGAGCTGCCGATCGGTCATCGGGTTGTCGGGCGTGCCCAGGTTGTGCGCGATGTGCCGGTCGAGCGTTCGCCCGTCGCGCAGCGTCAGCACCACCCTGGCGGAGTCCTTGCTCTGCGTCGGGTCGGTGTGGACCTTCACTCGCTCGCGGAGCCGCGCCAGTTCTGGATCGGCGACGCGCTCGTCGGTGAACTGCTCGAGCAGGGCCGCGCCGTCCGCCAGAGCGACCGCGAGCACGTGGTAGATGCTGAACTTGCCTTCCAGCCCGCTGCGCGGCTCCGCCAACCCGGTGGTGGACTTCACGTAGTCGTGAACGTAGGCATCGACGGACGCGACGTCCTCGGCGTTCAGGCCATGCTCGGACCGCAGCTCGAGAAGCGCCTGCGCGGGCGGATGGGTCAGCGAGCCGCAGGCGTACGGCTTGAACCCGTCGCGCGGCAGATACCAGCGGGTGCCGAGGCCCTCGACCGCCCGCTCGGGCATGGGGTCCGGGGAGAACAGATGCAGGAATCCGCGATGGCCTTCGACGGACTCGGGGCTCGAAGTGAAGCCGTCGCGGGCGAGGAAACCGGACAGCAGGCCGTCCATGGCGGCCTTGCCCGCGTGTAGCGACTTGCCCATCGAGCCGTAGACCACCTTCATACCGGCCGACTGCGTGGCACCGGTGCCGAGGGCCGCGAGCGTCTGCTCGACTGACAAGCCGAGCACTCGCGCCGTGGCCACCGCGGCACCGATGTGTCCGACCGTCCCGGTGACGTGCCAGCCGACGTCGTAGTGGCCGGGTCCCGCGGCGATCGCCACGCGGGTCTGCACCTCGAAGCCCGCGACGAAAGCCTCAACGGCGAGCCTGCCGGAAACCGGGACCAGCTCGCCGGCCGCGACGATCGCAGGCCACAGCGGCGCGCTGCCGTGGATGGTGGTCCGATCCGGGTTGAACGTGTCGTCGAAGTCCAGCACGTGCGCGGCGATGCCGTTGGCCAGCGCCGCCTGTCCGGCCCCGGCGCGCTCTCGAGTCCCGACAATGCCCGCCGCGCGTGAGCCGTCGGGGTCCATGGCACGGATCGCGGCGCGGACCCGGCCGCATTCCGGCGTGGCCGCACCGGCGATGGTGCAGCCGAGCCAGTCGACGAGGCAGCGGACGGCCTGGTGCACGACCTCCTCGGGAAGATTCTCGACCCGCACATCGGACGCGAAGGCGGCCAGGGCGGCGCTAACCGGAATTCGTTCGCCCACCTTGGCCTCCCGTCTGTAATACGGAAAGAAATTCTGTTATACAGACTACATGGCACCATCCGCCGGAGGCTATGACGATCGCACCTCGGTCGAGACACGCACGCTCCTCGACTTCGTGTGCCACACCTCCGCCGCGGAGATCCCTGCCGACGTGCTGCACGAGAGCACCAGGTGCCTGCTCGACCATGTCGGCCTCGCCGTCGCGGGCGCTGTGGAGCCTGCGGCGCGAATCGCCAGGGAGCAGTGCCTTGTTATGGGTGGCGAACAGCAGGCCAGAGCACTGGGCACGGCGCAGCGACTGCGCGTCACCGATGCCGCGCTTGTCAACGGAATCGCCTGTCATGCGTTGGATTTCGATGACACCCACGTGCCGACCATTCTTCATCCGACCACGCCGCTGTACGCCGCGGGCACGCCACTGGCGGAATGGCGGGGCGCGACGGGAGTCGGATTGCTCGCCGCGCATGCGCTCGGCTACGAGCTGGCCGCACGGGCCAGCAACGCGCTGTACCCGGAGCACTATGACGCAGGCTGGCATATGACCGGCACCACCGGCGCGCTCGCGTCGGCGACGGTGGCGATCAGGCTGCTCGGCTTGACCGGCGTCACGGCCACGCATTGCCTCAGCATCGCCGCGACACAAGCGGCGGGCCACCGCGAGCAGTTCGGCACCATGACCAAGCCGTTCCACGCCGGCCACGCCGCCGCGTCGGGCGTCTGGGCGGGGCTCCTCGCGGCGGGCGGATTCACCGGTGCGCCAGATCCGCTGCAGGGTCGCCGCGGCATGTTCGCGGTGATGTCGTCGGCCAGCACGGCCGCCGATCTGGTTGACGGGCTCGGGCAGCGCTGGCAGATCTTCGACAACGGGGTGAAGCCATACGCGTGCGGCGTGGTGATCCACCCGGCCATCGACGCTGTGCGCGACCTGGCCGTCCGTCGTGGCCTCACCGCGGGAAGCATCGAGAAGATCCAGCTGCGGGTGCACCCGCTGGTGCTCGAGCTGACCGGAAAGACCGATCCCCGAACGGGTTTGGAGGGAAAGTTCTCGGTGACATTCGCGTGCTCCATCGCGCTGTTGGACGGCCGCGCCGGCGAAGCCGAGTTCTCCGACTCCGCGGTCATGCGCACCGACGTCCGCGATTTGATGGCCCGCATCGAGATCGTCGCCGATGCCGACGTCCCCCATACCCAGGCAGGCGCCACCGCGCTCACCGAAACCGGTGAGACCGTGCAAACCTGGGTCGATCACGCGCGTGGCACACCCGGAAACCGGCTGACCGACGACGAGTTGCGAGACAAGTTCCATGGTCTGGCCGACGGACCCCTGGGCCGTGATCGCGCGGAAAGGTTGGCCGACAGCGTCTTTGCGTTGCATGACGGCGGCGACGTCGAGGCGATGCTGGCGCTCACCACGCCGTCGGAGCGCTGACGACGGACCCGTCGCAGTCGACGCGGACAACGGTGCCGGTGACGTCGTTGGCATCGACGAAGGCCAACCGCGTTACCTGAGAAGCGATCTCGGCCCGGCACCTGTCCAGCTCTGGGCCGTCGGTGTCGACACCCGGCGAGACCGCGTTGACCGCCACTCCGTCGTCGCGCAGCGCCGCCGCAAGTGCAAGCGTCAACCCGAGCAGCCCATGCTTGGCCGCCGAGAGGTGTACGCGCTCCGGGTCGCCTGCCAACGCGTTGCGGCCGAGGATGTTGACAATCCGTCCACCCGGAATGAGCGCCGGCAGCGCTGAGCGGATGCAGCGGAATGCACCGTCGAGGGTGACCGAACGAACCTGATGCCAATCGTCCTCGGTGATCGTCCGGACGCGCTGCCGGGGGCGGTACGACGCGTTGTTGACGAGCACCCGCAAGGAGCCACGATCGGCGACGGCGTCGAACATGCGTCGCACCGCCGCCGGATCGGTGACGTTGGCGGTGACGGCGAACGCGCTCCCGCCGTCCGCGCGGATGGCCGCGGCCACCGCATCCGCCTTCTCGGTGTGCGCACGGGTGTTAACCGCGACCGTAAGTCCCGCGCGCGCAAGGTGTTCGGCGATGACCGCACCGAGCCCGCTGCCCGCGCCCGTGACGAGGGCGATCTCAGCCATCTGCAGGAACGGTCTGCTCCAGCAGCACCGAAACATCGGGAAGCTCGTCGATGCGCCAGCAGGTGTCAAGTAGCCGCTCGGCGCGCTCGGCGCCAAGCACGGGTCCGACCAGCTCGCGGAACTTCGCGGCGAGTTCGTCGTCGCCGAGCGGAGCCGACGGCGTACCGCGGTTGCCGCGCACCTCGGCGGACAGCGTCCGGCCCGACGCAAGCGTGATCTCGACGTCGGCGTCCTGCTTTCCGATCGCGGGGTCGGCGACGACTTTCACCCGGTCCCGCAGATCGACCACGTCGGGCCGGGCCAGCACCTCGGCTGCCAGCTCGCTGGTGCCGAGCCTGCGGAACACCACCGCCGCGGCCGCACAGTGCCGCAGGCTGAACTTGGCCTCCATCGGTGTGGTCGGCTTGGGACGGTCCGTGAATCGCGCAGCAGGCGGAGAAACTCGCACATCGATGACGGTGACATCGCCTGGTGCGAGGTCGTTTTCGGCGACCAACGCGATCACCGCGTCGACCATCGGGTGGGTCAGTGAGCCGCTCGGATAGAGCTTGTGCCCGTTGCTGGTCAGGTTCCAGCTCTGGCCAAGCCCGGCGGTGATCTTCTCGGGTGCGGGCGCAGCGCTCATCACCGCGAGGTAGCCGAAGTCGCCCTCGAGCGCCTTGGCACTGGCTGTCAGCTGGTGCTCGACGAGGGTCGCCGCCAACACGCCGTCCATCGCGGCCTTGCCCGGGTGCATGCTCTTGAGGTCGCTGCCCGCCATGATCCGCAGCCCTGCCGCCTGAGTGGCGCCCGCGGCCATCGCGTGCTCGATCTGGTCACGGTCGAGACCCATGGTGCGCGCGGCCGCGGCAGCCGCGCCCACATGACCGGACGTTCCCGTCACATGCCAGCCCGCGTCGTAGTGGGTCTGGCCCGCGGCGTGTGCGACCCGGGTCTCCACTTCGAACCCGAGCGCGAAGCTGGCCAGTGCGTCACAACCGCTGACCGGCCGGTTGTCCGCCACAGCGAGGATCGCGGGCCACACCGAGCAACTGCCGTGCACGGTCGTACCAGGTGGGTTGTAGACGTCGTCGAGATCCAGCACATGCGACGCGAACGCATTGAGGAACGCCGCGAAGGGCGGCGAGACCCGCATGCCCACACCGACAACTGTTGCACCCCCGCCAGTTTCGCTGGCGGCGATGGCATCGCGGGCCCGCCGGGTGGCGTCGTCGGCCGACCCCGCAACCGCCACCCCGATGTGGTCGACAAGCGCGCGCCGCGCCGCATGCAGGACAGGTTCGGGGATCTGCCCGGACTTCTGCTCAGCGACGAACGTCGCCAGCGCCGACGTCGGACCGCCGGCCGTCACTGATCCTTCCTAAGGCCGAGTCCCTGCAGCAGGCCCCCGACGATGTCGGTCTGTTCCTTTAGATACGCCGAGAACTTGTCGTCCTGGAGGTTCTGGGTCACCAGGCCGTCTTCCTTGATGAGGTTCTTCCAGTCTTCGGTTTCGACCATCTTCGACAAGTCGTCCTGATATTTCTGCACGGCGTCGGCAGGCATGTCCGGTGCACCCATCACGGCGCGGAACTGAACGGGCACCTTCGACGTGTCGATGCCCTGCTCCTGGGTAGTGGTGACGTCCGGGAAGGTCTCCAGCTTCTGGTTACCGATGACGGCAATCACCTTGAGCTGTCCGGCTTTCACCTGCTCCGAGACGTCGGATGCGCTGCCGAGCATGATGTTGGCGTCGTTGCGCAGCAATGCGGTGATACGTGATCCGGTGTCTTCGAACGACAGGAACTTCCACTTGGCGCCGAGGCCGTCCTGCAACACGAGTCGGGTCAGCGCATCGTTGGCGGTGCTGGATCCTCCGGCCTGTACCAGGGTGTCCGGCGTCTTCTTCGCTTCGGCCACGAAGTCGGCGAACGTGTTGAACGGAGACTTGGCGTTCGTCACGATGACCTGAGGTTCAGTGGCCACCAAGGAGATTGGGGTCAGCTGGGCCAGGCTGACCTTCGCGTTCGCGACGGTCATCGGGGTGGCCAGCCAAGTCGGCGTCACCTGCGCCAGCAGCCCCGCGTTGCCCTTCTTGTCGATCATGTACGACATCGCGCCGATCGAATCGCCTGCCGGGACATTGCGGACCGGCCAGTTGGTGTCGATGATCTTGTTCTCGTACATCACCTTGATCATCTGGCGAGTGAACACGTCACTGCCGCCGCCGACGGCGTTGTGCGTGACGACCTCAACCGGACCTGACTTGCCGCCGCCACCACCCGAGCTGCCGCATGCGGCGAGCGCGACCAACGACAGCACCGCAATGACCACGGTGAAGAGTTGCCTGATTCGGAACATGTCCGTTTCCTTCCTAGAGGACCGGCGAGCTGACTTATGCATCGATCTCCACCACCTGTTCGCGCACCTTGCGGCCACGGCCGAAGGCCAATACCACGAGCAACACGACGGCCAGGCCGATCAGAGTCGCCGAAATGGGTCGCTGCAGATAGATGATCGGGCTGTTGTTCGACAGCAGCAGTGACTGCCGGATGGCGTTCTCTGCGATCGGTCCGAGCACAAACGCGAGAACCAAAGGGGCGGGCGGAATGTCGAGCTTGCGCATCACGTAACCGAGAAGTCCGAACACCACCAGCATTCCGACGTCGAAGATCGAGAAATTGACGCTGTACACGCCGACCACCGAGATCAACAGGATCGCCGGATAGAGCACCTTGTACGGCGTGTTCAACAGCTTCGCGAAGAACGGCACCATCGGCAGGTTCATCACCAGCAGGGCGATGTTGCCCAGGTACATGCTGGCGATGATCGGCCACACCACGTCGGCATGCTCATGGAAGAGCAGCGGACCGGGGTTGAGCCCGTAGAGCACCAGTGCACCGAGAAGCACTGCGCCCGTGCCGGATCCGGGGATACCCATGGTCAGAAGCGGGACCATCGCACCGCCGGTCTCCGAGTTGTTCGCGGCCTCCGGTGCGGCCACGCCCTCGATCGACCCCTTGCCGAACTCCTCGGGCGTCTTCGACATCTTCTTGGCGATGATGTAGGAGACGAACGACGCGACCGTCGAGCCTGCGCCGGGCAGAATGCCGATCAGGAAGCCGACGATGCCGCCCTGCAGCATGGCCGGTGTGGACTTCTTGATGTCCTGCCGTGACGGCAACAGTTCGCGCATCTTGCTTGGCACCTTGAAGAGTTGCTTCTCGGTCTTGTCCTCGATGTTGATCAAGACCTCGCCGACGGCGAAGATGCCGACAGACAGGGCGATGAATTCGATGCCGCCGGCGAGTTCGATCTGGTCGCCGGTGAACCGCTGTGCGCCGGAGAACAAGTCGGTGCCGATGGTGGACAGGAAGAGACCGATGAACATCGCGATGAAGCCCTTGAGCATGGAATCGCCCGCCAGCATGATCACCAACAACAACGCGAACACCATCAGCGCCGAGTACTCCGGTGGGCCGAAGTTGACGGCGACGTCGGCGGCCAGCGGAGCGAGGAAGGTCAGCCCGATCACGCCGAGAGTGCCCGCGACGAACGACCCGATGGCCGCGATGCCAAGGGCTTTCCCCGCCCGGCCCTGTTTGGCCATCTCGTAGCCGTCGATACACGTGACGACCGACGAGGACTCGCCGGGGATGTTCAGCAGAATCGATGTCGTCGAGCCGCCGTACTTGGCGCCGTAATAGATGCCCGCCATCATGATCAGACCGGTGGCGGGGTTGAACCCCGTGGCCAACGGCAACAGGATCGCGATCGTGGCGGGTGGCCCCAGTCCCGGGAGGATTCCGACGAGCGTGCCGAGCAGACATCCGACGATGAGCCACAACAGGTTGGTGGGCGTGATCGCGGACTCCAGCCCGTGCAGCAGGCCCTCGAGCGCGTTCACCGGTTGGCCCCAAAGCCGTTCAGTACCACAGGGTTCCTCCCGGGAGTTGCACCTCGAGCAGGGTGTCGAACAGGAAGTACATCGCGGGCGGTAGCAGCACCAGCGTGATGATCAGCGGGATGGACCGGATCCGTTCGATGACGACGATCACCAGCAGAACCAGCACCTCGCCGGCCACCAGGAAACCGAGCGGTTCGATCAGGAATGCGCAGACCGCCAGTGCGAGCCACACCAGCAGGGCGCGGCCGATGCCACGTACCGACAGTGAGAGGGTGGGCGCCTCGCCGCTGCGCGCCTGCGGACCCCACAACCACACCGCCGACAGCGCAAGGCCGAGGCCGATCAGGCAGATGGTCAGCAGCACCGGAAGATAGCCGGGCCCTGGCTCGTTGTTCGCACCGCGGAACTCCAGTTCGGTGCGGCTCTTATAGAGAAGCCACGCGCCGAGCGCGGCTATCACCAAGCCCAGGACCACATGGACGCGGCGGGTCAGTCGGGCTTCGCGTTCGTGGTCGCGATCGTCGGCCGGGCTGGGCTCGGCTTCGAGCTCTTCGGCGGCATCTGCTCCACTGTCGCTGGTGCGCCGGGCGATCTCGTGTTCCATGCAGACCTCTTAGTGGATGTCTTCAAGACGGAAACATCTTCTGCTGTGAGAAAACCTATGGCGACCGCACCGATGTGTCAAGCGTCACTTTTTGCATGCCACGCGGCATGTTGCGGCGGCGGACTCCAGGTACCGGTGTGACGGTACGATTCTTCTATGCAGAAGACGCGACCGGAGAGCGAAACCGGCGGCCCCGCCTATCCGATCGCCTCGGTCAACAACGCGTTGCTCTTGCTGCTGCTGTTCCGCGAGCAGCCCAGGGTCCGGCTCACGGACGCCTGCAAGTACCTGGGGGTGGCGCACTCGACCGCTCACCGACTCCTTGCGATGCTCGCTCACCACGGATTCGTCCAACAGGAACCCGTCACGCGCGCATACGTCGCGGGGCCCGCTCTGGTCGAGGTCGGGCTGGCCGTTGTCGGCTCGCTCAATGTTCGTGAGCAGGCCCGGCCGGCAATGGAGGAACTGGCCGCCGAAACCGGTGAGACCGTTCATCTCGGTGCGCTGGAGGGCAACCAGGTCCGCTACGTCGACGGGGTGGAGTCCGAACGGGCGCTGCGCGTCGTCGCACGGACGGGAACGCTGGCCCCCGCACATTGCACCTCGCTGGGGAAAGCGCTGCTGGCTCAGATGACCGACGAGGCGCTGTGCAGGCTGTACCCGACGTCGGCCGAGCCATTTCCCGCACGCACGGACAAGTCGATCACGACCCAGGCCAAGCTGCTCAAGGAAGTAGCCAAGGCCAGGGCGCGCGGCTACGCGGTCAACGCGGGAGAGACGGAGGAGGACGTCGGCTCGGTGGCCGTTGCCTTCCGCGACTTCGCGGGCCGACCGGCTGCGATCGCGGTGGCCGCACCGACGAGTCGGCTTAGCGCGCAACGGATTACCCGTATCGGCGAGCTGATGATCGAGACGATCTCGCGGACGCCGATGTCGCCTGGCGCCGCTCAGGCCCCCGCGGACTGAGCACCACGGTGCGCGCTTGCGGCGCCCGATGCCGCGGTCGCGAGCATGACGACGGCCAGCAGCACGAAGGCCGCCTCGACGCCCCACAGCCCTGATATCGCGCCGGCGACCGCGAGGATGAACGCCTGCCCGACGCGATTGGTCGCAACCCGAAGCCCGAGCGCCGAGCCGCGGCTGGTGTCGTCGACCAGGTTGACGACCCAGTCCATGGTGGTGGTCTGCGACAGGCCGAGCGCGAAGCCGAGCACCGACATCGCGATCATCATCGGCGCCAGGTTGCCGCTGACCGCGAGCACGAGGAGACAGCACGCGGCGATGGTCGTCGCGACCACGGTGAGGCGCACACTCGGGATCCGGCGGACGAAGAAAGGCGTCGCGGCCCGTGCCAATAAGGCCCCGCTGGAACTGATGCCGAGAAGGATGCCCACCTGCGACGAGGTCAGACCGACGGCGACGCCGAGCAGCGGGACGTAGACCAACAGCAGGTCGACACCGCTCTTCGCGGAGAAGCTGGTCATCAGGGCCGCTGTCATCCCTTTTCTGCGCAGCAGACCCCACACCCGTTCGGCCTTGCCCTCGCGCACCGTCGAGGACTGGATCCGGGTGCGCATCGCGATGGCGGCGGCAGGCAGGGCCGCGACGAACGCCCACGCCGCGACCAACAATGCGGACGACGTCGAGGAGACGCTGGGCTGTTCGGTGTGGCCGATGATCACGCCGCCGACCACAGGTCCGACGATCTGGCCGAGCGCCGACACCGTGGTGAGCGTGCCGAACCTGCCGATGCGCGCAATCGAACTGTCGGCCTGGGCCATGATGCTCTGCCCGCCGATCGTCGCCGAGGTATGCCCGATGCCGAGTGCGGTGGTGGCTAGCGCGATGGCCCAAATCTGCTCTGCAACAACCAGAGCGAACGCAGAGGCGGCCCCGATCCCGAGACCGAGGCCGAGCAGGATCGCGGGGTGGTGCCGCTCGGTCCACCGCCCGAAACCGACGGCCAGCACGATCGGCGGGACGGCGAAGCACGCGGCCGTCACGCCGACGGTGGCGCCGTCTGCGCCGAGGGCGAGCAGCCGGTAGGTCGACACCGGCCGGGCCAGAGTGACCGCGACCTGGAGCAGGAAGATGCCGGCGACCGTGCCGACCAGCCACAGCGGCGGAAGCGAGCGACCCTTGGCGGTCAGAACTTCCAGCCACGCTCCGGCGTGGCGACGTCGACCTCGACACCGTCCGGATCACGGAACTTGAAGAACCGCGGCGGGTCAGCCTGTTCTGCACCGTAGACCTCGATGCCGCGGTCGTTGAGCGCGCGCACCACGGCGCCGGTGTCCTCGATCGTCACACCGATGTGGTTGGGGCCCATCGCGCCGTAGGTCCACTCGGAACGCTCGATCTCCGGGTTCGGCTGCAGCAGCGAGTAATTCACCTCGCCGTCGCTGAGGTCGAGGGCCTTGCCAGGGTAGTGGCCGGGGGTTCTTGCGTCTCCAAGACGCTTGAAGCCCAAGACGTTCTCGTAGAACTCGGCGGTTCGCTCGAGGTCCTGGACGACGATCCCAAGATGTCTGATGCGCACTGCTGTCTCCCTGTTCTGCCGGTGACTGACCATCTTCCGTACTGAGGAAATTATTTCTGCAAATCAGACTCTAGGACTCGCCAACGCTTCTAGTCAATGGCGGCGATCAGCGTTCGAAAACCAGCTGGCCCGCCACAACGGTGGTGGTCACCTGCTGCGCGTCCAACTCCTCGAGCACCTGGTTCGGCGGTGCGGCCAGCAGAGTCAGATCGCCGGGCTGGCCTTTCGCAACGGCGCGGGGCCGGGTGGGCGCGGCCGAGGTGCCAAAGAACATCGTCAAAGCCTCACGCGCCGAGACACACTCGTCGGGACTGAGGACGGCTCCGGTTGCGGTGGTTCGGTGCACGGCGGCGCGCATGGTCGCCCACGGGTCGCCCTCACCGAACGGCATGTCGGATGACAGCGCAACGGGCACGCCTGCCTTGATGAGGGAGGCCAGCCGCCACAGCTCATGGTGCTCCGCGGCCGGGACGTCGGTCAGGTACTGGTCACCGCGCTCGGCCACGAAGTTCGGCTGGGTCACGACGGTGACGCCGAGGCTCTTGAGGTCGGCGATCGAGTCGTCGGGCACTACGGCCGCATGTTCGATGCGGTCGTGCGGGTGCGTGCCCGCTTCCCGTAGCGCCGAGAGGGTTACGACGAGTTGCGCGGCGGTGACACAGTGCACCGCGACCGGGGCGTCTTCTGCATGGCGTTCGGCGATCCACGCCGTGAGTTCGTCGAGGTCGAGATCGCCGTCGTGCAGGATGCGCTTGCCAGGCGCAAGGCAGTGCACGCGCTGCAGGAGTTCGCCGTGCCGGTGTGCCTGCATCAGCTTGACGACGTCGCTGACTTCGAAATCCGGCGTCGCATCGGTGACGCCGGTGACGCCGTATTCGGCCAGCCGGCGGCTGACCTCAGACAGTCCGCTTTCGTCGCGCTGCAACGTGTCCGACCAGCTGCGGTCGGCGCTGCGCAGCCGACCGTCGGCGTGATCGGCCAGTCCCACCATGGCCAGCCCCGCCGAGTTCAGGGTCCACAGCACGCCGCTGCGGTGCTGCACGCGGACCGGTACCTGCGGCGACACCTCGTCGAGCACATTGCGGTCGAGCGGTCCGGCGACCGCCTCGTGGTAGCCGACGGCCCTGACCCAGCCGTCACTGCCGACCGGAGCGTTGGCCAGCGCGCGCGCCAAGTCCTCACGACCGCGCACCTCGCCGGGCCCCACGCGCGCCGAGGTCAGTGCCGCGGCCGCGGAGCGCAGATGAACGTGATGGTCGTGCAGGCCGGGGATGACCGTTGCACCGGCGGCGTCGAGCACCGACTCACCCTTGTCGGGCTGCAGACGTCCGACCTCGACTATGCGCTCATCGACGCGGATGTCAGTGGCGGTGCCGTCGAGCAACGTAGCGCGTTGAATCAGCATGACGCCAGCGGCTTTTCGGTAAGCAGCTGCTCCACTCTCGCGTTGTC
>DATJIX010000044.1:0-3011 GCA_035492865.1 Mycobacterium sp. | reverse complement strand
GCCGCGACGGACCATGGGGCGACTACAGCCAAGGCCCGCCGGAGCGCAGGCCCGACCCGTCACACGTCATCGAGCCCTGAGGTCGAACAGCGCGTCCA
Organism: Mycobacterium sp.; assembly: GCA_035492865.1. Classification (GTDB taxonomy): domain Bacteria; phylum Actinomycetota; class Actinomycetes; order Mycobacteriales; family Mycobacteriaceae; genus Mycobacterium. The sequence goes on along the minus strand of DATJIX010000044.1, from coordinate 2,913 downwards.
GATCTCCGATCGCCCGCAACGTGTCGTTGAGGTGCGTACACGTGCTGGTGCCGACGAACTCGGTGCGGATGCGTCCGCGCAGCTCCGCCAGCGTCATCCCCCGTACCCTCGCCGCGCTTCCGATGGCGCCAGGGCATTCCTGCCACGGCAGCACCTGGACATTTGCCGTGACAGCGGTGATGGTCCGCGTCGACGTGTCGACCGTGCCTGCCACCGTGTACTCGTGCACGATGGTTTCCACGCCTTCGCCGTCGACGTGGCTGTCGCGGAAGTGCGCGTCGAAGTCGGCGGATGCGGCGCAGGCCGGATGTAGGTCGAGCCGGCGGAACCGGCGCATGCCGTGGGCACGCAATGGTTCGACAGCATGCAGCCCGCCGAGGTCGAGCGGCGGCGCGATCGGGCCGTGCACCGACGGAATTGTGTTGTGCTGCTTGGCATACGGGACCAACGATGCATCGGCGGCGAATCCCGCACAGATGCCTGCCATGTTGTCGGCGACGCCCGGCGGCAGCTTCTCCTCGATGCCCAGATTGATCGCCGCGTGCTGAACGGAGTAGCCGGACACCAGCGCCGCGCCGACCCAGTCGTCGAGCAGCAGGTGCAGCAGGCTGGCTCGCTCGGTCTCGACGGGCAGCAGCCTGCCGACGGTCGAGCGGAACCCTGGGCCCACCCGGCTGCCCACCAGTTGCGCAAGGCGGTCGTCATCCGCGTCAGAGCCGATGTCGTCGATGACCCGGTCGGTGAGGTGCGCATGCACCCCAACCTCGCCGAGCACGTCGATGGCGTGGCCCCCCACGACGTCACGCGCTCGCAAGTCGACGGTGGACTTGCCGGCACCGGCAGGGTGGGTGTCGATGGTGCTGGTGCGGCGCAGCGTGCCGGGATCGAGCGACGGCCACGTCAGGACGGGCCGCTGAGGACCCACGATGTCCGTCACGAATGGCATGGCAAGACGCTACTACTCCCGTCGGCGCAGTCCGCCGAGCATCGAGGTCAGCACTCCCAACAGCACCAGCGCACCACCCGCGGCAAGCGTCAGGTTGAGCCACTGATGCATGCTGTTCTCGGCGTGGTTGACCATCGCGTCGGCGACCTGTCGGATGTCGCCTGCCGTGCGGTCGAGCGCGGAGTTCACGAAGCGGCGCGCCACCTCCAGGCCGGCCCAGCCTGCGGCGCCCACGAGTAGCGCCGAAACACCGAGCGCCGCAAGCGCTTTCCCGCGCCTGCGGGCAGCCGCCAATGTCAACAACGCGAACACCCCGGTCAGCACGGCCGCACCGATGCTCACCCACGGTCCCCACCTCGACAACATTCGCAACTGTCCTGGCTGCATCCCCGCCGTTTCATGGACGGTGATGGGCACCGTCAGCGTGGCGGGCACGTCGAGGTTGAGGTTGCCCAACGACTCCTTCAGCGACGGGTCCGAAAGCATCGGTGCCACGTCGATCAGCCATCGATCGTCGGTGCCGTCCTGACGGTGGATCTCGTCGGTGAACATCCACGTGTGCACAATCCGGTTCGCCTGCGCGAATTGCCCTGGGAAACCGGCGTTCTGCGTGTAGGCCGAGGTCACTCCACGCACCAGGTCCGGGTTGAGGTGATAGCCCTCGTTGGACCCCAGCGACACGATCTGCGTGGTCAGCTCGGACGCCATCGCCTGCTGCAGTTTGGGGTCCTTGGCCGCCGACCTCGCGAACGCCGCGTAGCCGTCCGCGTCGACGATGTTCTTCTGCACCCACATCGCGGGGATCGCCGCCGCCAGCGCAACCGTGGTGACGACCCACAGCAACATGGTCGCCACGAACCGCACGCGTCCTCCTACCGGGCAGGACGCGCTGGCCTCAGTCGGCCAGAGCGCGTCCCACGATGAGGGGATCCGGTCGGCCGACCACCTCATGGTCCTTGTTGTCGTAGTCGAACTTACTCAACACGTGGCGCATCGCGTTGACGCGGGCGCGCTTCTTGTCGTTGCTCTTGACCACGGTCCACGGCGCCACCTCGGTGTCCGTCCACGTGAACATGTCTTCTTTGGCCGCGGTGTAGTCCTGCCATTTGTCCAGCGAGGCAAGGTCGGTCGGAGACAGCTTCCACTGTCGCACCGGATCGACCTGGCGGATCGTGAACCGAGTCCGTTGCTCGGCCGGCGACACCGAGAACCACAGCTTCGTCAGGCTGATGCCGTCGTTGACCAGCATCTGCTCGAACAGCGGCACCTGGCGGATGAACTCCGCGTGCTGCTTGGCGCTGCAGAAGCCCATCACCCGCTCCACGCCCGCCCTGTTGTACCAGGACCGGTCGAACATCACCATTTCGCCATGGGCGGGCAGGTGGTGGACGTAGCGCTGGAAATACCACTGCGTGCGCTCGCGCTCGGTCGGCTTTTCCAGGGCGACGACGCGGGCGCCGCGCGGGTTGAGGTGCTCCATGAACCGCTTGATGGTGCCGCCCTTGCCTGCGGCGTCGCGGCCTTCGAACACGATCACGTGCCGGTGGCCGTTGGCCTGGCTCCACTTCTGCAGCTTCAGGAGTTCGATCTGCAGCAGCCGCTTCTGCTCCTCGTACTCGTCGCGCGACATGCGCTCGTCGTATGGGTAGTTCTCCCGCCACGTGTCAACGGGAACCCCGTCGGCACCAAGCAGAATCGGATCGTCATCGTCATCGTCGTGGACGCGGTAGCCGTGCGAATCCAGAGTCACCTGCAGAAAATATCGACGCGCGTGTACGCCAAGGTGACGTGCAGGTGAACGGGGGGTGCGGTATTTCGTGGATCGGGGGCGGTGCTACTTCGCCGCGCGACGCGGGTTGATCAGCGCCAGCTTCGTCAACATCTTGTTCATTCGCTTCAGCGCCTTCTGCGAATTGTTGTAGTAGTTGCCGCCTGCGCCGACGCTGGTGCGCGGCGCCACCACCGCC
>DATJIX010000043.1:0-4591 GCA_035492865.1 Mycobacterium sp. | reverse complement strand
CACCTCGACCAGCACGTCGCCCGCGCCGGGCACGGGTTTCGGAATGTCGCGAACCTCGAGTACATCGATGCCGCCGTAGGAGTCGAACTGCACTGCCTTAGCCATGCGGGATACGACCGCGGCGACCTGCCGGTTATTCCGACGCTGGCACTATCCGCACGCCGACTTTCTCCGCGGCCAAGAAGTCGGAGAGCATTTTGGCAAGTACGGACAACTCCGCGTTGCTGTAGCGGGACAGGAAGTCGGCGACGCCGCGCTTCATTTCGACGTGCAGCTTCTCGTGGACATCCGCGACGACCCGCCCGTCGGCGGTGAGGCTCAGGGTGACCTCTTTGCGATTGCCCGGAATCGGGGTGCGCTCGACGAGTCCGGCCTCGACCAGCCGCTGAACATGTTTGGACACCGTGCCTTTGAGTTGATCCGCACGCGCGGCCAGGCCGACGACGCTGACCGGACCCTCGGCGATGTGCGCGAGCAGGTGCATGCTCAGCGTCGGCAGTCTGCGCGCGACGCCCGCCAGACGCTTCGGAATGTGCTCGACCACATAGTCGCGCTCGGGGTCGCCCTCTTCGGCGTCGAACTTGTCCCCGACCGCGCCGATCAAGGCGTTGATCTCGTCGACGAGCTCCGCCTTGGTTTTCACGGAAACCATCTTGCCACCGGCCCGGATTCAGGCATATAGTTTCTGTAGAAACCATATCTTTGGAAACTTCAGGAGACCCATGAAGGCAGCAGTCGTCGAAGCGTGGGGCCAGCCGCCGCGGTACGCGGACTTCACCGAGCCGTCACCGCGCGACGGAGCCGTGGTCGTCACTGTCGAAGCCTCCGCGCTGACCAACCTGTCTCGCGGCCTGATGTCGGGAAACCACTACGCCAGCAAGGAGATACAACTGCCGGCGGTCGCCGGTGTGGACGGTGTCGCTCGGCTGGCCGATGGACGCCTGGTCTACACCGGCGCGCTTCCCCCGTTCGGCATGATGGCCGAGCGGGCCCTGATCAATCCCGACGCCGCAACACCGCTGCCGGACAATGTCGATCCGGTGACGGCCGCGGCCCTACCCAATCCCGGCCTGTCGGCCTGGATGTCGCTGGACTATGCCGCCGCGGTCAAGCCGGGGGCGCACGTGCTGGTGCTCGGCGCGACCGGCGTGACCGGGTCGGTAGCGGTGCAATTGGCGAAGTCGGTGTTCGGCGCGCAGCGGGTGGTGGTGGCAGGCCGCAATCCGGAGCGACTGCGGTGGTTACGTGGCGTCGGTGCCGACGATGTCATCACCCTCGGCAAGGAGGATCTGAGCGCCCGCGTCGCCGAGGCGCACGCCGCGCAACCGTTCGACGCCGTGCTCGATTACCTGTGGGGTGGACCCGCCGAGACGACGTTGACGGCACTGGCTTCCAGTCACTCGGCTGCGCACTTCCACACCACCCGGTTCGTCCAGATCGGGGCGATGGCGGGCCCGACGATGAACCTGGACGCAGGCATTCTGCGCGGCAACGGCATCACGCTGACCGGGATGGGCATCGGCAGTGTGCCGTTCGAGGTGCTGGGACGGGCACGCACCGAAGGCCTGCCGCGACTCCTCGCCATGCTCGCGGCCGGCGAACTGCAGATCGAGACCAAGCAGCGACCGCTCGCCGAGGTGACCGATGCATGGTCCGGCGCCGAACCGTCGGGGACCCGGGTCGTGCTGACGCCCTGAAGTTGCCTAGCCGAAGCGGCCGGAGATGTAGTCCTCCGTGGCCTTTTCGTTCGGGTTGGAGAAGATCTTCTCGGTGTCGTCGATCTCGATCAGCCGGCCCGGCTTACCCGTCGCCTCCAGGTTGAAGAACGCGGTCTGATCGCTGACACGCGCGGCCTGCTGCATGTTGTGCGTGACGATCACGATCGTGAACTCCTGCTTCAGCTCGGCGATCAGGTCCTCGATCGCCAGCGTAGAGATCGGGTCGAGCGCCGAGCACGGCTCGTCCATCAGCAGCACGTCGGGCTGCACGGCGATGGCACGGGCGATGCACAGCCGCTGCTGCTGGCCACCCGAGAGCCCGCCACCGGGCTTTTCCAGCCGGTCCTTGACCTCGTTCCACAGGTTGGCGCCCTTGAGCGACCGCTCGCAGACTTCGTCGAGAACCTTCTTGTTGCGGGTTCCCTGCAGCTTGAGGCCGGCCACCACGTTGTCGCGAATCGACATGGTGGGGAACGGGTTTGGCCGCTGGAACACCATGCCGATGGTCTTGCGGACACCGACCGGGTCCACGCCTGCGCCGTAGATGTCCTCACCGTCGAGCAGCACCGAACCCTCGACGCGGGCGCCAGGGATCACCTCGTGCATACGGTTCAGCGTCCGCAGCACCGTCGACTTGCCGCAGCCCGACGGCCCGATGAACGCCGTCACACTCCGAGGCTGAACGGACAGCGCCACATCGGCAACGGCGTGAAACGCGCCGTAGTAGATGTTGACGTCCTTGAGATCCAACCGCTTGGCCACTTGGAGCTCCTAAACCTTCTTGGGGGCAAAGATCTTGGCGACGAACCGAGCCCCGATATTGAGTATGGCGATCAACAGGATCAGCGTCAGTGCCGCGCCCCACAGCCGATCGGTCGGCACCGGGTTGGCACCGGCGCCCGCCGAGATCTGGTCGTACATCATGCCGGGCAGCGAGCCCATGAACCCGCCGAACATGTCGAAGTTCATCGCCTGTGCGTAGCCGACCAGGATCAGCAGCGGCGCGGTCTCACCCATCACGCGGGCGAGCGCCAGCATGATTCCGGTGACGATGCCCGACAGCGCCGTCGGGATGACGATGCGCACGATGGTCTTCCACTTCGGAACGCCCAGCGCGTAACTGGCCTCGCGCAGATCCATCGGCACGATGCGCAACATCTCCTCTGTCGCACGCACTATCACCGGAATCATCAACAGCACCAACGCAAGTGACACCGCGAAGCCCGACCGCTGGAAGCCGAGGGTGGCCACCCACAGCGCGTAGATGAACAGAGCGGCCACGATCGACGGCACACCGGTCAGGATGTCCACCATGAACGTGGTCAACTTGCCGAGCCTTGTGCCGCCGCCGTACTCGACCAGATAGACGGCGACGAGGATGCCGATCGGGATCGAAATGATCGCGCATACCAGGCCCTGCAGCAGGGTGCCGATGATCGCGTGGTACACACCGCCGCCTGCCGCAAAGGCCGTCATGCCCGCCTGCGAATTGGTGAACCAGACGGGTGAAGTGATCGCCTTGATGCCCTTGGTGATGACCGAGTACAGCACCCACAGCAGTGGCACCAACGCGACGAAAAGCGATGCCGTAACCAGCACGGTCGCAACGTTGTTGGTCACCTTGCGGCGCAGACTGACGCCCTGGAAAGTGGTGACCTTGACCGGGCGGTCCAGCGTCGACGTCATTTCGCGCCCCTTCCCGCGACGGCTGCGCGAGCCGCCGAGTTCACCAAGAACGTCAGGATGAACAGCACCAGACCCGCCGCAATGTAGGCGCCCGCCTTGTACTGATCGTTGAATTCGCTTGCGGTGGCGGCGATCTTGCTGGCGAACGTGTACCCACCGTCGAACAGCGTCCAGCTGAACGCCTTCTGGGTGCCGCGAAGGACGATCAGCAGGGCGATCGTCTCACCGAGCGCGCGGCCGAGGCCGAGCATCGCACCGCTGATGTATCCGGACAGCCCGAACGGCAGCACCGTGGTGCGGACGACCTCCCACCGCGTGGCGCCCAATGCGAGGGCAGCCTCGATCTGGCCGCGCGGGGTCTGGATGAACACCTCGCGCGTCACCGCGGTGATGATCGGAAGGATCATCACCGCCAGCACGATGCCTGCGGTGAAGATGGTGCCACCGCCCGCGACCGACGCGTTGCCGGTCTTGAACAGGAACAGCCAGTCCAGATTCTTGTTGAGCCACATCGCGAACGGCTTGATAACCGGCGCCAACACATACAGGCCCCACACGCCGTAAACGATGGACGGCACGGCGGCCAGCAGGTCGACCATGTAGGCCAACGGGGCGGACAGCCGTCGCGGCGAGTAGTGCGTGAGGAAGATCGCGATGCCCAAGGCCACCGGCATGGCAAGCCCTAGCGCGAAAACCGAGACGAAGACCGTCACCTGAAGCAGGTCGAGGATGCCGAAGTGCATCGCCGACGTGTCGGTGGTGATCCAGTTGCCGCCGTAGGTGAAGAAGTTCTCTTCGTTGCGGGTGAGCGCCGGGACCGCCCGCCAAAGCAGGAACACCCCGATCGCCGCAATGATGACGACGATCAGGACGCCCGAGCCCTCGGCAAGGCCGCGGAAGATCTTGTCTCCTAGCCGGACCTTCCCGCCCTTGGAAGGGTTGGTGGAGATGGGTTCCGGCTCGGGAAAGGGTGAAGCGATAACTTCACCCGATCCCGCGTCGGCCGGGTTAGGCAGCCCGCTAGCTTCCGTCACATCGAGCCTATCGGTCATTGGTCCCGGCTCCCATCCTCACCGCAATCGTGCTGGCGCGCTGGCCAACTACGCAATTGCGTCGACGGACTTGAGGAGACGCTCCTTGAAGGAGTCCGGCAGCGGGACGTAACCGGCAGCAGACAGGTTGGCCTG
>DATJIX010000042.1:0-5687 GCA_035492865.1 Mycobacterium sp. | reverse complement strand
GCGCGCATCGCGGTCACCTACCACACCCCGGTGCTGATCCTGTCCGACGGCGCGATCGCGAATGGCTCTGAGCCGTGGCGCATCCCGGATGTCAGCACCTATGCGCCGATCCAGCACACCTTCGCGAAATCGGGCGAGCCGTTCCAGCCCTACGCCCGCGACCCGGAAACCCTGGCGCGCCAGTTCGCGGTGCCGGGCACGCCCGGTCTCGAGCACCGCATCGGCGGTCTCGAGGCGGCCAACGGCTCCGGCAACATCTCCTATGAGCCCAAGAACCACGACCTGATGGTGCGGCTGCGCCAGGCCAAGATCGACGGCATCAAGGTGCCGGATCTCGAGGTCGACGACCCGACCGGCGACGCCGAACTGCTGATGATCGGCTGGGGCAGCAGCTACGGCCCGATCGGCGAGGCGTGCAGGCGCGCGCGACGCAAGGGCATCAAGGTCGCACACGCGCAGTTGCGCAATCTCAACCCGTTCCCGGCCAACCTCGGCGAGGTGCTGCGCCGCTACCCCAAGGTCGTGCTGCCGGAGATGAACCTCGGCCAGCTCGCGCTGCTGCTGCGCGGCAAGTTCTTGGTCGACGTTCAGTCCGTGACCAAGGTGGAAGGCATGGCGTTCCTGGCCGACGAGGTCGAGGGCATCATCGACGCCGCGCTGGACGGGACGTTGGGCGACAAGGAAATTGACAAGGCCAAGTTCGCACGGTTGGCGGCGGCCACCATAGATGCTGAAGTAGATGGTGTGGGAGCTAACGCATGACAGACCTGATCGGATCGGACCTGGGCGTCACCCCGCTTTCGAAGCTCAGCGGGGTGCCCACCACCGATGAACCGCAGAAGGCCAAGGACTTCACCAGCGACCAGGAGGTCCGGTGGTGCCCCGGGTGCGGTGACTACGTCATCCTCAACACCATCCGCAACTTCCTGCCGGAGCTCGGGCTGCGCCGCGAGAACATCGCGTTCGTCAGCGGCATCGGCTGCTCCAGCCGCTTTCCGTACTACCTGGAGACCTACGGGTTCCACTCGATTCACGGCCGGGCGCCGACCATCGCGACCGGGCTGGCGCTGGCGCGCCCCGACCTGTCGGTCTGGGTTGTCACCGGTGACGGCGACGCGTTGTCGATCGGAGGCAACCACCTGATCCACGCGTTGCGCCGCAACGTCAATCTCACGATCCTGCTGTTCAACAACCGGATCTACGGGCTGACCAAGGGTCAGTACTCGCCAACCTCTGAGACGGGCAAGATCACCAAGTCCACGCCGATGGGCTCGCTCGACTATCCGTTCAACCCCGTGTCGCTGGCGCTCGGCGCTGAGGCGACGTTCGTGGGCCGCGCACTGGACTCGGACCGCAAGGGACTCTCCGAGGTTCTCCGCGGCGCCGCCGCGCACCGGGGTGCCGCGCTTGTCGAGATCATGCAGGACTGCCCGATCTTCAACGACGGCTCGTTCGACGCGCTGCGCAAGGAGGGCGCCGAGGACCGGATCATCAATCTCACCCACGGCGAGCCGATCACGTTCGGTGCCGACGGCGGATACTGCGTGGTGAAGTCCGGCTACGGGCTCGAGGTGGCCAAGACCGCCGACGTGTCGACCGACGAGATCGTCGTCCACGACGCGACCCTCCAGGATCCGGCGTACGCCTTCGCGCTGTCCCGGCTGTCCGAGCAGAACCTCGACCACATGGTGATGGGCGTCTTCCGTCAGGTCAGCAAGCCGACCTACGACGATGCCGCTCGCAACCAGGTCACGTCGGCACGCGAGGCCAAGGCGCACGACACGGCTGCATTGCAGTCGCTGCTTCGTGGCAAGGACACCTGGACCGTCGACTAACCTCTCTGACGTGACGCCCCCTGTGCCGCTAGCTGCAATCATCTTGGCCGGCGGGGCATCCCGCCGGATGGGCCGCGACAAGGCCAACCTCCCGTACGAAGGCACCACGCTTCTCGAACGCGCGGTGTCGACCGTGAGTCCGCGGTGCTCACCGATATTCGTGATCGCCGCACCTGGACAACCACTGCCCACGGTTGAAGCCGAAGTGCTGCGCGACGAGGTGCGCGGTGACGGGCCGCTCGTGGCGACGGGACGGGGCCTGCGGGCCGCCGCCGACGCCGGACTCGAGCTGGCCTTCGTATGCGCGGTGGACATGCCGCTGCTCGACGCAGGCCTGATCGACGAACTTGCCGGTCCGGCGGTACGCCTGGGCGCCGACGTGGTCTTGCCGTGGGACGGCCGCGACCACTACCTGGCCGGTATCTACCGGACGTCGCTGGCCGACCGCGTCGATGAGTTGGTCACGGCAGGGAAGCGCAGCATGCGCGCCTTGGTGGACCGGGTCGACACCCAGCGGATCGTCATGCCCGAGCAGCCGTCGCTGACCAACGTCAACACGGCCGCCGAGCTGGCCGCCAACCGGCCGCCGCGAATTGCCTAGCAAATTCGCGCTGGGCGAATTTGCAAATTGACGTTTTAACGCCATTGATCCGGTGTACTTATTTCGCATTGTTATTTGTCGGATTAATCCGGGCGCGGTTTACGTCCCCCATGGGGCGGCTCCGCGATTCCGGTGCTGTTATCGTTTCTGAAACCCGTTGTACATCAACGACTTTGACGTACCGATGGTCGATAATGGTGGGGAATTTCGTCACGTTACGTATGTGTGCGGGAGCGTCGAACGGGTACAAGTCCCAAGGCTTTTACGGCTGGAGGCAGCCGATCATTGCGGAGGTGCACACATCCTCTGCATCGCCCGGTAGTCAACGCCCGCGTGAAGGCCCTGCTGCGCTGCGGAATATCTTGTAAGACAGTGATGTTCACGGTGCGTCACCGCGCGTGGTGGTAGATCGGCCGCCAGCCGCCAACGGCCTGAATATATCGAAAAAGCAAGTCGCACACCATATTTCGATGATATCGGCGATCCTCCAGTGTGCGCCCTGAGTAGCGAACTAGTTGCAGCCGATACCGTGTTTAGCGCGCTGAGCTGTGTTTTTGCCTCTCGTAGAGGCGATTTCGACGTGCATCAGGCCCACGAACGGGTGTCCCAGCTCACAAAATGATCGTGATTTGAATCACGACGACACGCCGGGGCTGCGGATTCCGCACCACCGTCAAACGGGCAGCTGACCTGCACGGACGATTCTCAGGGACGGCCGTGATCTTCTCGTGATCTAACCGCGACACGCCCTTCACTTGATATGACTTTGCGCTGCGAGGTTTGTACGGTCCCAAACAGCTTCTAACGGAGCAAATAATTTCAAAACCAAGAACCTGCGTGTGAGTCGGGGCTGTCGCAGAACTTGGAAGCGGGATTCCGCTTTCGACGGCCACCGGGCGTGCTGCCCGGTGAGGTGCTTCGTGCCTCCTTACTGCCGTGCCTGACCGAGACGGTGCGGCCCAACTCTCTCGCCTGTGAACCAGGCTTCTGCGCCCGCGCGTCAGCGCGGGTGTCGATGGCGCGCGCTTGGCGAAAGGATCGAAGTGAAGAACATCCGCAAGACGATTGGTATGGCGACCTTCGCCGGCGCGCTCGCTGTGGCACCGCTGGCGCTTGGCACCGGTACCGCGAGTGCGGACAGCGGCGTCAACTGGGATGCTGTCGCGGCGTGTGAGTCGGGCGGCAACTGGGGAACCGCCACGGGTAATGGCTACTACGGCGGCCTGCAGTTCACCATGGGCACCTGGCATGCCAACGGCGGACAGGGTTCGCCCCAGCACGCCAGCCGTGAGGAGCAGATCCGGGTCGCCGAGAACGTCCTGCGGACGCAGGGCATCAAGGCCTGGCCGGTCTGCGGACGGCGCGGCTAGTAACGACGAGAAAGAGGCGGTGCTGGGCTTTTGCCCGGCACCGCCTCTTCTTTCTCAGAAGCCTCTTACACCAGATAAGTAACGATTAAATCTTTTGACACTTGCGTAACACGTGATGTTGATCACCCGAAACACCAGATAACCGCACAGGAGAGACGCAGTTCCTCCACCGCGGGCCTTGTTTCAAACGGTCGGGGAAGGACCGCAGTGATGAGCATTCGTACGGCATTGACCAAGGGCCTCCTGGCCACCGCTGTCGCCGGCGCCCTCGGCGTCGTTCCGATGGCCCTTTCGGCGGGCACCGCCAACGCCGACAGCGTCAATTGGGACGCCATCGCCCAGTGTGAATCCGGCGGTAACTGGTCCACCAACACGGGTAACGGCGCCTACGGCGGTCTGCAGTTCAAGCAGGCCACCTGGTCGTCCAACGGAGGCGTCGGCAATCCGGCGACCGCCTCGCGCGCCGAGCAGATCCGGGTCGCCGAGAACGTCCTGCAGACCCAAGGGCTCAAGGCATGGCCGAAGTGCGGCGCTGCCGCCGCCAGCCCGGCGGTATGGGCCAACCCGACGATGCCGTCCGCGCCCACCGTGGCGACCGGCTGCGCCGCGATGCCGACGAGCGGCCTGCTCGGCTTCATCAACCCGCGTCAGATGTGCACGGCCCTGCTCAGTCCTCTGGGGGCCTGACGCAGAACTCGTTGCCCTGCGGGTCGACGAGCACGCCGCCATCTGTCCGCACACTCCATTGCCACCGGTTCGGCGCCACCCGGTCATCGTGCACCCGGACGAACTTCCAGATCAGGTCCTCCCAACCGGCGCAGCCGTAGAGCCACCGCGGCGTGCCGTCCGGGCCGTTGCGCACCTCCGCGCCGACCTGCCCGGCCCACCAGGCCGCAAGCTCCTCAGGTCGATCGCTGTCGGTGCAGACGGCGAAGGCCCTGGCCGGTGGCCCGTCCTCAACGTCCGAATCGAGAAACGCGCAGAACTCGTTGCCCTCGACGTCGGCCAGCGTGACGCGCTCCGGAAGAAAATCAGCCAAGATCACCGCACCGAGTTCCAACAGCGGCTCGATGGCGCTGACGTGGACGTCAAGATGCACCCGGTTCTTCACCACCTTGGCTCGCGTCTGCGCGCGAAACGACACCAGCGCGCGCTGCGCAGGCTCACCGAGGGCGGCGGCCCAGAATCTCGCGGCGGCCCGCGGATCCTCCGCATCGGCGACCAGTGGCCCCAATGTGACGGTCACACCGAGGCCGTATCCCGATCGCTGGGCAGGACGAACGCCGAACGCGCCGCCACTGTCGCCAGATGGCGGGTCATCAGCGCTTCGGGCACCAGCACCGTCGCCCGGCCCGCCACGCCGCTGAGGAACGCCGGTCGCAGGTTGACAAGCTGGCCGACCAACTTCGACTCCCGCACCAGTGCGCGCACCCGCGGGCCGCGAAACGCCGCGAACCGCCCGAACGCCGCGGCAAAGTCGTCATCGCCGTCCACGAACCGGGCCAACACGGCGGCATCCTCGAGGCCCTGGCACCCGCCCTGGCCGAGATGCGGGCGCATCGGATGCGCGGCGTCCCCGACGACGACGACAGGCCCGCGGGACCACTGGCGGGCCTGGTCGCGGTCGTAGAGGTCATTGCGCAGGACACCGTCGGGGTCGGTCGCGGCCAGCACCGCCGGGATCGGGTCGGCCCATGACGCGAACCGGGCCTTGAGGTAGTCGAGCTCGCTCTGCGGGGCGGCGTGTCCCGCAGGCAGTCGCTCGGTGGCGAACCAGTACGTGCTATCCGGTCCCAGCGGAACGTGGCCGAATTCGATGCCGGGGCCGAGTACTTCGCCTGCGACATCGGCGTCGATCGTGCAGTCGGCGACCCCACGCCA
>DATJIX010000041.1:0-3551 GCA_035492865.1 Mycobacterium sp. | reverse complement strand
ATCGACGTCACCTCGATCGACAAGTCGTCGAACACGTTGATCCCGAAAGCGCGGGCCAAGGTCAGCATGCGCGTGGCACCCGGCGGTGACCCCAAGGAGCATCTGGCCGCACTCACCCGTCATCTCGAAGAGCACGCGCCGTGGGGCGCACAGGTCACGGTCACACCGGGTGACCTCGGCCAGCCGTATGCCATCGACGCGAGCGGACCGGTCTACGACGCCGCCCGCTCCGCGTTCCGTCAGGCGTGGGGCAACGAGCCCGTCGACACCGGAGTGGGCGGCTCGATCCCGTTCATCGCCGAGTTCGCGGAGGCGTTCCCGTCGGCGAAGATCTTGGTCACCGGCGTCGAAGACCCGCAGACGCAGGCGCACAGCATCAACGAGAGCCTGCACCTGGGTGTGCTGGAACGTGCGGCAACCGCAGAGGCGCTGCTGCTGGCGAAGCTCGGGTCAAACGGACAAGTCGCGCCGTAGCTTGGCGACGTGCCCGGTGGCGCGGACGTTGTACTGTGCCTCGGCGATCTTGCCTTTCTCGTCGACCACGAACGTCGACCGGATCACACCCTGAACTGTCTTGCCGTACATGGTCTTTTCGCCGTAAGCGCCCCATGCCGTGAGCACCTCGCGGTCCGGATCAGACAGCAGCGGAAACGTCAGCTTCTGGTCGTCGCGGAACTTGGCGAGTTTGGCAGGCTTGTCGGGGGAGATGCCGATGACGTCCAGCCCTGCGCCGTTGAGCTCGCTCAGGCTGTCCCGAAAGTCGCAGGCCTGCTTGGTGCAACCGGGCGTCGAGGCGGCGGGGTAGAAGTACACGATGACCCTGCGGCCCTTGTAGTCCGACAGCTTGACGGTGTTGCCGTCGGCGTCGGGCAGGCTGAATGCAGGGGCTTTGTCGCCCACCTCGAGTCGCGGGGTCTGCGGCATGCTTGACGGGTCCCTTCTTCGACCGGTGCGCTCCGACGAGCGCGGCCTCAACTAGGGTAGTTCGGCAAGGCAGCGCTCACGGAGGGGCTTGGAGGCAAAGTGGCGGACCGCGATCCCGACACCATCAAGCGGGACATCGATCAGGCGCGTGATCAGTTGGCGGCGACCGTGGACACCCTGGCCGAGCGGGCCAATCCGCACCGCATCGCCAACGACATCAAGGCGGCACTTCTGCGGTTCGTGAAGAAACCCGCTGTCGCCGCCTCGCTGGCAGGCGCCGGCCTGGTGGTTGTCGTCGTTGTCGTTCGCCGAATCAGGCGAGACTGAGAGCTTCCGGTCAGCGCCGACGCGCTGAGCGGAACCAGTCCGTGAGCGAGAAGCTGGGCGGATTGGCAACCCGGCCGAGGCGACTGCACGTGTACACCATGACGGGTCGTTGCGCAGTTACGTCGTCAGCTGAACCCGCGCCGGACGCACCCGCGGAGAGCGATGCGTCTATCGTGGACACAGCTAAGGCCTCGTTTCGTAGTCATCACGGCCTTCAGATGCCGTGTCGTACGTTGTAGCTAACCAAAGGCTATCACTCTTGCGCGCCTTTACGCAGCATAAATCGCTGTGCAGTCACAAGTCCGTTACCAGCAGTGATGCCTGTCGGCTTCGTAGCATAAGTTCAGTTATGTGAGTAGTAGCACAGTCAACAAATCCGGTTCGCCTGGAAACATTATTTGTCACTGCCGTCAATAGGCTACTTCCGGGCTGTTGCCGAGGCAAGCGAAACCGGCTACCGGGTGTTGGTCCGCTGCCGATTTGCTGAATCAGCCCCGGCGCGCGCTCCGATGGGGTTTGGTGCGATGATTCCGACGTGATCGATGACCCCGACACAGCACAGGCGAAACAGCTGCTGCAGTCGTTGCACGCGCACGTCGACGAAATCTCGAAAAAGGTCGAATCCGCCGAAAGCCGCACCCGACGTGTCCAGGGTCACGCTGCTTTGGTTGCCCGCCGCCGGGTGGCCAGCCTGCGTCACGAACTCTATGAGGCACACCGACTTATCGACGGGATTCATCGGAGGTTTCCCGATGCGCGACCCCGGCGTATCGCCGGGACGCGTACCGATTGTTCGCGCTGAGTGCGCCGTCAGGGTTTCGAACCCCGGACCCGCTGATTAAGAGTCAGCTGCTCTACCAACTGAGCTAACGGCGCTGCGTGTGCGACAATAACAGGCCTCGCGGCAAGGGTGAAATCATGACCGCTCGCCGCCGCTGGGAGCGACGCCGTAGTTGCGCCCCCAGCTAAATTTGCCCTTAGACTATTGCCAAGAATCCTCTGTCCGTGAGTCCTGGCTGTGAAGTGGAGCAAACAATGTGGCAGGTCAAGAAGGTGGCCCGGCCGCGTCGTACACGTGCGTGGGTGGTCGCCGCGGCGCTGATTCCCGCGGTCGTACTCGGGCTGTCCGCGTGCAGTAAGGAAGCCGCGCCGCCAACTCCCCAGGTCATCACCGACAAGGGCACTCCCTACGGCGATCTGCTGGTGCCCAAGCTCACCGCGTCGGTCAAGGATGGCGCCGTCGGTGTGAGTGTCGAGTCGCCCGTGACGGTCAGTGCCGAGGACGGTGTGCTGGGCGCGGTGTCGATGGTCGACGACGAAGACGGCACCCCGGTCGCCGGCCAACTGAGCCCCGACGGCCTGACGTGGACCACGACCGACCCGCTTGGGTACAACAAGCGCTACACGCTCAATGCGCAGTCGCTCGGCCTCAGCGGTGCGACCAGTCAGCAGATGACGTTCGAGACTCATTCGCCGGAAAACCTGACGATGGCCTACGCGTTGCCCAACGACGGCGAGGTCGTCGGAGTCGGCCAGCCCGTCGCGATCCAATTCGACGAGAACATCCCCGACCGGTTGGCCGCGCAGAAGGCGATCAAGATCACTACGAACCCACCCGTCGAGGGTGCGTTCTATTGGCTGAACAACCGCGAAGTCCGTTGGCGCCCAGCGCAATACTGGAAGCCCGGCACTACGGTCGACGTTTCGGTGAACATCTATGGCGCCGATCTCGGCGACGGACTGTTCGGTCAGGAGAACGTCAAGACGCGTTTCACCATCGGTGACGAGATCATTGCCACCGCCGACGACAATACGAAGGTCGTGACGGTCCGTCGTAATGGTGAAGTCATCAAGACCATGCCGACTTCGATGGGCAAGGACAGCACGCCGACAAATAACGGCGTCTACATCGTCGGTGCACGATTCAGTCACATCGTGATGGACTCGTCGACGTACGGCGTTCCGGTCAATTCGCCCAACGGCTATCGCACCGACGTGGACTGGGCCACCCAGATCAGCTAAAGCGGCATCTTCGTCCATTCCGCGCCGTGGTCGGTGGGGAGCCAGGGGTATACCAACACCAGTCACGGCTGCCTCAACGTGAGCCCGAGCAATGCCGTCTGGTTTTACGACAACACCAAGCGCGGCGACATCGTCGAGGTGGTCAATACCGTGGGTTCGATCCTGCCCGGCACTGACGGTCTTGGTGACTGGAACATCCCGTGGGAGCAATGGAAAGCGGGCAACGCCAACGTCTGATGTGGACTGGTCGCCGTCCACCACGCCGATGCGGTTGCAGC
>DATJIX010000040.1:0-10931 GCA_035492865.1 Mycobacterium sp. | reverse complement strand
AGCCCGCCGAGCACCTCGATACCGGACATGTCGGGCAGCCCGAGGTCGAGCACGACGACGTCGGGCCGGTGATCTGCCGCCGACCGCAATGCTTCCTCACCCGTGGCTGCGGTGGTGACTTCGTAGCCGCGCACCGACAGGTTGATGCGTAGCGCGCGCAGGATCTGGGGTTCGTCGTCGATGACTAGCACTCTGGTCTTTTGCGGGGTCATACCGAGTCGTCCTTTGGTGCGGCGAGGTCGATTTCGACGGTGAGCCCACCGCCTGGTGTATCCGTCGACGATATGGTGCCGCCCATCGCCTCGACGAAACCGCGCGCGACCGACAGGCCCAGTCCGACACCGATGCTGGTGTCGTGATCGCCGAGTCGCTGAAATGGCGCGAACATCTGGTCCTCGGCGCCCCGCGGTATGCCAGGTCCCTCGTCGACGACGGCGATCAGCACCCGCTCGCCGACCTGGCCCGCGGTCACCCGTATCGGGCTCTCCGGCGCGTAGCGCAGCGCGTTGTCGATGAGGTTGGCCAGCACCCGTTCCAGCAGACCGCTATCGGCCATCACGATGGCGTCGCCCACCTCGACCTTGACCCGGTCGACACCTTTTCGGCGAAAACCCGTGACGCCCTTGCTGATTCCGAGAAGTGCACGCTGGACCGTCTCCTCCAGATACACCCGCCGCAGCTCCGGCCGCAGCACACCCGCCGCCAGCCGTGACGAATCGAGCAGGTTACCGACGAGCGCGGTCAGTTGGTCGATGGACTCCTCGATCGTGGCAAGGAGTTCGGCGGTGTCCTCGGCGGAGAAGTCGATATCGCTGCTGCGCAGGCTGGATACCGCGGCCTTGGCCGCGGCCAGGGGCGTGCGTAGGTCGTGGCTGACGGCCGACAGCAGCGAACGCCGTAGTTCGTCGGCCTGCGCGATCGCCTCGGCCTTGCCCGCCTCTTCTGTCAGTTCACGCTGTTTGACCAGCCCCGCCGCCTGTTTCGCGACAGCACTGAGCACCCGGCGGTCGCGGGCGGCCAGCTTCCTGCCCGACATCAACAGCCAGAATTCCTCGTCGCCGACCTCGATCGCGGTATCCGCGGTATCGACGTCGACGCACGGATCCAGGCCCACACACCCGACGATGCCGGTGCCTTCCCGCAGCAGGCTGACCGCGCGCTGTGAATACGTTTCGCGCACCCGCTCCAGCAGGGTGTCCAGATCGGCGCCGCGCAGCACCGATCCCGCGAACAGCGCCAGCAATTCGGCTTCCTGCGACGCTCGGCGTGCTTCTCGCGAGCGGCTCGCCGCTCCGTCGACGAGCGCGGCAACCGCCACCGCCACAAGCAACAGCACCACGACTGTCACCGCGCTGTCGGGTTCGGCGATGGTGAACGTGTATCGGGGCGCAACAAGGAAGTAATTCAGCAGCAGACCGGACAGCAGCGCCGACAACGCGGCGGGCGCTACGCCGCCGAGTAGCGCGACGATCAGGACACCGACGAAGAAGATCGCGCTCTCGCCGCCGATGCCCAGGTACGGGTCGAGCAGATAGACGATCACCGCGCAGATCGCCGACGGAACCACCACGGCGGCAAGCCAAGACAACGCATGGTGTTGCCGGGGCGACATGCGTGACCACGTCGAACGGCGGGCCTCCCCGTGGGTGACCATGTGCACGTCGATCTTGCCCGACTGCTGTACCACCGACGCGCCGATGCCCTCGTCGAAGATGCGGGCCCACCGCGATCGCCGCGACGTGCCGACCACCAACTGGGTGGCGTTCTCGTCGCGGGCGAAATCCAGCAGCGCGCTTGGCACGTCGTCGCCGACGACGGTATGCAAGGTGGCGCCCAGGCTGATGGCCAGCTCGCGCACCTTGCCCATTTGCGGCGCGGACACGCCGGAAAGCCCGTCGCCGCGAACGACATGCACGACCATCAGTTCCGCGCTGGACTTCGATGCGATGCGAGATGCCCTGCGCACCAAGGTCTCCGACTCGGGTCCGCCGGTGACGGCGACGACGACGCGTTCGCGCGCCTCCCAGGTGTCGGTGATCTGGTTCTCTTCCCGATACTTCTCGAGCGCCGCGTCGACCTGGTCGGCGAGCCACAGCAGCGCCAGTTCGCGTAGGGCGGTGAGGTTTCCGCGGCGGAAGTAGTTCGACAGCGCCGCATCGACGCGGTCGGGCGCGTAGACGTTGCCGTGGGCGAGCCTGCGTCGCAACGCCTCCGGGGTGATGTCGACCAATTCGATCTGGTCGGCGGCACGGACGACCTCGTCGGGCACCTTCTCCTGTTGTTCGATGCCCGTGATCTGCGTGACGACGTCGTTGAGGCTTTCCAGGTGTTGAACGTTGACCGTCGAGATGACCGTGATGCCCGCCTCGAGCAGTTCCTCGACATCCTGCCAGCGCTTTGGGTTCTTGCTGCCCGGGGTGTTGGTGTGCGCCAGTTCGTCGACGAGCACCACCTGCGGGTGCCGCTGCAACACGGCTTCGACGTCGAGTTCGGGGAAGCGCTTTCCGCGGTACTCGATGTAGCGGGGCGGCACCACTTCGATGCCCTCGATCAGCTCGGCGGTCTTCTTGCGGCCATGGGTTTCGACGACGGCGGCAACCACATCGGTGCCCCGCTCCACGCGGCGATGCGCTTCGCCGAGCATCGCGAAGGTCTTGCCGACGCCGGGAGCTGCGCCAAGATATATGCGCAGCTCCCCGCGTTTGGTGGCTGATGGAGCGGTGCTCACATGATCATCATCCACCGGACACGTCAGCTCTTTGCCGGATACTTCTGGTCCAGTTCCAGGTTGACCTTCAGCACGTTGACCGTGGGCTCGCCGAAGAAGCCCAGCCACCGGCCGTCGGTGTTGTCGGCGACGGCCTGCTTGACCTGGTCGGCGCTGATGCCGCGGGCCTGGGCAACCCGGTTCACCTGTAGGTCGGCGTAGGCGATCGAGATGTGCGGGTCGAGCCCGCTGCCGCTGGCGGTGACGGCGTCGGCCGGAACCTTCGGGTTCGCCGACGCCGCGCCGCGGATGGGCACGATCTGGCCGATGCTGTAGTCCTCACCGAACTTCGCGCATTCGACCCGCACGCCCTCGTAGGTGTTGAGGAACGGTGTGGTTGTCGTTTCGCATGGTTCGTTGACGCTGATCACCCGGGTCGGGTGCACGACGATGCCGCGTGCGTCGCGGGGTCCGATGACCGACAGCACGGCGCCCACACCGTCGCCGGTGCAGAACGGGCGCGCGCCGTTCACGCCTTCGAGTTCGCCGACGGCCGCGCTGCGGGAGCAGACCAGGGTGAGCAGGCTCGCCTTGTATCCGTTGGTGTCCTTCGGCTGTGACGGGTCACCGGGGGTGTCGACGATGCTTTCCGGGCCGAGGTTGCTCGCACTGGTGGCCAGCGGGTCGTAGCCGTTACCGGCCGCGGACGGGCGGCTCTGGAAGTACTTGGGCAGGACGTTGCCGTCCTTGTCGGTGAACGACTGCCCAATGAGGCTGCTGCCCACCGGTTTTCCGTCGGCCTCGATGATCGATCCGTTGGCCTTGTCGCTCAGGCCGGGGATCTGTGCGACCAGCCAGATGAACACCGGGTAGGCGAGACCGACGATGACCGTGAGGACCAGTAGGGCGCGCAGTGCCGCCCAGTGTTGACGAGCCAGATTCGAGAGTTTCATGTTGTCACATTCCTGGGAGGAACTGGATTACGAGGTCGATCACTTTGATCCCGATGAACGGCGCAATGATGCCGCCGAGACCGTAGATGTAGAGGTTGCGGCTCAACAGCTTTGACGCGCTGCTCGGGGTGTAGCGCACACCGCGCAGCGACAGCGGAATCAGTGCGACGATGACTATGGCGTTGAAGATCACCGCGCTGAGTATCGCCGACTGCGGGCTGTGCAGCCGCATGATGTTGAGCAGGTCGAGGCCGGGGAACAGCGCAACGAACATCGCCGGAATGATGGCGAAATACTTGGCGATGTCGTTGGCGATCGAGAACGTCGTCAACGCGCCGCGGGTGATGAGCAGCTGCTTGCCGATCTCCACGATCTCGATGAGCTTGGTCGGGTCGGAGTCGAGGTCGACCATGTTGCCTGCCTCTTTGGCCGCCGACGTGCCGGTGTTCATCGCCACGCCGACGTCGGCCTGCGCCAGCGCCGGTGCGTCGTTGGTGCCGTCACCGGTCATCGCGACCAGCTTGCCGCCCGCCTGCTCCTTCTTGATCAGCGCCATCTTGTCCTCGGGTGTGGCCTCGGCGAGGAAGTCGTCGACACCGGCCTCGTCGGCAATGGCCTTGGCGGTCAACGGGTTATCACCGGTGATCATCACCGTGCGAATGCCCATCCGGCGCATCTCTTCGAACCGTTCACGCATGCCCTGCTTGACGACGTCCTTGAGGTGGATGACGCCGAGCACCGACGCGGTGCCCTCGACGACCTGGCCGACGACCAGCGGCGTGCCACCGGCAGCGGAGATACCGTCGACGATGTCACCGAGTTCGGTTGATACGCGCCCACCCTGGCCGCGCACCCATTCGGCGACCGAACTGGCAGCGCCCTTGCGAAGCTGATGGCCGTTCTCGAGGTCGACGCCGGACATCCGGGTCTGGGCGCTGAACTCGACCCAGTGCGCCTTGTCGAGTTCGCCTGCGGTGCGGGCTCGCAACCCGTACTCCTGCTTGGCGAAGACGACAATGGAGCGGCCCTCGGGCGTTTCGTCGGCAAGGCTGGACAGCTGCGCGGCGTCGGCAAGCGCTTGTGGCGTCACGCCGGTCAGCGGAACGAACGCGGCGGCCTGCCGGTTGCCCAGCGTGATGGTGCCGGTCTTGTCGAGCAGCAACGTGTTGACGTCGCCCGCGGCCTCGACGGCGCGACCCGACATGGCCAGCACGTTGCGCTGCACCAGCCGGTCCATGCCCGCGATGCCGATGGCCGACAACAGCGCGCCGATCGTGGTCGGGATCAGACAGACCAGCAGCGAGACCATCACGATGCCGGAGACGCCGCTGCCGGTGAGCGCCAAGGAATCCGGCACGCCGGGGTTGTTGGCCTTGGAGAAGATGGCCAGCGGCTGCAGGGTCGCGACGGCGAACACGAAGATGATCGTCAGCGACGCGAGCAGGATGTTCAGCGCGATCTCGTTCGGCGTCTTCTGCCGGTTGGCGCCCTCGACGAGCGCGATCATCCGGTCGATGAAACTCTCACCCGGCTTCTGCGTGATCTTGACGACGATGCGGTCGGACAGCACCGTGGTGCCGCCGGTGACCGCAGAGCGGTCGCCGCCTGATTCACGAATGACAGGCGCAGACTCGCCGGTGATCGCCGATTCGTCCACCGAGGCAATGCCTTCCACGACGTCACCGTCGCCGGGAATGGCCTGGCCGGCTTCGACGACGACGATGTCGCCCTGCTGCAGCAGGGGAGCGGCGACTTCCTCTTCGCGACCGGGCGCGCCGGGCCGCCAGTCGACGAGCCGTCGCGCCATCGTGGCGGTCTTGGTCTTGCGCAGCGATTCGGCCTGGGCCTTACCGCGGCCCTCGGCGACGGCCTCGGCGAGGTTGGCGAAAAGGACTGTCAACCAGAGCCATATCACGGTCAGCCAGCCAAACCAGGAGGGTTCGGTGATCGCCAGGATGGTGCTCCACACCGCGCCGATCTCGACGATGAACATGACCGGGTTACGCCACAGCGTGCGCGGGTCGAGCTTGCGCAGCGCGTCGGGTAGTGACTTCCACAGCATCTTCGGGTCGAGCAGTCCGCCCTGAATCCGTTTGTTGGAAATGGGTTTCTGCTGAGTCTCTGGAGTTACAAGGGTTGGGGTGCTCATGAGTGGATTCCTTCAGCGAGGGGGCCGAGCGCGAGCATCGGCAGGAAGGTGAGGGCAACGACGATCAGTGTCACGCCGACGACCATGCCGACGAACTGCGGCCGGTGGGTCGGCAGCGTGCCGACGGACTCCGGTGCCTTACCCTGTTTGGCCAGCGACCCTGCCAGTGCCAACACGAAGATGATCGGCAGGAACCGGCCGAACACCATCGCCAGACCGAGCGCGGTGTTGTACCAGTCGGTGTTGACGGTGATACCGGCGAACGCCGAGCCGTTGTTGTTGCCCGCGGAGGTGAACGCATAGAGCACCTCGGACAGACCGTGCGGACCAGAGTTCAGCATGCCTGCCCGCTGGCCGGGCATCGCCATTGCGATGGCCGTGCCGGTCAGCACGATCAGCGGGGTGATCAGGAAGTACGTTGCGGCGAACTTGATCTCACGCGGGGTGAGCTTCTTGCCGAGGTATTCCGGGGTGCGGCCTACCATGAGTCCCGCGACGAACACGGTGAGGATCGCGAGGATCAGGATGCCGTACAGGCCGGATCCGGTACCGCCAGGCGCGACCTCGCCGAGCTGCATGTTGAACAGCGTGACCATGCCGCCGAGGCTGGTGTAGGAATCGTGGAACGAGTCCACCGCACCGGTGGAGGTCAACGTTGTCGCGTCTGCGAATACAGCCGAATTGGCCACTCCGAAGCGCTGTTCCACGCCTTCCATCGCCGAACCGATCGCGGTCGGGACGGTGCCGTGGTGCTGCAACTGGAACCACATCATCAAGCTGACGCTGAACGTGGCGATCACACCCATCACCGCGACGATGGCGTAGCCCTGTTTCTTGCTGTCGACCATGCGGCCGAACGTGCGGGGCAGTGAGAAGCTGATCACGAGCAGCAGGAAGATCTCGACCCAGTTGGTCCAGGAGGTCGGGTTCTCGAACGGGTGAGCCGAGTTGGCGTTGTAGAAGCCGCCGCCGTTGGTGCCGAGCTCCTTGATCGCTTCCTGGCTGGCGACCGGTCCCCCGGTGATGGTCTGCTGGCCGCCGGCCAGCGTGTTAACGACCTGGTCGTGCAGGTGGAAGTTCTGAATGGCGCCGCCCGCGATCAGGATGATCGCCGCAATGACGGAGAGCGGCAACAGGATTCGGATGGTGCCACGGACCAGGTCCACCCAGAAGTTGCCGAGCTCACTGGTGTTGCGGCGGGCCAGGCCACGGACGAACGCCATGGCCACCGCCATGCCGACCGCTGCCGAGACGAAGTTCTGCACGGACAGGCCGGCCATCTGCACGAGATGACCCTGGGTGGACTCACCCGAATACGCCTGCCAGTTGGTGTTCGTCACGAAGCTGACGGCGGTGTTCCACGCCAGCGCGGGGGTCATCTGGGTGGCGGGGTCGTTGAGGTGCAGGGGCAGCTTGCCCTGCACCAGCTGGAGGATGAACAGGAACAGGATGCTGATCGCGGAGAACGCGAGCACGCTGCGGGCGTAGGCGCCCCAGGTCTGCTCGGCCTTCGGGTCGGCACCGATCAGCCGGTAGATGACCCGTTCGGGCCTGGAGTCCTTGGTGGAGCTGTAGACCCGGTACATGTAGTCGCCCAGCGGCACGTGCACGGCCACCAGCGCGATGATCAGCGATGCGAGGAACAGGATCCCCGCTGTCGTAGTACTCACTAGAACCTCTCGGGGAAGAGCAGTGCGGCGAAGAGGAACAGGGCCAGCAGGACCGCGAGGACCAGGCCCACCATGTTTTGGCTCATAGGTTCTCGACCAACTTCTGAACCAGGCCGAGCAGTGCGAAGATCGCCACCGTCAGCACGATGAATATCACTACGGACATGTCCGTCTCCAACGTTTACGGAGCGCCGGATTTCGACGTCCTGATAGAGAATCACCCCAGCTCAGAGGGTCGATACCGGCCTTAACGGTTTCTTGACGGAGTGGTGGGTTTCCTTTACGGAATCCCATACGCGATCGCCGTCTGGACGTCTCCGGCCACGTCAACGAGGCGTCAAATTTTGATCGGGCCCCGTCAAGAGATCGCAAGGGATATGGAATGTCGGCGGGGTGCAGGCGGATCGTCGATGGTGTGACGATCTCGGGATTTCTTGGGCGTAGTCGGCTTTCTACCGACGAGGATCTGCAGCGTTGCGAGCTCTACCGCAAGTCGTTCTCGACGGCGGAGGTGGCGCTTCCGGCGTTCGCGTTACGGAACCGGTTGGTCGCGAAGTGGGTGCGAGACCATCGCGTGGCGGTGGATCTGCGCACGGGCGAGGATCTGGCCATCGCGATTGCAGCGGGAATTCATCCGTCACGGATGAGCCTGGACGCGGACTGGATGGGCGAGTCCGATCTGCGGGTGGCGGCCCGGCTGGGGATCGGCCTGATTCGAGTCGGTTCGATGAAACAGATTGACTCGCTGGCGGCGGTGGACTACCGGCGGCACGAGATCGTGCTGTGCCTTTCGGACGGCACGACGGGCGGCTTCCGCTTCGACTCGCTCGAAATGGATCACGCCGTCTGCGCGGTGATGGGCGGCAATCGGTTCAATCTTGTTGGGCTGCATTGCGATGTGGGATCGCAACTGCATGAGTTCATCAGCTATCCCGCGGCCGTCGGGCACATGATCACGGAGATGGAACACATCCGGCGGCATCACCGCGTGATGCTGACCCGCGTTGGGCTCGGTGGCGGTCGGGCCGTGCCGGCCGGGGACTGGATGATCGCGCTGCCGGAGTTGTCGATGCAGATTGAACAAGCGCTCGACGACGCGTGCGCCACGCTGCGGTATCCGCGGCCGCTGGTCGTGCTGTCGCCGGGACTGGAGATGCTCGGGCAGAGCGCGGCCTAACAGCGGACAAACGCGCAGAGGAGATTGCGTACGGCGGCGTCGATGCCCGTGGATCCCGTTGGGGTGGTGGGAGGTTGAGGCGCGACCCCTCCTTCGGTGGGGATCGTAGTGTCGTCGGTGGTCGGCGTTGTCTCGGGTTCCGGGGCGGCCGCGGTTTGGTCGTAGACGCCGGTAGTGGCGTCGGCAGCGGTGGTGTCGGCAAGTGTTGCGGCCGGGGCCGGGCCTGGGGTGTACGTGCCGTTGGTGCTTCCCAGTCGCACGTTGGTTTTGTTGTTGGCGATCGTGTTGTTGGTGATCGTGTAGTGAATCGTCTTCGGGTCGGTCCACAAACCGTTGCGCAGATTGTTCGTGATCGTGTTTCCTTCGACGGTGGCGTAGTCGACGGCATAGAGCAGGACGCCGTCGTTGTTGTTGTTGATCGTGTTCCGCTGTATGTATAGGTGGTTGAGCGGGGCGAGATCGGCTTGGATGCCGCTCATCAGGTTGTTGTGAAAGTTGTTGTCCTCGACATAGGTGTAGTTGGTGTCATTCATGATCCGTAGCCCGTGCGTGCAGTTGTAGACCTCGTTGTGGTGAACCCAGTTGTTGGGGCCGGAGTTGTCGTGGGCCAGGGTGATACCGGCTACACCACTCCATTCGCCGAGTTCGATTCCAGCGCCGTTGGGACTAACGGATGTTCCGTTGCGGACGCAGTCTTTTACGGTGTTGTAACGGATTTCGTTGCTGAACTCGTCCTCGCCGTGCATGTCGATCGCGCCGGACACCGCGCCCGTGACCGTGTTCTTCTCGAGCAGATTGTGGTTGGCGCTGAACTGGATGAGTAAGGCGTGGCGAATGACTGGACCGATAGTGTTGTTACGGACCCAGTTGTTGGTTGACCGGTTTTGATCGATGATGACGCCGTAACCCGATCCGCCGCCCCCGAGAGCCACAGCGTTCTTGATGGTGTTGCCGTCGACCAGGACGTGATACGCGTTTTGGAGCAGGACAGCGAAGCGTTGAAACTGTTCGATGAGCATGCCGGTGACGGCGATTCTGGAAGTCAACGCGCCGCTGCCTATGTTTCCGATTCGAACGCCTGCGTCGAAGTTGACGCCCGAGGCCTTCCTGATGGCGCAGTTCGACACAGTTAGGTTGTTGACACCAGGGGCTGCGTAGAGCATGGCGTGGGGTGACACGCTGTATCGCCCTGCAAGCACGGCGTTTTGGGATTGGCATCGAAAGGAAACGCCGGTCTTGAGGTTGACACTTACCTTGCCCTTGAGGTCGTATGTGCCGTCCGGCAGGTAGACCTCGTCGCCCGCGACTGCTGCGTTGATTGCTTTCTGAATTGAAGGCACGTCGTCGTCGGCCGAATTGTTAGGTGTGGCACCGTAGTTGAGGACGCTGAGCGTTCTACCGGTGCGTGGCGCAGGGTATTGGAAGGCGTCGGACAGCCCGGCGTCGATGGCGGCGGCCGCCTTCGGTGGTGACACGATCGACGCAGCCACGAGTGCGAGTGTGACTGCGCCTGCGAGGGTGCTGAGTCGACGTGTTGATTTATTCGGAGGCATGGTCCTCCCTACGTAAGGGCTGTGTCGATCTGGTCGCGTGGGTTCGTGTCGACGCCGACGCGCTGAGGTCGTGCCGGGCTCGGAGCAGTCGCCTTAGCCTTGCTCCGCGACTGCCAGCGGCTCGTTCCTTTCTTTGTGAACGGCAATCAAGGGCTTAGAGCATCCTGTGACAATAGTGACTGAAGTGGACAAAGTTATGTTTGATGCTGCTGAAGCGTCATGGTTCCGTGATCGTGTCGTGTCCGAATCGAGCCGTTGCAATTCATCTCGCAAGGGGCTGGGGGTTGTCGATCTGTTCGCGGAGGATATCGCCGTGACCTGCGTGCCTGGCGAACTCTTGGATCATCATGAGCAGTGTCCATCGCATGCTGACGGTCCCCTCGCGGGCATTGTCCTTGGTGTCGTCGAGGTCGAAGCGGGACGCGATCACGCGTGATCGTTGGCTTGCACGCTCGAACTCGGCGATGACGTCTGCCAGTGACTCGTGGTCGGCGACGGCGAAGGTGCCTATGTCGCGGCGCGAATATCCATCGCATTCGGATTCGTCGAGTCCGGCCCAGAACCGTTGGAACCAGATCCGTTCCGCGCCGGCGGCGTGCTTGATCAAGGAGATCGGTGTCGTCAGCGACGCGACCAGTCGCCGGCGGGCGTCGGCATCAGAGAGGCCGCGGACGGTCTCGATGAGTGCTTCGCGGTTGCGGTCGAGCATGTTCTCGATGATC
>DATJIX010000039.1:0-6739 GCA_035492865.1 Mycobacterium sp. | reverse complement strand
GTGACGTTCACGCTTGCCACCGGCAATTCCGGCGATCCGATCTGGCCCGACGCGATCACGCTGATCGAGAAGTACAACTCCGTCGGCAACCCGGACACCGCCATCACCGCGCAAATGTTCCCGCGCCCAATCGGTTTGGTGATCGGCCTCGAGCTGACCGGCAACCCGTTCGTGTTCTATCCCAGCTACCAGGAGATCGCGGATCTGCCGCTGGCCGAGCGGGTCGCAGAGATGCGCAAGCCCGAAGTGCGCGCCCGCATCCTCGCCGACAAGCCCTCCGACGGCGGTCATCCGCTGCTGTATCTCGCGCAGGCGTGGAACTGGATCTTCCCGCTGACCGACGATCCCGACTACGAGCCGGACGCGTCGACGTCGATCGCAGCGCGGGCCAAGGCGCGCGGCGTCAGCCCCATGGAAGAGGCCTACGACCGACTCCTCGACGACGACGGTCACGCCATGCTGTTGGTGGCGATGGCCAACTTCGAGGGAAACTCACTCGACACGGTCGGCGAGTTGATTCGTCGCGACGACGTCGTGCTCGGCCTTGGCGACGGTGGGGCCCACTACGGAATGATCTGCGACGCAAGCTATCCGACGTTCCTACTGGCGCACTGGGCGCGCGACCGCGAATCGATGCGGCTCAGCGTCCCCGATGCCATTCGGATGATGACGTCGGTGCCCGCGCGGGTCGCCGGACTGGCCGATCGCGGCCGAATCGCGGTGGGCTACAAGGCCGATCTCAATGTCATCGACCATGCCTCGCTGCGGCTGCACAAGCCGGTGATCACCCACGACCTGCCTGCGGGCGGGCGGCGCCTTGACCAGACCGCCGACGGCTATGTGGCGACGGTGGTTTCTGGCGCGATCATCGCCGAGCACGGTGTGCCGACGGACGCGCGTCCCGGCCGCCTGGTGCGCGGACGCCAGCCGGCCCCCGTTTAGGCCCAAACGTCCGTGATGGCGGGCGCATTGGCAGCGAGCCCCGCCTTGGGCAGCCCGTACATCTCCTCGATGGTCGAGAGCACGTTGTAGTGGCTGATCGGCTCGGCGTAGGTGCCGGGCCGGACGTTGGCTCCGTAGATCATCGTCGGAATTTGGTTGGAGGGCCCGTTGTCGTCCTCATCCCAAGTCACAATGAGCAGGCTGTTGTTGGCGACAGCCCAATTCGCATAGCGCGTCAGGTTGGTCGCCAGCCAGGTGTCGGCTTGGGCGATGGTCCCGTCGTGCATGTCGTTGTCGAGATTGGGAATTACGAACGAGACGGTCGGCAGGCTCCCGTAGTCGGTGCGGGCGTTGAACGCGCTGAACGGCAACGAGGTTTCAGGCGGCACATTGGTGAAGTTGGCCCACGGCACGTGCTTTCGCGCGTACTTGCCCGCCGCGCACACCGGCGAACCGACCGCGGGAAGGTCTTCGGAGAAGCCCGCGAACGTGTAGCCCGCCGCGAGCAGTTCTGCGCCGAGGTTCGGTGCAGCGCCTCCGTTGACCGGGCAAGCGTCAGAAGTCAGGCCGAAGGTGCTGCCGGAAAACAACGCGAGATAGTTCGGCTCGCTCGGATGGGCCTCGGCGTACGACTGAGTCATCAACGCACCGTTGGAGGCCAGCTGGTTCATGAACGGCGCCGACTTGTTGCCGATCACGTTGGCGCTGGAGTGATTCTCTTCGACAACGATCACGATGTGCGCAGGCATGGGAATCGACTGGGCGGTGGCCTCGGGCACCGGCACGCGGCTGAGCATCACAGCGACCGCGGCTGCGACGTAAGGCCAGTGCCTCATGGCCCGCAGTGTAGGAACCGAACCTGACAGCGAGTGGCAGGCCCGCCGTATCATCACCTGATGAGTGTCAAGGTCGACCTCGACCAGCTGGCCGATGCGCTGGCCGACTTCACATTCGCCTACCTGATCACCGTTGGCGACGACCATCGCGCGCACACCGTTGCGGTCCTGCCGGAGCTCGCCGACGACGTCGTCGACGTCGGCGCGATCGGCAACACCACGCGCCGCAACGCCTCCAAGCACGGCGGCGTGACTCTCGTCTGGCCGCCCGCTGATCCTGGCGGCTACACCCTGATCCTCGACGGCACCGGCGACCTCACCGACGACGGACTACGGGTCGTGCCCAGCCGCGCGGTGCTGCACCGCCCTGCGACACCAGATTCGCCAGCCACGAATCCCGGTTGCATCCACGACTGCGTGCCCCTCGAAAGCTGAGTAGGACACGAAAAAGCCCGGCCTGCAAGCAGACCGGGCTTTCCCGTCGACCAGACTTAGAAGTCCATGCCGCCCATGCCACCGGTCGGGTCGGCCGGACCAGCGGCCGCCTTCTCCGGCTTGTCGGCGACGACAGCCTCGGTGGTCAGGAACAGCGCCGCGATGGACGCCGCGTTTTGCAGCGCCGAACGCGTCACCTTGACCGGGTCGGCCACGCCAGCCTTGAGCAGGTCCTCGTACTCACCGGTGGCGGCGTTGAGGCCGGTGCCGGCGGGCGAGTTGGTGACCTTCTCGGCGACAACGCCGGGCTCGAGCCCACCGTTGAAGGCGATCTGCTTCAGCGGAGCCGACAGCGCCACGCGGACGATGTTGGCACCGGTCGCCTCGTCGCCGGTGAGCTTCAGCTCGTCCAGCGCAGGAGCCGACTGCAGCAGGGCCACGCCACCACCGGCGACGATGCCCTCCTCGACGGCCGCCTTCGCGTTGCGAACGGCGTCCTCGATGCGGTGCTTGCGCTCCTTGAGCTCCACCTCGGTGGCAGCGCCGGCCTTGATCACCGCAACACCGCCGGCCAGCTTGGCCAGGCGCTCCTGCAGCTTCTCGCGGTCGTAGTCGGAGTCGCTGTTCTCGATCTCGGCACGAATCTGAGCCACCCGGCCTGCGATGGCGTCGGAGTCACCGGCGCCCTCGACGATGGTGGTCTCGTCCTTCGTGACGACGACCTTGCGGGCCTGGCCGAGCAGCGAAACGTCGGCGGTCTCGAGAGACAGCCCGACCTCTTCGCTGACAACCTGGCCACCGGTCAGGATCGCGATGTCCTGCAGCATCGCCTTGCGGCGGTCACCGAAGCCCGGGGCCTTGACTGCGACGGACTTGAAGGTGCCACGGATCTTGTTGACGACGAGCGTGGACAGCGCCTCGCCCTCGACGTCCTCGGCGATGATCAGCAGCGGCTTGCCGGACTGGATGACCTTCTCCAGCAGGGGAAGCAGATCCTTGACCGTCGACACCTTCGACGAGACGAGCAGGATGTAGGGATCCTCGAGGACCGCTTCCTGACGCTCGGCGTCGGTGACGAAGTAACCCGAGATGTAGCCCTTGTCGAAGCGCATGCCCTCGGTGAGCTCGAGCTGCAGGCCGAAGGTGTTGGACTCCTCGACCGTGATGACACCCTCGTTGCCGACCTTGTCCATGGCCTCGGCGATCAGCTCGCCGATCTGGACGTCGCCTGCCGAGATCGCGGCGGTGGCAGCGATCTGCTCCTTGGTCTCGACCTCCTTGGCCGACTTCAGCAGCGTCTCGGTGATCTTCTCGACGGCCTTCTCGATGCCGCGCTTGAGGCCGAGGGGGTTGGCACCGGCCGCGACGTTGCGCAGACCCTCGCGCACGAGCGCCTGGGCCAGCACGGTGGCGGTGGTGGTGCCGTCGCCAGCGACGTCATCCGTCTTCTTGGCAACTTCCTTGACCAGCTCAGCGCCGATCTTCTCGTACGGGTCCTCCAGCTCGATCTCCTTGGCGATGGACACACCATCGTTGGTGATCGTGGGGGCGCCCCACTTCTTCTCCAGGACGACGTTGCGGCCCTTGGGGCCCAGCGTCACCTTTACCGCGTCCGCGAGGGCGTTCAGGCCCCGCTCGAGGCCGCGACGGGCCTCTTCGTCATACGCAATTGTCTTAGCCATTGCGAAGTGTTTCCTCCGGATTGGGGATGCACGTCTTGTTGGTCGGGTGCAGTGCCCGCGACGGACGGCTGTGGGCTGTGCGGCCCCTGCCTCACCGGCCCGACCTAGCACTCACCGGTCGCGAGTGCCAACTGCATTCTTAGCACTCGACCAGGGCGAGTGCAAGGTCGCTAAGGCTGTTCCGGCTGGCCGCTCGCCGATTCGGCGCTTACCTCTTCCGTGCGCGTTTCCGCGATCTTGGTCGTCAGCTGCTCGACGGGGCTCTCTATCCGGTCGCGCAGGTCCTTTTGCCGCTGCTGACGGGCGTCCGGCTGCTCTTCAACAGACTCCTGCGACGGTTCGCGTGCCACCTGCTGGCTCTGCACGTTGCGATGAATTTCGCCGTCAGCGAGATACGGCCGAGTGTCTCCTGGCCTGTCGTGGCGACGGTATCCGGCATCGACGATGGGACGAAGAATCCGATCGGCCCGGTCCACGATCCTGTCGGGGATGCCGATGAGGCGAAGCGGATCCGTCAGCGGCAGGTTCTCGGTCCTGACAAAGTGGGTAGTCACGGTTGCGCCCGCGCTGTTCGTCCTGACGGTGGTGTCCGCTTTGGGCACGTCCGCCGGATCGGCACTGAAGATCGGTGGGCCGTGCACGAACGCCATCCCCGCCACCGCGTTGAAGAGTGAGACCAGGTTCCACGGCCGATCGGGCGGGTCGGCCCAGCCGTCGTATTCACCGATCACGATCGTGGTGTCGTAGGGCAGCTCCGGGATTCGGCTGACGCGGTAGTTCAGCACCGGTATGAAAGTGCCTTCCTTGAAGTACTCGGCGATTCCCGCTTCCGGCGGCGCGATCAGGACGAACCTGATGTCGTTCTTCGACGGCGGTTTGGCACTGTTCGCCAGTTCCCTCGCGAGTCTCCAGGCCACCATGCTGCCCATCGATTCGCCGATGACGACGACCTGGCCATCGACCTCCCGGACAGCGATCTCCGCCTTTGCGACCCCGTCGGTGATGGCCCTGTCGGAGGCGAGGGCGTTCTGCGAGTAGTCGACCACCCGCGGGTGGGGATCGTCATGGAAGTGGATACCGATGTTCGGATACGTGGTGGCGACGATCGGATACAGCGGGTTGATCCGCTTGAAGACGGTCGCTCCCGGGATCAACACCGCTTCCTCGGCTTGACTGACCGCACCGGTTGCGGTGCCAGCACTCAGCACTAGCGCGATGGCCGCAATTGCGGGCAGCAGCCGCTTCAGCAGTCCGGACATGTCAGACTTCGCCCCCCTTGACGTCAGCGTCAATATCAAAAGGTACCCGAAGTCTGTCGGCAGACAGGTCGCCACAGCCGATTGCCAGCGGGACAGGCGACCCTGAGGCGGTGACGGTTCCTGGCCTGGGTCTGTTGTCGTTGTCTGGGTTCGAGAACCCGAGGTGGCTGGCGCTTCTGGTGGCGCCCGCCGCGCTGTTGGCGGTGTACCTGGCGGTGCACCAACGGCGGCATCGACGGATGCGTCGGTTCGCCGCCCCCGCCGCGGTCGACTCGGTCGCGCCGAGGCCACCGTCGCCATGGCGTCATCTGCCCGTGGTGGTGCTGGTTCTGGCACTCGTCCCGTTGACCGTCGCGCTCGCCCAGCCGAGCCACGATGTCCGAATCCCCCGCAACCGCGCGGTGGTCATGCTGCTCATCGACGTGTCCCAGTCCATGCGCGCCACCGACGTCGCGCCGACCCGTCTGACGGCAGCACAGCACGCCGCCCAACAATTCGCCCGGCAGGTGACCAGCGGGGTGAACCTCGGACTCATCTCGTTCGCGGGAACCGCCAACGTGCTCGTGGCGCCCAGTCCCGATCACTCGCTCACAGTCGCGGCCCTCGACAAGCTGCAACCGGCCGACGCCACGGCCACCGGCCAGGCGATTTTCGCTGCGCTGCAATCCATTCAGACGGTCAACGCGGTCCTCAAGGGGCCGAAGGACAAACCGCCGCCCGCCCGGATCGTGCTGCTTTCCGACGGCAAAGAGACCAAGCCCGACGACCCGAACAACCCGCAGGGCGCCTACACCGCGGCGCGCGCCGCAAAGGAACAGGGCGTGCCGATCACCACGATCGCGTTCGGCACGTCTACCGGGCACGTGGAGATGAAGGACGAAACGGTGCCGGTGCCCGTCGACGACGGGATGATGAAATCCATCGCGCAACTGTCCGGGGGCCAAACGTCGAAGGCAGGCAGCGTCGACGAGCTCAACAAGGACTTCGGTGCGGTCGAAAGCCAGATGGGGTATCAGGTCGAACGTGGGCCCGCGAGTGCCGGATGGCTGCGGATCGCGGTCATCATCGCCAGCGTGGGTGCGCTACTGGGGCTGCTCATCAATCGCCGCCTGCCCGGTTGAGCGCGTCAATCGGGTAGCCGCCTGTTGAGCAGCACCGCGGCCAGCAGTGCGGCGATCAACGCGAATGCGCCCAGCCGGATCCACCCGAGGCTCGCGTCGCCGCGGACCGTTTCGTAGCCGATGATGTTCTGCAGCGTGGCGTACACGCTGTTGAGCTGCTCGAGGCTGGCGGCGTGAAACGCCTGCCCGCCCGAGATCTCACTGATCGTCTGCAGGGTCGAATCGTCGACCGGGACTGGGATGTCCTGGTCGTTGATCTTGACCGTGCCGTCCGGCGTGCCGAACGAGATCGTGGATATCGCGACGCCTTGGTCCTTCGCGGCGTGCGCCGCCGTGAACGCGCCCCGCGGCCCTTCCGGCTCCGAAGGCACGGTCTCTTTTCCGTCGGATTCCAGCACGATGCGTGCGGGCGGTGGCCCGTCCCCGCCGCCGAGCACCCCGGTCGTCGCCGCTATCGCCTGCAG
>DATJIX010000038.1:0-7142 GCA_035492865.1 Mycobacterium sp. | reverse complement strand
ACGTTCGTCGCGATCGCCGCCATCGACAACCTCGTCAAGGGCACCGGCGGTGCCGCCGTGCAATCGATGAACCTCGCATTGGGTTGGCCGGAGACGGAAGGGCTTTCGATCGTGGGAGTGGCGCCATGACGGACACGACGGAGACCACGCGGCTGGTCCGCACCCAGGGTGTCACCGCTCCTGCGGGATTTCGCGCCACCGGCATCGCTGCGGGCATCAAGGCGTCCGGCGCACTCGACCTGGCCCTGGTGTTCAACGAGGGCCCCGACTACGCCGCCGCGGGAGTGTTCACCCGCAACAAGGTCAAGGCCGCGCCGGTGTTGTGGTCACAGCAGGTGCTGACCACCGGGCGGCTGCGCGCGGTGATCCTCAATTCCGGTGGCGCCAACGCGTGCACCGGGCCGCTGGGCTTTCAGGACACGCACGCCACCGCCGAGGCCGTCGCGACCGCGCTGTCCGACTGGGGCACCGAGACCGGGGCCATCGAAGTGGCGGTGTGCTCGACCGGACTGATCGGCGACCGACTGCCGATGGACAAGGTGCTGGCGGGCGTGACCGCGATCGTGCACGAGATGGCGGGCGGGCTGACCGGCGGCGAGGAGGCCGCGCGCGCCATCATGACCACCGACACCGTGCCGAAACAGGTTGCGCTGCACCACAGTGACAACTGGACCGTCGGCGGAATGGCGAAGGGCGCCGGCATGCTGGCACCCTCGCTGGCCACCATGCTGACCGTCATCACCACCGACGCCGTTGCCGACGCCGCCGCGTTGGATCAGGCACTGCGGAACGCGGCGGCGCAGACCTTCGATCGCCTCGACATCGACGGCAGCTGCTCCACCAATGACACCGTGCTGCTGCTGGCCTCAGGTGCCAGTGCGATCACGCCCAGCCAAAGCGAACTCGACGCCGCGGTGCTTCGGGTGTGCGACGACCTGTGCGCGCAGTTGCAGGCCGACGCCGAGGGCGTCACCAAGCGCGTCGTCATCACGGTGACGGGTGCGGCTTCCGAGGACGACGCGGTGACAGCGGCCCGGGTGGTGGCGCGCGACAGCCTGGTCAAGACCGCGCTGTTCGGCTCGGATCCGAACTGGGGCAGGGTGTTGGCCGCCGTCGGCATGGCCCCGGTGAATCTGGACGCCGAGCGGATCAGCGTGTCGTTCAACGGTTCTCCCGTGTGTGTCGACGGCACCGGCGCGCCCGGTGCACGCGACGTAGACCTGTCCGGCGCCGACATCGACGTCACCATCGACCTCGGCGTCGGGTCGGAACAGGCGAGCATCCGCACCACCGACCTGTCCCACGGCTACGTCGAAGAGAACTCGGCATACAGCTCGTGACCGCCGCAACCGAAACGAAGGCGCAGGTGCTCGCGGGCGCGCTGCCGTGGCTCAAACAACTGCACGGCAAGATCGTCGTGGTCAAGTACGGCGGCAACGCGAT
Source organism: Mycobacterium sp. (assembly GCA_035492865.1). Classification (GTDB taxonomy): domain Bacteria; phylum Actinomycetota; class Actinomycetes; order Mycobacteriales; family Mycobacteriaceae; genus Mycobacterium. The sequence continues at coordinate 5,699 of DATJIX010000038.1, read as the reverse complement.
GACCGACGATGTGCTGAAGGCCGCGTTCGCCGCCGACATGGTGTTCCTACGCAACTGCGGCATCCATCCGGTCGTCGTGCACGGCGGCGGCCCGCAGATCAGCGCCATGCTCAAAAGGCTTGGCATCGAAGGCGATTTCAAGGGCGGCTTCCGGGTCACCACGCCGGAGGTGCTCGACGTCGCCCGCATGGTGCTGTTCGGACAGGTGGGCCGTGAGCTGGTGGGGTTGATCAACGCGCACGGCCCGTATGCTGTGGGCGTCACCGGCGAGGACGCGGCGCTGTTCACCGCGGTCCGGCGCAGCGTCACCGTCGACGGTGTCGCCACCGACATCGGTCTGGTCGGCGATGTCGAACACGTCGATGCGGCGGCGCTGCGGGATCTCATTGCGGCAGGCCGCATCCCGGTGGTCTCGACGATCGCGCCCGACGTCGACGGTGTGGTGCACAACATCAACGCCGATACCGCGGCGGCCGCACTTGCCGAAGCGCTCGGCGCCGAGAAGCTGGTCATGCTCACCGACGTCGAGGGCCTGTACACCAGCTGGCCCGACCGCGATTCGTTGGTCAGCGAGATCGACGCCGCCGCCCTGACACAGCTGCTGCCGACATTGGAGGCGGGCATGGTGCCCAAGATCGAGGCGTGCCTGCGCGCCGTCTCGGGCGGGGTGCCGAGCGCGCACGTCATCGACGGCCGTGTCGAACACTGCGTACTGGTCGAGTTGTTCACAGACGAAGGGACGGGCACCAAGGTGGTTGGCGCATGAGCACGCTCCTGCAGCGCTGGTCGGGCGTGATGATGAACAACTACGGCACCCCGCCGCTCGCCCTGGCCAGCGGTGACGGCGCCGTGGTGACCGACGTCGACGGCAAGTCCTATGTGGATCTGCTCGGCGGCATCGCGGTCAACGTCCTCGGCCACCGTCACCCGGCCGTCATCGAGGCCGTCACCCGCCAGCTCAACACGCTCGGCCACACGTCGAACCTGTACGCCACCGAGCCCGGCATCGCGCTGGCCGAATCACTCGTCGGCCTGCTGGGGGCGGACGCGCGGGTGTTCTTCTGCAACTCCGGCACCGAGGCAAACGAGGTCGCGTTCAAGATCACCAGGCTCACCGGCCGTACGAAACTCGTTGCCGCAAACGGTGCTTTCCACGGCCGCACGATGGGCTCGCTGGCGCTGACGGGTCAGCCGTCGAAGCAGGAGCCGTTCGCGCCGTTGCCCGGCGATGTCACGCATGTCCCGTACGGCGACCCCGAGGCGCTGGCCGCGGCTGTCGACGACACGACCGCTGCCGTCTTCCTCGAGCCGATCATGGGGGAGGGCGGCGTTGTCACCCCGCCCGCCGGCTACCTGGTCGCCGCCCGGGAGATCACGGCCACGCACGGCGCGCTGCTGGTACTCGACGAGGTGCAGACCGGAATGGGCCGCACCGGAGCGTTTTTCGCACACCAGCATGACGGCATCACTCCCGATATCGTCACCCTCGCCAAGGGGTTGGGCGGCGGGCTGCCCATCGGTGCATGCCTGGCAGTCGGCGCGACCGCTGATCTGCTCACCCCCGGCCTGCACGGAAGCACGTTCGGCGGCAACCCGGTCTGCACGGCGGCCGCCCTCGCGGTGCTCAAGGTGCTCGCCGACGACGATCTGATCGGCCGTGCCGATGTGCTCGGCAAGACATTGTCGGCGGGTATCGAATCGCTGGGCCATCCGCTCGTCGACCACGTCCGCGGCAGGGGACTGCTGCAGGGTGTCGTGCTCACCGCCGAAGCGGCGAAACCCGTTGAGACCGCTGCCCGCGAGGCGGGCTTCCTGGTGAATGCCCCCGCACCCGACGTCATCCGGTTGGCGCCGCCGCTGGTGATCACCGACGGCCAGATCGACGATTTCCTCAAGGCGCTGCCCGGCGTGCTGGACAAGGGAGCCGAGGCATGACTCGCCATTTTCTGCGCGACGACGACCTGACTCCCGAGGAGCAGGCCGAGGTACTCGCGCTGGCCGCCGAGCTGAAGAAGGACCCGTTCAGCCGGCGCCCGCTCGCGGGACCTCGAGGAGTCGCGGTCATCTTCGACAAGAACTCCACCCGGACCCGGTTCTCTTTCGAGGTCGGCGTCGCGCAACTCGGCGGGCACGCCGTCGTGGTGGACGGCCGCAGCACTCAGCTCGGCCGCGAGGAGACGCTCGAGGACACCGGGCGGGTGCTGTCCCGCTACGTCGACGCGATCGTGTGGCGCACATTCGCGCAGGAACGCTTGAGCGCGATGGCATCCGGGGCCACCGTGCCTGTCGTCAACGCGCTGTCCGATGAGTTCCACCCGTGCCAGGTGCTCGCCGATCTGCAGACGCTTGCCGAGCGCAAGGGCGACCTGAAGGGCCTGCGGATGGCCTACTTCGGCGACGGCGCCAACAACATGGCGCACTCGCTGATGCTCGGCGGGGTCACCGCGGGTATTCACGTGACGATCGCGGCGCCTGCCGGCTTCGAACCCGACCCCGCTTTCGTGGCAGCCGCCGAGAAGCGGGCCCTGCTGACCGGCGCGACGGTGACGTTGACCGCCGATCCCAAGGTGGCCGCCGACGGGGTCGACGTGTTGGTCACCGATACCTGGACCTCGATGGGGCAGGAGAACGACGGGCTGGACCGGGTGCGGCCGTTCCGGCCGTTCCAGATCGACGCCGATCTGGTCGGCCTCGCCGACCCCGATGCCGTTGTGCTTCACTGCCTTCCGGCGCACCGCGGACACGAGATCACCGACGAGGTGATCGACGGACCGCACAGCGCGGTGTGGGACGAGGCCGAGAACCGGTTGCATGCCCAGAAAGCACTGCTGGTGTGGCTGCTGGAGCGATCGTGACTTCGGCTACCAGGGTCGGTCGACAGGCGCGCATCGTCTCGCTGCTGTCCTCGCAGTCGGTGCACAGCCAAACCGAGCTGGCCGCGATGCTGGCCGACGAAGGCATCGACGTCACGCAGGCCACGCTGTCGCGCGATCTCGAGGAACTCGGCGCGGTCAAACTGCGCGGTGCCGACGGCGGTGTCGGCGTGTACGTCGTGCCGGAGGACGGCAGCCCGGTGCGCGGGGTTTCCGGTGGCACCGAACGCATGTCGCGACTGCTTGGCGAGCTGCTGGTGTCCACCGATGCCAGCGGCAACCTCGCCGTGCTACGCACCCCGCCTGGCGCGGCGCATTATCTCGCCAGCGCGATCGACCGCGCTGCGCTTCCCTATGTGGTCGGCACCATCGCCGGCGACGACACCATCTTCGTAATGGCCCGTGAGCCGATGTCCGGCGCTGAACTCGCCGTCAAGCTGGAAAGCATCCAACAAAAGGAGATTGGGTAAATGTCCGAACGCGTCATCCTGGCGTATTCCGGTGGTTTGGACACCTCCGTGGCGATCAGCTGGATCGGCAAGGAGACCGGAAAAGAAGTCGTCGCGGTCGCCATCGACCTCGGCCAGGGCGGCGAGGACATGGAGGTCGTCCGCAAGCGGGCGATCGACTGCGGCGCTGTCGAGGCCGTCGTCGTGGACGCCAAGGACGAGTTCGCCGACGAGTACTGCCTGCCCGCGATCAAGTCCAACGCGCTCTACATGGATCGCTATCCGCTGGTGTCGGCACTGTCGCGGCCGCTGATCGTCAAGCACCTGGTGGCCGCGGCGCGCGAGTTCGGCGGCGGCATCGTCGCCCACGGCTGCACCGGCAAGGGCAACGACCAGGTTCGCTTCGAGGTCGGATTCGCCTCGCTGGCACCGGATCTCGAGGTGCTGGCTCCTGTCCGTGACTACGCGTGGACGCGCGAGAAGGCCATCGCGTTCGCCGAGGAGAACGCGATCCCGATCAACGTCACCAAGCGCTCACCGTTCTCGATCGACCAGAACGTGTGGGGTCGGGCCGTGGAGACCGGGTTCCTCGAGCACCTGTGGAACGCGCCGACCAAGGACGTCTACGACTACACCGAGGACCCGACCGTCAACTGGAGCACTCCCGACGAGGTGATCGTCGGATTCGAAAAGGGTGTGCCGGTGTCTATCGACGGCAGGCCGGTGTCCGTGCTGCAGGCCATCGAGGAGCTCAACGAGCGTGCGGGTTCCCAGGGCGTCGGTCGCCTCGACGTCGTCGAGGACCGGCTGGTCGGCATCAAGAGCCGCGAGATCTACGAGGCGCCCGGCGCGATGGTGCTCATCACCGCGCACACCGAGCTCGAGCACGTCACGCTGGAACGCGAACTCGGCCGGTTCAAGCGCAACACCGATCAGAAGTGGGGCGAGCTGGTGTACGACGGCCTGTGGTACTCACCGCTGAAGGCCGCGCTGGAGTCGTTTGTCGCCCACACCCAGGAGCATGTGTCCGGCGAGATCCGGATGGTGCTGCACGGCGGGCACATTGCGGTGAACGGCAGGCGCAGCGCGGAGTCTCTCTACGACTTCAACCTGGCCACCTATGACGAGGGCGACACGTTCGACCAGTCGGCCGCCAAGGGGTTCGTGCACGTGCACGGTCTGTCGTCGAAGATCTCGGCGCGACGGGACCTTGCCGGCCAGTGAGCACCAACGAGGGCTCGCTGTGGGGTGGCCGGTTCGCCGACGGGCCGTCCGACGCGCTCGCGGCGCTGAGCAAGTCGACGCACTTCGACTGGGTGCTTGCGCCGTACGACGTCGCCGCGTCAAAGGCACACGCGCGGGTGCTGTTTCGGGCCGGCCTGCTCACCGAGGATCAGCGCGACGGTTTACTCGCGGGCCTCGACAGCCTCGGCGAGGACGTCGCCGACGGCAGCTTCGGACCGCTTGTCACCGACGAGGACGTGCACGGCGCGCTGGAGCGCGGCCTGATCGACAGGGTCGGTGAGGAACTCGGCGGCCGACTGCGGGCGGGCCGATCGCGAAACGACCAGGTGGCCACGCTGTTTCGGCTGTGGTTGCGTGACGCCGTGCGCCGGGTCGCCGACGGTGCGCTCGAGGTGGTCGGCGCGCTGGCCACCCAGGCGGCCGCGCATCCGACGGCGATCATGCCTGGCAAGACGCATCTGCAGTCCGCGCAGCCTGTGCTGCTGGCCCATCATCTGCTGGCCCACGCGCATCCGCTGTTGCGCGATGTGGATCGGCTGGTCGATTTCGACAAGCGGGCCGCGGTGTCGCCGTACGGATCCGGTGCGCTCGCCGGGTCGTCGTTGGGTCTCGACCCCGACGCGATCGCCGAGGAACTGGGATTCGAGGCGGCGGCGGACAATTCGATCGACGCGACCGCATCCCGTGACTTCGCGGCCGAGGCGGCCTTCGTGTTGTCGATGATCGGCGTCGACCTTTCGCGGCTGGCCGAGGACATCATCCTTTGGAGCACAACCGAGTTCGGTTACGCCACGCTGCACGACTCGTGGTCGACGGGCAGCTCGATCATGCCGCAGAAGAAGAATCCCGACATCGCCGAACTGGCGCGCGGCAAGTCCGGCAGGCTGATCGGCAACCTGACCGGCCTGCTGGCCACCCTTAAGGCGCAGCCACTGGCGTACAACCGGGATCTTCAAGAGGACAAGGAGCCGGTGTTCGACTCGGTGGCCCAGCTCGAGCTCCTGCTTCCTGCGATGGCAGGACTGGTCGGCACGCTGCGCTTCGATGTCGACCGGATGAGCGAGCTGGCGCCGTTGGGCTACACCCTGGCCACCGACGTCGCGGAATGGCTTGTGCGCAGGGGAGTTCCGTT
>DATJIX010000037.1:0-5831 GCA_035492865.1 Mycobacterium sp. | reverse complement strand
TGCTGTTCGACGACGTCAGTTCTGCCGCGGCAGGAGCTCCGCCGCGAACCGGTCGATGAAATCGTCGATCTTCGAGGGCAGGGCGGGCCGGATCACGAACTTGGTCAGCCCAGCCGCCTGATAGGCGTCGAGGCGACGGTGCAGTTGAGGCCAGCCCGCCGCGATGAGCTCGGTGGGATCGACCTCTGGCCTGCGCCGTTTGACCGCCGCAATCAGCGCGTCAGGCACCTCGCCGTCGCTGACCGCGAGGTTGATCCCGAAGTGATCGGGTTCGATTTCGCGGCCCGCCTCCTCGGCCGCCCGCTCGATCTGTTCGCGGCCATCGCGTGCTTCGTCGGGGGTCAGGAAACTACCGAGCCAGCCGTCACCGAGCTGGCCGATGCGGCGAAACGCCGCGGGCGCCGACCCGCCGAGCCAGATGTCGAGCGGTTTGACCGGCCGCGGTTCGACGCCGGCGGAGCTGACGGCGAAGTAGTCGCCGTCGAACGCGACATCGTGTTGTTCCAGAACCGATCTCAACAGCCGCAGCGACTCGTCGAAGACGGCGGCCCGTTCGCCGTCCGGTACGACGAAGATCTCGCGTTCGGCCGGAATCGCCGACCGCAGACCGAATACCGGCAGTACCCGTTTGGGCGCCAGACCGGCCAGCGACGCCAATTGTTTGGCCACCAGCACGGGATGGCGGCCGGGCAGCACCGCGACGGAGGTGCCGACCTTCAGATTCGTCGTTCTGGCCAACGCGTAGGCCATCCCGACGAACGGGTCAACCGCTTTGGTGTAGACCAACTCGGAGAACCACAACGAATCGACGCCGGTGGATTCCAGATGGTCGACGATGCCCGCGAGTTGTTCGGGACCCGTGTCCGCGCCCAAACCGATGCCGAATCGAATCTTCACGACCCGATGCTACGGAAACACGGCTCGCAACCCTGGTGCCCAGTTGCATCAGCGAACCGTGGATCAGGGGCTGTGTCGTGCAACGGATCATGTTTCGCGGCGGTTTGGTGCTCGCCCCCGACGACAACGAACTCGTCATCTCGGTGCCCTTCTATCTCACGCTGCCGACGACCGCCCGAGACGACGAAGAGGCGGTGCTGATCAATCCGACGGCCGCCCGGTTACGCGACCTGCCTGGCACATGGTCAGGTCCGCGTCGTCAGGCACGACCTCCCGGAGGACGAATCCGCGGAGCGTTAGCCGCGCAGCGCATAGGGTGGCGTGCGATGAGCGCACGGATACTCGCCCTCGCCATGGCGGCAACGTTGTTGCTGGCCGTGTCGGGCTGCAGCGATCCGTCAACGGAGTCGACGTCGAGCACCAGTCCCGTCTCGTCGACGGCAGCACCCACCAAGCCGATCAACGACGCCCTCGCGCAACGGCTCGACGCCGCAATCAATCAGGCCATGTCGGTGGCGGGAGTGCCGGGTGCGATCGTGGGCATCTGGGGGCCCGACGGCGACTACGTCCGCGCGTTCGGCGTTGCCGACAAGGCGACGCGGGCGCCGATGAAGACCGATTTCTACAGCCGAATCGGCAGCGTCACAAAGACATTCACGGTCACAGCCCTCCTCCAGCTCGCCGACCAGGGCAAGCTCGGTCTCGACGACTCCATCGCAGAGTTCGTTGACGGGGTGCCGCTGGGAAACCGAATCACACTGCGTCAGCTCGCCAGGATGCAGAGCGGACTGTCCAACTACAGCGCTTCACCGGAGTTTCAGCAGGCGATGTTCGCCGATCCGCGCCGGGCCTTCACGCCGAGCGAATTGCTGTCCTACGCGTTTGCGCAGCCGAATCAATTCCCGCCCGGCGATGGATTCGAGTACTGCAACACCAACACGATCCTGCTCGGCCTGGTGGTGCAGAAGGTCAGCGGGGAACCGCTGCACTCCTATATCCACGACCACATCCTGACGCCGCTGGGCATGGGCCACACCAGTTTTCCAACCGACAACGCGTTCCCCGATCCACACGCTCAGGGCTACACCGTGCAGACCGCCGACGGTAAGGAGGCGGTCGCCACCGACTGGAATCCGTCGTGGGGCTGGGCCGCGGGGGCGATGATCTCCAGGCTCGACGACATGCACACGTGGGCGGCGGCATTGGCCACGGGGAAGCTGCTCACACCACAGATGCAAGCGCAGCGGTTGCAGACGGTGGGCTCACCCGGGCTGCCGCCACAGGACGGATACGGGCTGGGCATCTTCAACCTCGGCGGCTGGATCGGACACAACGGCAGCTTGCCCGGGTACCAAACCGTCGTCGTCCACCTGCCGGAAAAGCAGACCTCGCTGGTCATCTTGACCACCACGGACATCGAATATCAAGGCGCCGAACCTAGCACCTCGCTGGCGACCGCGATCACCAAAGAGCTGACGCCGGACCACATTTACTCACTCGGTCCGCAGATGCCGCGTTGAAGGAAGGGATAACAATGCAGGGTTCCGCGACCGTCTCGATGTCGGCGCCGGCAGACAAGATCTGGAACGTCATCGCCGACGTCCGCAACACCGGCAAGTTCTCGCCGGAAGTGATGGAGGCCGAATGGCTCGACGGGGCCTCCGGGCCCGCGTTGGGCGCGAAGTTCCGCGGACACGTGAAGCGCAACGAGATCGGCCCGGTGTACTGGACCACCTGCCGGGTCACCGCATGTGAGCCGGGGCGTGAATTCGGGTTCGATGTGCTGGTCGGCAATACGACAGCCAACACCTGGCACTACCGGCTGACCCCTGTCGAGGGCGGCACGGAGGTGACCGAATCGTTCCGGATGCCCGACAGCCTGTTCAGCAAGCTGTTCGGGGTGTTGGGCGGTCAGCTGCGCCAGCGCCGCAACGTGCGTGACATGCGCACGACCCTCGAGCGCATCAAAGCCGTTGTCGAAGCGCCCGAGGGTTCGTGAGCAGACCGGTTACTGAACGCCGATACCGAAGATCGGGATCCACAGGCCGAACAGCCAGATACCCCACTGGCCGAAGCCGTTATCCCAAACGGGATTGACGTCGTATCCCCAGTAATTGAACGGTCGCGGCGGGCCACCGTCCCATTGGTACGCGGGCGGCGGACCCCAGCCCCACGGCGGTGGGCCGTTGTTGTCGTTCCACCACTCGTGGTGATTGTTGTTCCACCACGGACCCTTGTCCCAGTTGACGCCGTGACCGCCGCCGTCACCACACCACGGCGGGCAGTAGTCGTCGTGTCCGTGGCCGTTGCCGTTGCCGTTACCCCGACCGCCGCCGTCACCGCACCATGGCGGGCAGAAATCGTCGTGTGGTTTCAGCGGTGCAGGCACAACCGGATCAGCCGACGCAACAGCCCCACCCGGACCAATAGCCCCAAAGCCCAGCGCGCCGACAATCATGGCTGCTGAGACAAACTTAGACAGCCCCATCGTCAAATAACTCCTACCTGGTGGTCCCGACGTCGAGATGCGACACCGGTCCGTCACTATTCATTCCCAACGTGGAGAAGCGCAAACGCCTACTCCTACCTGCATATCGACCTCGCGCACGGCACCGTTACCAAACGGATGCCGTTGGTGGATCAGGGTTTTGCGGTGTTCAGAGGGTGCGCAGGCGGCGCAGGCGATCACCGATTGCTCGCTGTGAGACGTCCGCCGTGCGCGCCAGGACCTCGAACGCGTGCGGGCAGCCCGGGTGCAGGTGCAGCTCGGTCGGCACTCCCGCATCCGAAAGGCGTCGCGCATAGCCGATGTCCTCGTCACGGAAGATGTCCAGGTCACCGACGTCGAGGTAGGTAGCGGGCAGGCCGGCCAGGTCCGTGGCGCGCGCAGGGGCGGCGTAGGGCGACGCCGTGTCGGTGCCCGCGCTCTCGCCGAGCAGCGCACCCCAGCCCGTCACGTTGTCGTCGTAGGTCCACGTCAGGAACGGCAGCAACTGCGGGTCGGGCGTCTGGGGGCGGTCGTCGAGCATCGGGTAGATGAGCAGCTGCTGGGCGACCGCTGGGCCGCCTCGGTCGCGGGCCAGCAGGGCCACTCCCGCGGCCAATCCGCCGCCCGCGCTGTCGCCCATCACCGCGATGCGGGCCGGGTCGACACCGAGCGTCGCGGCGTTGTCGGCGAGCCAGCGAAGCGCCGTGTAGCAGTCCTCCACCGGGGTGGGGTGCGGATGTTCGGGCGCGATCCGGTAGTCGACCATCAGCATCGGCACGCCGGACGTGGCGACGTAGTCGCGGACCGCGAGGTCGTAGAGGTGACCGAGATGTTCGAGGCCGAAGATCATGCCGCCGCCGTGCAGGTAGAGCACCGCGCTGCCCGGCTGGCTCCCCGGAGCGTGGTACCAGCCGAGGTTCACGGTGGCACCGTCGGGTGTCGTCAGCGTGTGCTTGTCGACCTTGACACCGAGCACGGGCTGCCACGTGGTTGCGACATAGTCGAACATCCGGTGGCCGTTGACGCGTCGGGTCTCCACGTCGCCGACCGGCGGTGGCTCGGTCTGGCCGACCGCCTCCAACAAGGGGCCGATCCCCGCAAGCACCTGCGCGTCGATGTCGAGTGCCATGCCCCCGACAGTAACGTGGACGCACGTGACTGAAGCGCAAACCGACGTCGTCGCCGAGCAGCGCGTACCAGCGTTCGCCGCGGGCGCGGTCCTGTCGATTGCCGCTGTCACCGCCGTATTGCATTGCGTGGCAGCCGTATTCGGTGGCGGTTACTGGTTCGACGAGGTGTACATGCTGGCCATCGGCCGCTATCACCTCGACTGGGGATCGGCCGACCAGCCTCCCCTGGCGCCCGCGCTGGCCGCATTGACGGATGGGGTCGCACCGGATTCGTTGATCGCGCTGCGGGTGCCTGCTGTGCTGGCCACTGCCTGCGGCGTCGTGCTTGCCGGTCTGATTGCCCGCGAACTCGGATGTGACAGGCGCGCACAGGGATTCACCGCCGCCGCGCAGGCGACGGGGATATGGACCACCTTGTTCGGGCACTGGCTGGCGCCGTATTCGCTCGAACCCGTGCAGTGGTTGGTGGTGATCTGGCTGCTGGTGCGGTGGGTGCGGCTGCGAGACGACCGCCTGCTACTGGCGCTCGGCGTCGTCGTCGGCGTCGCGGCGCTGACGAAGTTCCAGATTCTGTTGCTGTGTGTGGTGCTGGCGGCCGCGGTGGCGGTGGTCGGCCCACGCGAGCTGTTGCGTCGTAGGCAGTTGTGGGCAGGAGCCGGTATCGCCGCGCTGATCGCCGCACCGACGCTGGTGTGGCAACAGCTACACGATTGGCCACAACTGAAGATGGCGCCGGTGGTGGCTGGTGAAGCCGAGGCGCTGTACGGCGGTCGTCCCGGTATCGCGGTGCAGTTGATCGCGTTCGCGGGCGTGGCGGGGGCGGCCCTGATCGGCTACGGACTGTGGCGGCTGCTCCGCGACGACGACCTGCGTGAATACCGATTCATCGGCGTCGCTTTCGTGGTGCTGTATGCGCTGTTCGTGGCCACCGCGGGTCGTCCCTACTACCTCGCCGGGCTCTACGCGCCGGTGGCCGCCGCGGGTGCGCTCGGGTTTCAGCGGCGCCGAGAAACCGGTGCGAGCCGGCGTCGGTGGTTGATGTGGCCGGGGTATGTGCTGAGCGTGGCGCTGGCCGCCGGCCTGCTGGTGCTGTCCGTGTCGATCGTCAGGTCCGACGCCGGTGAGCAGATCGCGCAGCGCACCGCGGACGCCTATCGCGCGTTGCCTCAGCCGCAGCGCGACCGCACCGTGGTCTTCGGCGAGTCCTACATCATCGCGGCGTATCTCGACGGTTATTCGACGCGCTACGGCTTGCCGGCGGCGTACAGCGCCAACCGCAGTTACGGGTATTTCCCTGCGCCGCCGGCCGACCACGA
>DATJIX010000036.1:0-2155 GCA_035492865.1 Mycobacterium sp. | reverse complement strand
GCCCACTGCGGCGCGAGGTCGGCAGACCACCGGCCCTCACCGATCCACGTGCGCCGGGCGCCGTCCCATTCCTCGCCACTGTTGGGGTAGACGACGACGGGCTTGCCGGTGACATCGCGGGCGATCTCGACGGCGGCGAGCACGTCGCCGGGGGCGCAGCAATTCACGCCCACCGCAACGACTTCGGGCACGTCGGCGGCCACCGCGAACGCATCGACCAAAGGCTGCCCTGCGCGCGTCGTCGTTACCGAAATCGTGTACGACAGCCAGGCAGGCACACCGAGCTCACCGACGAGGCCGACCAGTGCCTCGGCCTCGTCGATGTCGGGCACCGTCTCCACTGCCAGTACGTCGGCTCCGGCGTCGGCAAGGATCTCCAGTCGCGGTCGGTGCCAGTTCGCCAGCTGCGAAACCGACAGCCCGTAGCGGCCGACGTACTCCTCGCCGTTGGCCAGCGCCGCGCCGTAGGGCCCGACCGACGCGGCCACCCATCCCAGACCGCCGACCTCGTCGCGGGCGGCCCGCGCCAGCTCGACGCTGCGCCGCATCAGCCCCTCGGCATCGGCCCGCGGGATTCCGCGCTCAGCGAACCCGTCGAAGGACGCCTGATAGCTGGCTGTGGTGGCGATAGAGGCGCCAGCGCGGAAGAAAGCGCAGTGCACGGCCACTATCTCCTGCGGCGCGTCCACCAGCAGTCGGGCCGACCACAGGTCGTCGGACAGGTCGTGTCCACGGGCCTCTAACTCGGTCGCGAGGCCACCGTCTGCGATGAGCACGGTATCGTGGGGCACAGCGAACACCACATCGCAACTCTACGGCCACATACGGGGGCGGCCTCTCGGTCCGATAACGGCGGCGACACGCCAGGGACACAAGGGCGGGTTCCGGGGGGTTAGAGGGTGTGTCAGGCGATATGTTCTGCGAACACAGATAAATACCAACGACGCGATTCGGCTTTATCGGTCGCACCGCGCCGGAACATACGGGTAGCGTCGGGACCAACACCCGACGTGAGTCGTCAATAAGCTTCAGTACCGACTGCGAGGAAAGTAGGACCCCACCACCATGGCGCGTATTGGAGACGGCGGTGACCTGCTGAAGTGCTCGTTCTGTGGCAAGAGCCAAAAGCAGGTGAAAAAGCTCATTGCCGGACCAGGCGTCTATATCTGTGATGAATGCATTGATCTGTGCAACGAGATCATCGAAGAGGAACTGGCCGACGCCGACGACGTCAAGCTTGACGAGCTGCCCAAGCCCGTCGAAATCCGCGAATTCCTCGAGGGCTATGTCATCGGTCAGGACACCGCCAAGCGCACGCTGGCCGTGGCCGTCTACAACCACTACAAGCGCATCCAGGCCCAGGAGAAGACGCGCGACTCCCGCGCCGAGCCCGTCGAGCTCGCCAAGTCCAACATCCTGATGCTCGGCCCCACCGGCTGCGGTAAGACCTACCTCGCGCAGACGCTGGCCAAGATGCTCAACGTGCCGTTCGCGATCGCCGACGCCACCGCGCTGACGGAGGCCGGCTACGTCGGCGAGGACGTCGAGAACATTCTGCTCAAGCTGATCCAGGCCGCCGACTACGACGTCAAGCGCGCCGAGACCGGCATCATCTACATCGACGAGGTCGACAAGATCGCCCGCAAGAGCGAGAACCCGTCGATCACCCGGGACGTCTCCGGTGAGGGTGTGCAGCAGGCACTGCTGAAGATCCTGGAAGGCACGCAGGCAAGCGTTCCGCCGCAAGGTGGCCGCAAGCACCCGCACCAGGAGTTCATCCAGATCGACACCACCAACGTGCTGTTCATCGTCGCGGGTGCGTTCGCCGGGCTGGAGAAGATCGTCTCCGACCGCGTCGGCAAGCGCGGCCTCGGCTTCGGCGCCGAGGTGCACTCGAAGGCCGAGATCGACACCCAGGACCACTTCGCCGAAGTAATGCCCGAGGACCTGATCAAGTTCGGCCTGATCCCGGAGTTCATCGGCCGCCTGCCGGTCGTGGCCTCGGTGACGAATTTGGACAAGGAATCGCTGGTGCAGATTCTGTCCAAGCCGAAGAACGCGTTGGTGAAGCAGTACACCCGCCTCTTCGAGATGGACGGTGTCGAGCTGGAGTTCACCGAGGACGCGCTGGAGGCCATCGCCGATCAGGCCATCC
>DATJIX010000035.1:0-6083 GCA_035492865.1 Mycobacterium sp. | reverse complement strand
TTGACCGGGTCACCGATCACGGTGTACTCGAATCGGGCCTGCGCGCCGATGTGGCCGGCGATGGCACGTCCGGCGGACACGCCGATCCCGAACTCCGTTTCGCCGAGGACGGTGATCAGTTCGTCGTGCAGCTCACGGGACGCGGCCAGCGCGGCGCCACAGGCATCCGGGTGTTCGATTGGGGCGCCGAAGATGCACAACGCGGCGTCGCCCTGGAACTTGTTGACGAATCCGCCGTGGCGGTTGACGGTGTCGACGACGACGCGGAAGAACTCGTTGAGCAGGCTGACGACCTCGCCTGCGGGGATCGTCGACGCCAGGTGGGTCGATCCGACGAGGTCGACGAAAAGCACTGCGGCATCGCGCTCCTGGCCGCCGAGCTCGGTGCCACGCTCGAGGGCGCGGCGGGCGACGTCCTCACCAACGTAGCGGCCGAACAGATCGCGCAGGCGTTGTCGTTCGGCCAGGTCACGGACCATGTCGTTGAATCCGGCCTGCAGCAAACCCAATTCGCTGGCGTCGTAGATCTGCATGTGCGCGTTGTAGTTACCACGCTGCACTTCGCCGAGGGCCCAACGCAATTGGCGAAGCGGGTCGGCGATCGACATCGCGACCAGCACGGTGCCGAACAGACCGATGACCAGTGCGGCGATGGCCAGCAACAGAATCGGCGTGGTGAGCCGGTCGGCGGGCGCGGTGAGGATCTCGAACTTGCTGGCGACGACGGCCAGCACGATCGCCAGGATCGGCACGGCGGTGGACAGCACCCACGTCAGCACCTGGCGCTGAATCACGCCGGGTGCCTTGAAGTTCTCGGGCACGCCGCCGCGCAGGGCGGCAACGGCGACAGGCCGCAGCACGCGTTCGGACTGCAGGTAGCCGATGATTGCCGTCGCGGTGGCGCCCAGACCCGTTGCGACCGCCACCACCGGCGCCGACTTACTGGCCACCGGCCAGCTGGCGACGATGAACACGATCGAACCAAGCAGCCAGTTCGTCACGTTGATCACCGAGCGGTAGAACGGCATCTTCAGCGCGCGTGTGCGGGCCATTTCGGTGGCCGCCGGGTCGCGCTCGCCGAGCAGTGTGTCGCGGCGCTGCCAGCGCATCACAGGGATGAGCATTCGCAGGCTCAGATACGTGCCGACGGTGAACGACAGGAACAGGTAGCCGAGGAAGATCGCCAGGTTGAAGGCGGGCAGGTCCTGCAGCTGGATGCGGTCCTCGGGTGGCAGTCCGAACCGCAGGAAACCGAGCACGAGCAGGGCGCCGATGATGTCGGCCTGCAGCATGCCCAGCGTGAACACCGGCCACGGCGTACGCGCCACCCAGCGGACGAATGCGCTGATTCGCCTGATCGGGATGGCCTCGGTGGTCACAGCTCAACCGTATCGGGCGGGGGGGACGGAAAAGGGCGCTGTGGGACGGACGTGTCGGTTCGCAGCATTACTGTTATCTCGATGGCCGGTGTGTTCTCGCGTCTAGTGGGTCAAGACGCCGTGGAAGCGGAATTGGTGGCAGCGGCGCAGGCTGCGCGCGGTGATTCGGCTCACAGTGGAGTCACAGCTGGGACCATGACACACGCCTGGCTGATCACCGGGCCTCCGGGATCTGGTCGCTCGATCGCGGCGCTGTGCTTCGCTGCGGCGCTGCAATGCACCTCAGACGGAGTGCCCGGCTGCGGTGAATGCCGGGCCTGCACGACGACGATGGCCGGCACCCATGCCGACGTGCGGCGGATCATCCCGGAGGGGCTGTCGATCGGCGTTGACGAGATGCGCAACATCGTGCAGATCGCGTCGCGGCGGCCCGGCACCGGGCGGTGGCAGATCGTGGTGATCGAGGACGCCGACCGGCTCACAGAGGGTGCGGCGAATGCGCTGCTCAAGGTGGTCGAGGAGCCGCCGCCCTCGACGGTTTTCCTGCTGTGCGCGCCGTCCGTGGATCCCGAGGACATCGCGATCACGCTGCGGTCGCGGTGCCGCCACGTCGCACTGGTCACGCCGCCGGTGGACGCGATCGCCAGGGTGCTGATCGAGGCCGACGGGTTGTCGGAGGACGAGGCGTCGTGGGCGGCGTCGGTCAGCGGCGGCCACGTCGGAAGGGCGCGAAGGCTGGCCACCGACGAGCAGGCGCGTGAGCGCAGGCTGCGGGCGCTGGGGTTGGCGCGTGACGCGGCAACGCCGTCGCGGGCGTACGCCGCTGCCGAGGAGTTGGTGGCGACCGCCGAGACCGAAGCGCGGTCGCTGACCGAGGACCGCAACGAGGCTGAGACCGAGGAATTGCGCACTGCGCTGGGGGCCGGTGGCACCGGTAAGGGCACCGCGGGAACGTTGCGCGGGGCGACGGGTGCGATCAAAGACCTTGAGCGACGGCAGAAGTCGCGGCAAACACGGGCGTCGCGTGATGCGCTCGACCGGGCGCTGATCGATCTGGCGACGTATTTCCGCGACGCGCTGCTGGTGTCCTCTGGCGCAGGGGAGGTGCAGGCCAACCATCCGGACATGGCGGACAAGGTGGCCGCGATGGCCGCACACGCGTCACCGGAGAACCTGTTGCGCTGCATCGAGGCGGTGCTGGAGTGCCGGGAGGCGCTGGCGGTGAACGTGAAGCCCAAGTTCGCGGTCGATGCGATGGTCGCCACGGTCGGCCTGGCGCTGCGCAACTGACTTGGGTTGCCGGTGGGGCCTGCCGTAGACTCGTCCCGCCCGGGTGACCGGGCGCGCCACCTTAGCTCAGTCGGTAGAGCGATTCACTCGTAATGAATAGGTCAGGAGTTCGATTCTCCTAGGTGGCTCCAAGCTCTTGTTTCGGCCCTACTCCGGGTCAAGCACCTCGCGGGCGATCCTGCGGGCGGTGTTGGCGGCGGGGAAGCCTGCGTAGCCGCTGGCGTGGTAGATGACTTCGGCTATCTCGTCGTCGGTGAGCCCGTTGTTGCGGGCGATCTGGAAGTGGAACTTCTGCTCGTCGGTGGCGCGCAGCGCGATCAGGATGCCGAGCGTGACGAGGCTGCGGTCGCGTCGGCTCAACCCTTCGCGGCCCCACAGCCTGCCGAAGATGTTGTCGATGCCGATCTCGAGGAGCTCGTCGCCGAACCCGCCGTCACGGAGGTTGTCGTCCGGCGCCGCACCCGGCAGCAGCTCGCGGAAGACCCGAAGACCTTGTTCACGCACATCTGTCATGCCATCCAGACTGGCACGGCCTTACTGAGACTTCGCGGGCCAACCCGGTATCGCTTCGCCGTGCGGCGGTGGCTGGTCCTTGAAGCCGGTCATCATCGCGATCCGTTCGGCCGCAGGTGTAGGCATGGCGGCTTCGCAGCGCTCCTCTAGATCGTGCCGGAACGACTTGGGGTCGTTCTTGGGGCCCCAGAAAGTATCGCCTGCTCCGGTAATGAACCAGTTTCCAAACACGTCCTGGTCCGGCGCCGGCAATGGGCCTCGCTGTGGACCGGTCACTGCCGCAGGTGGATTCGGCCCGACTCTGGGGTCGTGCTGGGTCAACTCAATCTGAATTCCGCTGACGCCGCTGGAATCTCGGGGAATGACTTCCCCGGCACTTTCACTGAAACCGACTGAGACAAACTTACCTGGCTTGCTTCGGCTTGCGACAAAATTCGCGTAGTCACCACGGCACACGATGGCGCGGTAGCCGTTACCAACGGGAGTGAGCTCCAAGAAGTGAAGCGCGTCGAAACCGAATCGTTGCACAGCATCCTTTGGCGTTGCGGTGAAGGGGGCACCCATCGGCCGGATGTTCACGAGCTGAAATTGGTAATTGCCTTCCCTCGGAAGATTTTCTGGCGTTGCACGATTGAACCCTGGGTAGACGTTGTTCACATCGAAAGTGTCTTGGCCTACGGTGTACGACTCCAGGTAGGCGCGGACGACCATGGCGGGGCCGGCGGTGACATCGATCCCCGGTTCCGCTGACCAGTGGAACCGAAAATCGTTCAGTAGGGTTGGCCAGTTGGGAAACAACTGCCCGGGTTGGGACGAAGTCTCAGGCGTCGGCGCATCAGAGGGCGCGCCGCAGGCGGCTGTTAACGCGATTACAGAAATCGCCGAAACATAGCGCAGTAGAGTCATTTTGGTGGTGTCGCGTTCGTGATCGCCCCTGAGTAAGCGCGCCAGTATTCGTCAGTCATCGAATTGAGAACGTTGTCGTGGCCGGCCGTCGGCAGATAGCTGGTAATCGTGTTGTAGAACGCTGAGTACTTCTCGGGTTTTGAGCCCTGCTCCGGAGGCACTAACTTCCCATCCTCGAGATACTGCTGCACGTCAGCGCGCAATTGTGGATCCCCTGCTCCGTCCGCTGCCAAGGCCGCGGCCATATGCATTTGCACGGGGAACATGTCGCGGGCGTGGACGTTGTCGACTCCCGGCATGACTGGCTCCGAGCCGATGAAGAAGTCCTTGCCGAGGTTGGCCATGCCGCCGGCGGCTGAGCCTCCGGGCAACTCGCCGACCACATCCTTGCCGAGATCCCACAATTTGGAGCGCAATTCGTAGGATTCGTGGGCGGCTGTCGTGGCGTCGTGTGTTGCGTCGAATCGCTCGTCGTAGGAACCGAGATCCATTGCCGCCTGCAGCTTTCCAGCTGCCTTCATCGCGTAATTGTCCTCACCCGGTGTGCCATCCGTGACCGAGTGCGCCGCCATGTCGAACATCTTATTCATGTGCGCTTGTGAACTGTCCATCGCGATTTGGCTTGCGGTCTTTGGTGCGTTCGGGTCAACCGGTTGGTCCAAGGACGGATGGTCCGACGCGAGAACGCTCATCAGGTGTCGCGTGTTGACTGGTTCGAGATTGCCGCCGTCCGGGTCGAGCGGGGCGAATCGACCGTTGCTGTCACCGGTGTCCATTCCGACCATATTGTCCATGTACGGATCAAATGCTCGTGCCCAGTCGCGGGTGAGTTCGGGGTTGACCTGTCCGAGCGACTGTCCCTGTGCATCAGGGAGATTCAGCAATTGATTGGAGTGGTTGCTGGTGTACTCGGCCAACGCATGCGCGGTCTCTGCGGCCCGCCCTGTCGAATCGTGAGCCGCCGAATCACCTATCCAATCGAACAGTCCACCCGCGGCCAGCCCGTCATCCTGCCACTGGTGTTGTGTGAGGTTGTTCAGGAACTTCTCACCACCGGATCCGGTGACCGCGTCGTGAATCACCATGTCGTCGGAGTTCACGGAGTTGAACATGTTCTGCAGTGTCGGATCGACCATCTGGTGATACCAGCGTGGGCGATCGTTCATCAAGTCATTCCCCGGTACGGCCCAACCATTCGATTGCTCGAGCAACTGCCTGCTCTTCTCGAACATGCCGGAATCCAAGGCACTTCCGACCTGGAGATCATGGTTTCCCCGTTGGATGACGTCGGCCAAATCGTTCAGGCCGGCCACCGGTTGTGAGGCAACCTTCAGTTCAGGCAGACCGATCGAACCGTCGGGGTTGTGTGTCGGTTCGCCGTAGCCCAATGGCGTCAAAACCGGTCCGTCCAGCACCTTCTGGATGCCGTCGGGCAGCGCGTACTTACCCCCACTCGCCGGATTGGTAGTGGATGGCGGGTCCGTACCGGGAAGCCCGGTCTTGATGTTCGGGTTCGACGCGAGTTGGAACACGTCGGCGACCCGACCCCCATCAGGACCGGCCTTATCCATGATCGCTTTGATCTCGGCAGGCGTCTTGTCGCCGAACGCGCGTGAGAAGCCCTGCAGATAGGACATTTGGTCCGGCGGAAGCTGCAGGTTTCCGTTGTTGAGCGCGGTCTGTTGGTCGGGGTTCAGGGTGGTGTTCTCGACCAGTCGCTGATGCTGTTCCGGCGTCAGCTGTCCGTTCTGCAGCGCCTCGGAGTCTTCCTTGCCGATCTCGTCGGGCGTCTTCTTCTTGCCTTCTTCGTCCTTCTCGCCGGTGGCGAACTGGGGTCCGTCCTTGGCGAACTTCTGGTTGCCCAGCGCTTGGTACTCGCTGTCGAGTCCGCGGATCTTCCCGCCGATCGCGCTCAGCTCACCGTGGGATCTTTGGATGATCTCCTGGACCTGACTCACGCCCTTCTGCACGATCGCCAGCCGCGCCTGTTCGCCG
>DATJIX010000034.1:0-5294 GCA_035492865.1 Mycobacterium sp. | reverse complement strand
GGCGGCCAGCGGTCCGAGCGCGGTTGCGGTCATCAGCGCGGTCGTCGACTCGGGACCGACGGACAGCTGCCTCGACGAACCCAGCACCGCGTAGACCGCCAACGGAACGAGTGCGGCCCACAGGCCGACGACCGGCGGGAGGCCGGCGACCGTCGCGTAGGCCATCACCTGCGGAACGAGATAGGCCGCGACGGTCAGGCCTGCCACCACGTCGCCGCGCAGCCAGGCACGCTGATAGCCGCGGAACTGCGCTAGCCCAGGCAAGATACTCATCGTGATCCCACTGTCATGGAAACACGTCGAGGCACAGGCCGACCCCGACTTCGTCGTTGCCCCCGACGAGCGGCTGAGCTGGCCGCGCACCATCGGCATCGGCGCGCAGCACGTGGTGGCCATGTTTGGCGCCACCTTCCTGGTGCCGGTGCTGACCGGTTTTCCGCCAGCCACCACGCTGCTCTTCTCCGGTGTCGGCACGGTGTTGTTCCTGCTGATCACCGGGAATCGGCTGCCGAGCTACCTGGGCTCGAGCTTCTCGGTGATCGCGCCGGTGACCGCCGCCGTGGCGTCGCACGGAACCGGCAGCGCACTCGGCGGTCTTGTCGCGGTCGGCCTCGTGCTGATCGTGATCGGTGGCGTCGTTCATCTGGTCGGCACCCACTGGATCGACGTCACGCTGCCACCGGTGGTGACGGGCGCGATCGTCGCGCTGATCGGGTTCAACCTCGCCCCCGCCGCGAAGTCGAACTTCGAGAAGGGACCACTCGTCGGGCTCTTCACGCTGGTGCTGCTGATCGCGACGCTGGCGTTCTTCCGCGGCATCATCGGCCGGTTGGCGATCTTCCTTGCCGTCGTCGCGGGCTACCTGCTGGCGCTGGTCCTCGGCGACGTCGACACATCGGGCATCAAGGCGGCGCCGTGGCTGGGGCTGCCCGAATTTCACACTCCGACATTCACAATCGCCGTATTGCCGATGTTCCTGCCCGCGGTCATCGCGCTGGTGGCCGAGAACATCGGCCACGTGAAGTCGGTGGGCCAGATGACGAACACGGACGTCGACCCGGTGATGGGCCGCGCTCTGGCCGCCGATGGGGTCGCGACGACGTTGGCGGGCTTCGGCGGCGGGTCGGCGACCACGACCTACGCCGAGAACATCGGCGTGATGGCCGCGACGCGGGTGTATTCGACGGCCGCGTACTGGATCGCCGCCGCAGTAGCGATCGCATTGTCGTTGTGCCCGAAGGTGGGTGCGGCCATCTCGGCGATCCCGCCGGGCGTGCTGGGTGGCGCGACGATTGTGCTGTACGGGTTGGTCGGCGTGCTCGGAGTACGGATCTGGCTGACCAACGACGTCGACTTCTCGAAGCCGCTGAACCAGATGACCGCGGCTATCCCGTTGATCATCGGCATCGCCGATTTCACCTGGCAGGCAGGCGATCTGACGTTCACCGGGATCGCGCTGGGCTCGATCGCCGCGCTACTGGTGTATCACGGCATGCGGCTGCTGGGGTTCAGGAAGGATCGAGCGCGGCAGGGCGAAGTCGTGCATACAGACTAGTCACAGCCCTTTTGTGATGTGCGACTCAACGTCGAGGTGAAACGGGCGTCTGGATCGTCAGGTCTTACGACCGACAAATTCAGACCTTGATGGAGGCTTCGATGTCGACCCCGACACGCACGACGACTCGCACGCACAGCCAGCCGACAGCGCAACTGGTTCGACCGGTCGATGCGCTGGAACGGCTCTTCTACCGCTATGCCGAACAGAACCCCGTGCACTTCTCCCTCGTCGCCGAATTCGGGGTGATCCTCACCGAAGCGCAGGTGCGGGCGGCGCTGTCGGCCGTCCAGAAGCGGCACCCGCTGCTGTCGGTACACGTCGAAGACCATCCTGGCTCGCGGCTGGGGTTTTATCGCGCCGATTCCGTTGCGCCGATCGGATTGACCGCGCACGAGAGTGACCAGCACTGGCAGACATTCGCAGCAGCTGAACTCGCTCGGCCATTCGATCGCTCCACGGCGCCGCTGATGCGCGCCGTCCTTGTCAACGGTCGGGCCGGTTCAACGATCCTGCTGACCTTCGACCACACCATCGCCGACGGTATCTCGTCGGTCAGGTTGACGAGCGATCTCGTCAACGCGCTCAACGGAAAAGCTCTGGCGCAACTGGAAGTTCCCCCCTCGGTGGAGGACATGATCGCCAGGGCGCTGCCCGAAGCCCCGATCGAGAATGGCTCCGACGCAAGCGATCCCAGGATGCTGCAACCCACTTCGATTCGGCCTTTTGACGGAACCCGACCATACGTCCATGCCGTGACCCTCGACGTCGCGCACACCACCGGCCTGGTGAACCGTTGCCGGGCCGAGCAAACCACCGTGCACGCGGCGATCCTGACCGCGGCATCGCGCGTCCATGCCACCTTGCACAATAAGGACTTCGTCCGTGTGTTGAGCCCCGTCGATGTCCGGCCGCTGCTTGACATCGGTGGTGATTGCGCCGGCTATTTCATGTGCACGATCACCGGGATGGCGCCGAACGACGGCACCGTTTTCTGGAATCAGGCCAGGGCGATGACCGCCGATCTCTCGATCGCGAAGTCGGGGCTGGGCGTCGCCGCAGTGAGCGCGACGATCCAGCGGGAAGTCACGATCGACGCGGATTGTGCTGTTACGGAACAGCTCTTCACCAGGGCGCTGCCGTTCGATCTCCTGGTCACCAACCTCGGGGTGCAAGAACTGAATGTCGACGGTCCCATCAAGCCGACCGCCCTGTGGGGGCCCGTTGTGCAGTCCCAGACAGACGATTACGTCATCGGCGTCACCACCTACGACGGCCGACTGCGAATGTTCTCGTGCGGGTACACGTCTAGCGAACAATTTCTGGAAGGCGTCAGGGCGACTCTGGCTCAAGTAACGCCGCAGGACCGCGGTTCATCATCTGACGCGCCACGATGATCCGCTGGATCTCGCTGGCCCCTTCCCAAATCCGTTCGACGCGCAACTCGCGGAACATCCGCTCTGCGACGTTCTCGCGCATGTAGCCGCGGCCGCCGAAGATCTGCACGGCGCGATCGGCCACCCGGCCCGCCATCTCCGAGCAATACAGCTTCGCCATCGAGGCTTGGCCGTGCAGGGTCTTGCGGTCATGGCCGGCGTCGATGGATCGGGCCACTTCGTAGAGCATCGTTCTGGCGGCGAACAGTTCGGTTGCGCTGTCGGCCAACATGCCCGCCACCAACTGATGCTCGCCAAGCGGCCGGCCATCGACCACGCGCGCCTGTGCGAACGCCGTCGCCTCGTCGACCAGACGTTGCGCGGCGCCGACGCACCTCGCGGCCACCATCATTCGCTCGAACCGGAACCAATCCTGGGTGAAGGTCATCGGCCCACCCTCGGTGCCGACCAGGTTGACCGCGGGAACGCGCACGTCCGTGAACGCGACGATCGGGTGCTCGTCGGCGATGTGGTGCGAATACTTCGGCGTGCGAACAACTTCCACCCCTGGCCACGGCAGGTCGACCACCAGCAGCACGTGGTCACCATCGTCGAGCACCGCTTCCACGAACACGTAGTCGGCCAGGTTGAACGACGTGACATGCCATTTGATCCCGTTGACGACGTACTCGTCACCATCGCGGCGCGCGGTGGACTTCAGCGCAGACACGTCGGAGCCGGCGAACTCCTCGGTGATCGCGTACGCCTCGTGCTTCTCGCCGCGCACCGACGGGAGCAACCACCGCTCGCGCTGGTAGTCGGTCGCCACGTCGACCCACCATTGGGGTGGGGTCGCCATCACCCAGCCCAGCCCGTTGGTCACTCGACCACACTGCTCCTGCACCAGCACCTGCTGCAGCGCCGTACAACCGGGACCGCCGACCGAGACCGGCATATTGGTCGCGTACAGGCCCAATTCGATTGCGCGGGCGTGATGTTCGGCCGTCACCTCCTTCGGCAGGATGCCGCCCGCGAGTTCGGCCTCCACCTCGTGCGGTATCAGCGTCTCGACGAACTCACGCGCCGTATCCCGGATCCGCCGGTCCTGCTCGGTCAGGCCGTACATCGGCACCTCCACCCTCTTGACTGAGCGTTCAGTCTATGCCAGCGTTCCGTAGTATGACCAGCTCTCGCAGCGCCGATGTCGTGGTGGTGGGCGGTGGAACGGTCGGCGCATGGACGGCCGTACTGCTGGCCGAAAGCGGCGTCGAGCGAGTCGTTCTGCTCGAGAAGTCGACACTGGGCGACGGGGCCAGTAGCCGCGCCGCGGGGATGGTCCGCGCGCAGGGCGGCACCGAAACCGCCGTCGTGCTCGGCCTAAGGACACAGGAGTTCTACGCGGCCAGCGGCGACCGCTTCCCGCTGGACTGCGGTTTCGTCGCGCAGGGCTATCTGATGCCGTGCTTCTCCGACGCCGAGGTGGCACAAGCGCACGACCGCATTGCGTTACAACAGCGGCTCGGCCTCACCGTCCAGTGGATGTCGAGCTCGGATATCGACGACCGAAACACCGGACTGGCACCGGGTGTGACGCTCGGAGCGTCCTACGCACCGGGCGACGGCTACATCGACGCGCCACGCAACGTGCTGGCCTACACCGCCGCGCTGACGGCGCACGGCGTCGATGTCCGCGAGCACTGCCGGTTCACCGGACTGCGGACCTCCGGTGGTCGCGTGGTGGGCGTCGACACCTCCGACGGACCCATCGACACCGATCGCGTGGTGCTCACCGGCGGCCCCAAGCTTGCCGAGGTGGGTGCCGCGGCGGGAGCCAGGGTTCCGGCGGGCGGCGCACGACATCAGGTGGTGGTGACCGCCCCGGTTTCGGCGTTCGACGTGCACGAGGTGCCGATGGTGTTCGACATCACCTCCGGAATCTATTGGCGCCCAGGAGAAGCCGGCGGTCTGCTGTGGGGCATGAGCAATCCTGACGAAGCGCCGGGGGTTGCTGCCGACTTCGACGAGGTTTACTACCGCAAGGCCAGGGACCGCATCGAAGAGTTGCTTCCCGGCCTGAAAGGTCTCGGATTGCGGAGGGCGTGGGCCGCCACCATCGACTACACCCCCGACCATCTGCCGATCCTCGGGCCGTTGCTGACCGACGAGGGACCGATCGACGGCACGGTGGTGGCCAGCCCTGCGGGCCACGGCATGATGTGGGGTCCGGCCGTCGCTCAGGTGGCCGCCGATCTCACCACCACCGGCACGTGCGACTGGCTCGACCTCACCGATCTCGGGCTGGACCGCTTCGACGCCGACGGCAACAGTCGCGTTGCCCCCGAACCCATTTCACTACCGTTTCC
>DATJIX010000033.1:0-3352 GCA_035492865.1 Mycobacterium sp. | reverse complement strand
ACGTGTCCCTCACGTAACGCTGGAGATACCACTCACGATGACATTTTCGGGAGAACGTCTCGATGCTGTCGTTGCTGAGGCGGTGGCTGGCAACAGGGACGCGCTCCGGGAGGTGCTGGAGATCATTCGTCCGATCGTGGTGCGGTATTGCCGGGCCCGGGTTGGGACGACGGAACGAAGTGGTCTCTCAGCAGATGACGTCGCGCAGGAGGTGTGCTTGGCCGCCATTACGGCGCTGCCGCGCTACAAGGATCAGGGACGACCGTTCCTGGCCTTCGTGTATGGCATCGCCGCGCACAAGGTTGCTGACGCGCACCGCGCAGCCGCCAGGAATCGTTCCGACCCGACGGATGTCGTGCCGGAGCGCTATTCGCTGGAGGCTGGCCCCGAGCAAATGGCTCTGGACTCCGAAGCATCGGCCCGGATGAACAAGCTGCTGTCCGTGCTGCCGGAGAAGCAGCGCGAGATCCTGATCCTGCGCATCGTCGTCGGCATGAGCGCTGAGGAGACCGCTGAGGCCGTCGGCTCGACGCCCGGCGCCGTCCGCGTCGCCCAGCACCGGGCGCTGGCAAAGCTGAAGTCCGAGATCACTGCGACGGAGCACGGCCATGCCTGACTTCGGACGCTGGAACAACGGGGGCGACCCGTCGCTCAACGAGATCAACCGCACCGACCGGTTCCTCGACGCGCTGGCCAATCAGCAGCCGGTGTACTCGACCGATCCCGGTGAAGCTGAGCTCGCCCAACTGCTGTCCGGCTGGCGTGACGAGATCCGCACCCCTCCGCTGATGCGGCCGGTGACGCCAAGGGACGCAGCGGCGGCGCTGACGCGCGCGGTCGACTCCCGCAAGCGCACCCGCATGTCGTTTGCGATCGTGGGCTCGGTCGCCGCGGCCGTGTTGTGCATCGGTGGTTTCGGCGCTGTGATCGCAAACTCCGGGCCAGGTGACTCGCTGTACGGCTTGCGCACCGCGTTGTTCGGTGAGCAGACACGCACCGATCAGGTGACGCTCGCGTCCCAGCAGCTGGCCGAGGTGCAGCAGCTGATCGACGAGGGTCAGTGGCAGGAGGCCCAGGACAAGCTGCAGGCGGTCACCACCACTGTGGCGACGGTCAATGATGTTGAGCAGAAACAGGAATTGGTCACTCAGTGGCAGCAGCTGACGGTCAAGGTCGACGCGAAGGACGCCAGCGCGACCCTGCCGCCAGGCGCACCGCCGCCGCCGATGCCCGAACCGCCGGTCGTGGTTGCGCCGGGCTCGGCCACGTCGACGACCGAGACGTCAACGGACACCAGCGGGTCGACGTCGCCGTCGCAGCCCCCGACATCCACGACGGAGACGACGTCGTCGGTCACCGTGACGACGAGTACACCGACGTCGAGCTCGCAGGTGCCTGAGCCGCCGCCGTCGAGTGGCACGCCGACGACGACCACGACGACACCGCCGACCAGTACGAGCACCACCACGACGACAACGACGACCCACGCGGTCACGACGACCACCACCACACCGCCGGCACCGCCGCCGCCGCCCATCGTCGGGCCTTCTGCAGCGGGCGGCGGTGCGCCGCCTGCGGGCGACGGTGGTGGGTCGCCGGTCGGTGGCGGCGCCCAGGTCGTCGCACCCCCGACGGTTCCGTCAGAGGTCCCGCGTCAGCGTCCTCCGGAGAACCCGGCGCCGCAGAATCCCGCACCGCAAAATCCCGTGACGCAGAGTCCGGCGACGCAGAACCCGGTCGTGGAGAGTCCGCCGGTCGTGATCGCTCCGGCCACGACGACAACGATCGAAATGCCACCGCCGAAGAAGCGCGGCGACGGCGAGTAGAGGGTTTCGCCCTTAGCGATAACCGTCGGTGTCCGACGTCGCTTCGTTGAGCGACGCGTCGGCGTAACCGCGGCAGTAATCCCAGGTCACGTAGGCATCGGGTTCGGGGTCGTAGGCCGGCTCATGCGGGCGCACGGTGCCGTCGACCAGCAGCTGCAGCAGGTTCGCGCGCAGCATGTCCCAATCGTGGTAGTGATCCTGCTGGCATTCGTCGCAGCAGACCACGAGACCGCGAATTCCCTTGTGCGCCAACAGCGCCTCGTATACCGCCAGGTCCGCCAGGTCGGCTTCGACCGCGGTACGTTCCTGCGGGTCCAGCGGCTGGCCGGGCTCGAGTGCATCGAGCGCCGCCGTAGGGTCGCACGGGTCATCGGCGAACGGATCGGGCGGCAAACCCGGTGGCAGGTGATCACGCACGAGTCCACACTACGCAGCCCCACTGGCATCGCGCCAGCCGTTCTCAAGCTCGTCACCTGCGTATCCGCAAGGCAGCGTGGGACCAAAGCGGTGAGGTCCTTGCCGATAAGATAGGTGTCTAGCTCGACGCCGATGGAAGGCCCGCCCATGTCGATTGCTGAAAGCAGCATTCCCATCGCCGTTCCGGTGCCGACCGGCGGCGATGACCCGACCAAGGTTGCGATGCTCGGGCTCACGTTCGATGACGTACTGCTGCTGCCCGCCGCCTCCGATGTGGTGCCCGCCACAGCCGATACCTCCAGTCAGCTCACCAGAAAGATCCGGCTACGGGTGCCGTTGGTGAGCTCGGCGATGGACACCGTCACCGAATCCAGAATGGCGATCGCGATGGCCAGGGCGGGCGGCATGGGTGTGTTGCACCGCAATCTTCCTGTCGCCGAGCAGGCCGGCCAGGTCGAGACGGTCAAGCGCTCAGAGGCAGGCATGGTCACCGACCCGGTCACCTGCTCGCCCGACAACACGCTGGCCGAGGTCGACGCCATGTGCGCGCGGTTCCGGATCTCCGGGTTGCCCGTGGTCGACGCCGTCGGCGCGCTCGTCGGCATCATCACCAACCGCGACATGCGTTTCGAGGTGGACCAGTCCAAGCCGGTCTCCGGGGTGATGTCGAAGGCGCCGCTGATCACCGCCCAGGCGGGCGTCTCCGCCGAAGCGGCGCTAGGACTGTTGCGCCGCCACAAGATTGAGAAGCTGCCGATCGTCGACGGGCACGGCAAGCTGACGGGGCTGATCACCGTCAAGGACTTCGTCAAGACGGAACAGTTCCCGCTGTCCACCAAGGACAGCGACGGTCGGTTGTTGGTCGGCGCGGCCGTCGGCGTCGGCGACGATTCGTGGACGCGGGCGATGACTCTCGTGGACGCAGGCGTCGACGTGCTGATCGTCGACACCGCGCACGCGCACAACCGGTTGGTGCTCGAGATGGTGCACAAGCTCAAGACCGTCGTCGGCGATCGCGTCGAGGTGATCGGCGGCAACGTCGCCACCCGCGCAGCGGCCGCCGCACTGGTCGACGCGGGCGCCGACGCGGTGAAGGTCGGTGTCGGCCC
>DATJIX010000032.1:0-10979 GCA_035492865.1 Mycobacterium sp. | reverse complement strand
ATGAGCGCCATCGGAAAATTGGGCCGAGAAGCTCAGGAGCGCAAGAGCTTCGGCGGAATCGAGATGATCCGGCAGGCGACGGTGAAACTCGCGTCGATGAATCCGGCGCCCTACAACGTCAACCGCGTGGACCGCAAGGCGGTCTTCGTGTTCGACGCGGGCCGCGAGATCTATGAGCTCATCGATCCCGACGGCCGGCGCTGGGTCATGCAGACGTACAGCCAAACCGTTGATCGCACTCTCGCGCTCGCGGACCTGCCCAGCCTGGCGACTCGACTCTCGCTGCCGGCTGGGTGGCGATACGAGGCGAGCACACCGTCGACACCGCTGCGCGTCGACACCACGACGACCGAAGCGTGCGTGACGCAGGACGACCTGGCCAACAGCTACTCGCTGCAGACCTAGCGAGCGTCAGGGTCCACGTCAGCCGACTGTGCGAAGGTGCGCAAAATGTACGCGCGGAGCGGCGTGTCTGTGTGCAGACACGCACGCTCGCGGTAGTTACGGCCTACAGGTACTGGCCCAGGTTCGATTCGGTGTCGATGGCCCGCGACGCGCTCGACGACTTGCCCGTGACCAGCGTGCGGATGTAGACGATCCGCTCGCCCTTCTTACCCGAAATCCGCGCCCAGTCATCGGGATTGGTGGTGTTGGGCAGGTCCTCGTTCTCGGCGAACTCGTCGACGATCGAGTCGAGCAGATGCTGAATGCGCAGACCGGGCTGACCGGTCTCCAGCACCGACTTGATCGCGTTCTTCTTCGCCCGGTCGACCACGTTCTGGATCATCGCGCCGGAGTTGAAGTCCTTGAAGTACATGACTTCCTTGTCACCGTTGGCATAGGTGACCTCCAGGAACCGGTTGTCATCGATCTCGGCGTACATCCGGTCGACGACCTTGACGATCATCGCCTCGATGCAGCTGGTCCGATCGCCACCGAACTCGGCGAGGTCGTCGGTGTGAATCGGCAGTTCCTCGGTGAGGTACTTCGAGAAGATGTCTTGTGCCGCTTCGGCATCCGGCCGCTCGATCTTGATCTTGACGTCCAGGCGGCCGGGCCGCAGGATCGCGGGGTCGATCATGTCCTCGCGGTTGGAGGCGCCGATCACGATGACGTTCTCCAGCCCCTCGACGCCGTCGATCTCGCTCAGCAGCTGCGGGACGACCGTGGTCTCCACGTCCGATGAAACACCGGTGCCGCGGGTACGGAAGATCGAGTCCATCTCGTCGAAGAACACGATCACCGGGGTGCCCTCGGACGCCTTCTCGCGGGCGCGCTGGAAGATCAGCCGGATGTGACGCTCGGTCTCACCGACGAACTTGTTCAGCAGCTCCGGGCCCTTGATGTTGAGGAAGTAGGACTTCGCCTCGCGGGCGTCGTCGCCACGGACCTCGGCCATCTTCTTGGCCAGCGAGTTGGCCACGGCCTTGGCGATCAGCGTCTTACCGCAGCCGGGCGGGCCGTACAGCAGCACACCCTTGGGCGGCCGCAACGAGTACTCCCGGTACAGCTCCTTGTGCAGGAACGGCAACTCGACCGCGTCGCGGATCTGCTCGATCTGCCTGCCGAGGCCGCCGATGTCGTTGTAGCTGACGTCGGGCACCTCTTCGAGCACCAGGTCCTCGACCTCTGCCTTGGGGATGCGCTCGAACGCGTACCCGGCCTTGGTGTCGACCAGCAGCGAGTCACCGGGCCGCAGCTTGCGCGGCCGCAGATCGTCATCGTCGTCGATCACCTCGAGGTCGGGAAGGAATTCGGCGGCTACCAACGGCTCGGCCAGCCAGACGATGCGTTCCTCGTCGGCGTGGCCCACCACGAGCGCGCGATGCCCATCGGAGAGGATCTCGCGCAGCGTGCTGATCTCGCCGACGGCCTCGTAGTTGCCGGCTTCGACGACCGTGAGCGCCTCGTTCAGGCGCACGGTCTGGCCCTGCTTCAGTTCCTTGGTGTCGATGTTCGGCGAGCACGTCAGCCGCATCTTGCGGCCGGAGGTGAACACGTCGACGGTGTCGTCCTCCTGCACGCCAAGAAGTACGCCGTAACCGCTCGGCGGCTGACCCAGCCGGTCAACCTCCTCGCGCAGCGCCAGCAACTGCTGACGGGCCTCTTTAAGAGTTTCCATTAGTTTCGCGTTGCGGGCCGCAAGCGAGTCGATCCGCGCCTCGAGCTGATGCACGTCGCGGGCGCTGCGCAGGCCGCTTTGCGGGCCTACCGCGTTCTCCAGCTGCTCGCGCAATAGCGCGGCTTCGCGTCGCAGCTCTTCCAACTCCGCGGCATCCTCGCTGGACATCCCTGATTCGTGGGATGTCCCGTACGCTTCAGAACGCTCTGACTCATTCATGTTGCGCCCCTTCCCGCACCGGAAGTTGGTGCAGTAACAACTTCAACGCTACCGGCGATTCAGCCATTGTGTGCGGTGTAGGAATTCGACACACCAGCAACACTTGTTAACCTCTCTGGTTAGTTGGGCCCGTCGAAAGGACAATCGTGACCCTGAAAACCCTCGTTACCGGCTTGGCAGCAGTCGCTGTGGTGGGCGGTGCGGCGGCAGGTGTGACTTCCATTGCATCCCCCGCTGTGTCGCCGGCTCCGGCCGTGCAACCGGTCGTGTGGGACGTCCCGATGCCGCAGGCGCCGGCGCCGGACTTGCAGACCCCGCTGCTGCAGACCCTGCAGGCGCTCGCCGGGGGCGGCTCGTTCTCGGGCAAGGCGCCCTTCATCCAGGGCGGCATCGGCCGGATCGAGGGCATCGCCGCCGACCGGGCCTACAACAGGGCCGCGGCGGAGGGGAAGTTCCCGCTGACGTTCAACATCGTCAACATCGACTCGGACGGTGGCGTGGCCACCGCTGACGTCACCGCGACGTCCGCACTCGGCACGAGCGCCACGCAGAGCGTTCAGTTCGTCGCCGGACCCAGCCCGACGGGCTGGCAGATCTCGAAGGCCTCGGCCCTCAACCTGCTCTCGGCTGCGAGCTAGTCGACCGAGTGCACCGCACCTTCAACGCTGTCCTGGGCGCCGTCACGATTGTGGCGGCGCTCGGGCTTAGCGGCTGTAGCGACGACACGAGTTCGGTACCCAGCCCGACTCCGTTCCCACTGAGCGCACCGCCGACGGTTCCGCCGTCGCCGACGGAGACCGGCGCGCCACTGCCTCCGCCTGCCTCACTGGCCGACTTGATGACCCGGATATCCGACCCCAACGTCCCTGGCGCCGACAAGGTCGCCCTCATCCAATACGGCACGCCCGCCGACGCGGCGGCACTGGACCGGTTCGCCAAGGCGATCCACGACAGCGGCTACGCGCCGATGGCCTACGAGGCTTCCGATCTCACGTGGGCGCAGGATCAACCAGGCAATGTCCTCGCGAACATCACCATGAAGCCGGGTGGACCGCAGGCCGGGGACAAGACCTTGAAGTTCCCGATGGAGTTCAGCCCGCAGCAGGACACCTGGCAGCTGACCAGGCAGACGGCCGACCAGCTGCTGCAGATGGGCCAACAGCCGACGCCCGCGTCGGCACCGACCCCCACACCGACTCGCTGAGCCGGTGTGGATCGGCTGGCTGGAGTTCGACCTGCTGCTGGGTGACGTGCACTCGCTGAAGCAGAAGCGCTCCGTCATCCGTCCTGTCATCGCCGAATTGCAGCGCCGATTCGCGGTGTCCGCGGCCGAAACGGGCAGCCAGGATCTGCACCGGCGCGCGAACATCGGCGTCGCGGTGGTGGCCGCCGATCGCGCACACGTCGTCGACGTGCTCGACGGTGCCGAGCGGTTGGTGGCGTCACGGCCGGAGATGGAACTGTTGTCGGCGCGCCGCGGCCTGCGGCGCAGCACCGACGGCTAGATGTACTGACCTGACAGGTTAGGTACGCGGCTGGCTGGTGGTTGTCCGCCGAGTGCAGTGTGACCGCGGTGATGATTGTAGGTGTGCAGCCAGGTGGTGAAGGCCGCGCAGCGTTCGGTGTCGCTGGTGTAGAGCCGGGCGTAGGCCCATTCGTCGGCGAGGGTGCGGTGAAATCGCTCGACCTTGCCGTTGGTCTGGGGTCGGTAGGGCCGGGTGCGTCGATGCTTGACGCCATCGAGTGCGTCGCGAAAATTATTCGATCGATAGCAGGCTCCATTGTCGGTCAACACATTTCGCACAGTGAACCCGCACTCCAGGAACCACGCATTGGCTCGCGACCAGAACGCTGCGGCGGTGTCTTTGCGCTCATCGGCGAGTAACTCGGTATATGCCAGCCGCGAGTGGGCGTCGATGGCGGTGTGTAGGAAGTGATAGCCGCGTGCGCCGCTGCCATGGTGGGGGCGAGTACCGATGCTTTTATCGGCTCGCGAGTTGCGCATTCCCGAAACGTGGCCCAGCTTTCGCCACCCGCCCCCGGCGGGGATCTTGCCCAGCTTCTTGACGTCAACGTGGACCAGATCGCCACAGGCCGCTGAGTGCATCCGGCGAATCACGCGGCCGGTGCCACGGTCGAGCCACCGCAGCTTGGCCATGCCGTAGCGAGATAGCACCCGATGAACCGTGGCGACGTTTAGCCCCAATAGGTAGGCGATACGCGCTGGTCCCCACCGGCGGATGACCCGGACCTTGATGATGCGCCGCTCAGTTCGTGTGGGCGTCTTGTTCGGACTGCGGTGAGGGCGTGAGCTGCGATCACACATACCCGCAGCGCCTAGCTCGCGGTAGCGGCCGGCCCAGCGCGCTGCAGTGCTCACCGCGACCTGAAAACGTTCGGCAGCCCGGCGCAGCGGCCAACCA
This sequence comes from Mycobacterium sp., assembly GCA_035492865.1. GTDB lineage: Bacteria > Actinomycetota > Actinomycetes > Mycobacteriales > Mycobacteriaceae > Mycobacterium. The sequence goes on along the minus strand of DATJIX010000032.1, from coordinate 6,215 downwards.
TCTTCTACGACACAACGGGCCAAGCGCAGACGCCCGGTCTCTGACAACGGAGCATTACGGTGGGACACGAAGACCTCCGAGATGAGTTGGTGCGTTCCTAGGCAGTTCGCACTTCACTCGGAGGTCTTCGTCATGTCACCACGCCACGCCGTACCTAACGTCCATGGTCAGTACAACTAGATGCCGCCTCCGAGCTGACGCTTGCGCCGCAACGGCATCGGGGCGATGGCGCCAGGGGCCAATTTGCGCACGCTGATCAGAAACGCCGTATGACCGCGCATCGTGTGTTGTGGGCGCACGGCGAGGCCGACGACATGCCAGCCGCGCTGCATGCTCTCCCACGCGCGGGGCTCGGTCCAGCACTGCTGCTCGCGCAGCGCCTCAACCGTGCGCGACAGCTGCGTGACGGTCGCCACGTAGATCATCAGCACCCCACCCGCGACGAGTGCGTTGCCGACCGCCTCGAGGACCTCCCACGGCGCCAGCATGTCGAGGACGACGCGGTCCACCTCGGGGCCCGCGTAGTCGGCGAGATCCGCGGTGACGAGGTCCCAGTTGGCCGGGCGCTCGCCGAAGAACGTCTCGACGTTGCGGATGGCGTGCTCGGCGTGGTCGTCGCGCACCTCGTAGGACGTCACCAGTCCCTCAGGGCCGACCGCACGCAGCAGCGAGCACGTCAGCGCACCCGAACCGGCGCCGGCCTCCAGCACCCGCGCGCCGGGGAAGATGTCACCTTCGTGCACGATCTGGGCGGCGTCCTTCGGATAGACCACCTGTGCGCCCCGCGGCATCGACATCACGTAATCGACCAGCAGCGGCCGCAGCACAAGGAACTGGTCGCCACTCGTCGACTTGACCACGCTGCCTTCCGGCAGCCCGATGACGGTGTCGAGCGCGATGATGCCGCGATGGGTGTGGAACTCACCGCCTGGCGTCAACAGCATCGTGTAATGCCGCCCCTTCGCGTCGGTGAGCTGCACGCGATCACCGACTTCGAACGGACCGGACTTCGACCCTGCTGGCACGGCCACCAAGCCTGCCAGTAGGCGCGCCGATGCGGGTCCTCGGGGTTGTCGGGGCAGGGTCATACCCTGGCTTTCATGAGTGACGAGCCGGCTCCGCCAGTCCGTCGCCCTGCGCTGTCTCCCTCGCGGGCCAGCGACTTCAAGCAGTGTCCGCTGTTGTACCGGTTCCGGGCCATCGACCGGTTGCCCGAGCCGGCCTCCACCGCACAGGTCCGCGGTTCTGTCGTGCACGCCGCCCTCGAGCAGCTGTACGCGCTGCCCGCGGACCAGCGTGGGCGCGATACCGCGATGACGCTCGTCGGACCCGCCTGGGACACGGTGGTCGCCGCGCAGCCGGACGTGGCTGCCGAGATCGAGCCGGAGCTGCAGGCCGAGCTGCTCGACGAGGCACGGGCCCTGCTGTCGGGTTACTACCGGCTGGAGGACCCGACCCGCTTCGATCCGGAAAGCTGCGAACAACGCGTCGAGGTCGAGCTGGAGGATGGCACGCTGCTGCGCGGCTTCGTCGACCGCATCGACGTCGCGCCCACCGGCGAGCTGCGTGTCGTCGACTACAAAACCGGCAAGGCGCCGCCGGAGGCGCGAGCGCTTGCCGAGTTCAAGGCGATGTTCCAGATGAAGTTCTACGCCGTCGCGCTGCTGCGGTCCCGTGGCGTGTTGCCCGCGCGGCTGCGGCTGCTGTATCTGTCCGACGGCCAGGTGCTCGACTACACCCCCGATCTCGATGAGCTACTGCGGTTCGAGAAGACGTTGATGGCGATCTGGCGGGCCATCCAATCCGCAGGCGCCACAGGCGATTTCCGGCCGCATCCATCTCGGATGTGTGATTGGTGCGCCCACCATTCCCACTGCCCGGTGTTCGGCGGCACTCCCCCGCCGTACCCCGGTTGGCCGCAGGTGCCCGACGAGGGTGATGATGACACGGTGTTGCACACCGCCACGGAGCCCGCTGCGTGATCGATTGTCTCTACCGACGGATTGGTACCGACGGTGAGTACCACGTCTTCGAATCCACCGACGGCACCCGCAGCAACTGGGATCCCGAAATCCAGCACGGCTCACCACCACTCGCGTTGTTGACGAAGTTGATCGAGGAACTGGCGGCCGGTTCCGAACTACGGGTCGGGCGGCTGACACTGGACATCCTCGGCGCCATCCCCGTCAGCAAGGTCAGGGCGCGTGCCTGGGTAGAGCGTCCAGGTTCGCGAATCTCCATCATGGCCGCCGAGATGTCGGCGACCCGGCCCGACGGCAGCGAGCGAGCGGTGGCCAGAGTCACCGCATGGCTGCTCGCCACCAGCGATACCGCCGATGCCACCACCGACCGTTATCCCCCACTGGCCGAAGGCGATTCGATTCCGGTGCCGCACAGTTGGCACGGCGCCACGGGATACCTCGAGACCGTGCGTTGGCGCACCCAACGCACGGCCGACGGCGAAACACCTGTCGCCTGGTTGAGCCCCTTGGTCCCCCTGGTCGATGCGGAGCCGACGACGGATCTGCAGCGGCTCGCGATGGTGGCCGATTCCTCCAACGGCGTCGGAGCCGCGTTGGACCCGGAGAAGTTCGTGTTCATGAACACCGACACCGTCGTGCACGTCCACCGGTTGCCGACCGGAAACGATTTCGGCCTTCGCGCCCGCGGGTCGATCGGACCGGATGGCGTCGGCGTCACGACCGCAGATGTCTTTGACCGCCAGGGGTTTATCGGCACCGTCGCGCAGACGCTGCTGGTTCAGCGCCGCCCGTAGTCCACTTATATGCACTTGCATCTATATAGACGTAGTGCAATACTCGGGGCATGGACGTCTTCGAAGCGGTCGCCGAGCCGAGCCGGCGCGCCCTGCTCGACGCGCTCGTCGACGGTGAGCGCACCGCGGGCGAGCTCGTCGCCACCCTGCCCGGCCTGACCCAGCCGACGGTGTCGCGCCACCTTCGGGTATTGCGCGAAGTCGGCCTGGTCGAAGTCCGGCCCGACGCGCAGCGGCGGATCTACGCGCTGCGCGCAGACGGGCTGGTCGCCATCGACGACTGGATCGACCGTTACCGCCGCTACTGGACCGATCACCTCGACGCTCTGGAGCGGCACCTAGAACGCAAGCACAAGGAGTCACAATGAGCGACCGCGACGGCCGACTCACAGTCGACGGGGACCGCGCGGTACTGAATTTCGAACGCCGCCTGCCCTTTCCGGTCGAAGTGGTGTGGTCGGCCATCACCGACCCGAACGAACGGGCGCAGTGGTTCGGCGAGACCACGATCGAACCGCGCGAGGGCGGCACCATCGACATGGTCGCGGCGGGTCCGCCACTGCCGCCCGAGCGCAAGCGGATGACCGGCCGGATCCTGGTGTGGGATCCACCGCACGTGCTCGAACACGAATGGAAGCAACCGATCGTGGAAGACGGCGTGGTGCGTTACGAACTCACCGCCGACGGCGACGGCACGTTGCTCCGCTTCACCCACCGCGGGCTCGGCGTCCGCAACGCGTCCGGATTCTTCGGTGGCACACATGCCTATCTGGACCGGCTGGCCGCCTACCTCTCCGGCGACGAGCTGCCGGACTGGACCACCCGCAGGCTGGAAGTCAACCAACGAATGGAAGCGAACTGACATGTCGCACAATGGTTCTGATATCTCCGCACCAACCGTGGCCGTCGCCTATCACTCCGGCTTCGGACACACCGCGGTGCTCGCCGAAGCGGTGGCCGCCGGGGCCCGTGAGGCAGGCGCCCATGTCAGCGTGATCGCCGTCGACCGCATGACCGACGACGAGTGGGACGTTCTCGACGACGCGGACGGCATCGTGTTCGGCAGCGCGACGTACATGGGCAACGTCTCGGCGGGCTTCCAGACGTTCGCCGAACAGACCGGGCGGCGGTGCCTCAACGGCAGTTGGCGCGACAAGGTCGCGGCCGGATTCACCAACTCCGGTGCCAAGAGCGGCGACAAGGTGAACACCCTGGTGTCGCTGGCGATCTTCGCGGCCCAACACCACATGCATTGGGTCAGCCTGGGTTTGGGCGCCGGCTGGAACAGCGCCACCGGCAGCGAGGACGACCTCAACCGGCTCGGCTTCTGGCTCGGCGCAGGCGCCCAGACCGACGTGGACGCCGATGCCGATCAGGTACACCCTGCCGATGTGCAGACCTGCCGCCATCTGGGCTGGCGGGTCGCCGTGGTGACGCGGCAGCTCAACGTCGGTCGCTCCGCTACTTCAGCGGTGTCATCTCCTCCAGCATCGTCGGCACCAACTCGCTGACGGTGGGATGGATATGCACGGTGTGTGTCACTGTCGTGTAGGGAGCGCCGGCGGACATCACGTCAAGAAGGGAGTGAATCACCTCGTCGCCACCGACGCCAAGGATGGCCGCGCCGAGGATCTCTTTGGTTTCGGCGTCGACGACCACCTTCATGAAGCCTTGGGTCTCCCCCTTCTCCACGGCACGCCCGACGCGTGTCATCGGTCGCTTGCCCACCAACGCTTTTCGGCCAGACTTGCGGACCTGGTCGGCAGTCATGCCCGCGCGGCCCAGCGGCGGGTCGATGTACAGCGCGTAGGTGGGGATACGGTCGCTGACCTTCCTCGGCTCGTTGTCGAGCAGATTGGCTGCCACGATCTCGAAATCGTTATACGACGTGTGCGTGAATGCCCCGCGCCCGTTGCAGTCACCCATCGCCCAGATGTGATCGACGTTGGTCCGCAACTGGTCGTCGACAACGATGTAGCCGCGGGCATCGGTTTCGACGCCTGCGGCGTCCAGGCCGAGGTCGTCGGTGTTGGGCCGGCGTCCGACGGCGATCAACAGATGGGAGCCAACGACGTTCGGTACGTCGGCACGCGATCTCACCGAGACACCGTTGCCTTCGCGCGCGACTCCGATGCATTCGGCGTCGCAGATGACGGAGATTCCCTCGTTCTCAAGGATCTCCCGAATGGCGTCTGACACATCGGGGTCTTCACGGCCGACAAGCCGGGGGCCCCGCTCGATCACGGTGACCTCTGCGCCGAAGCGCCGGTACATCTGGGCGAATTCGAGCCCGATGTAACTACCACCCACGACGACGAGATGTTCTGGAACACTGTCGAGTTCGAGGACCCCGACGTTCGTCATGTACTCGACGTCGGACAGCCCGGGAATGTCCGCCACGGCGCGTCCGCCGACGTTGAGGAAGATCCTGTCGGCCTCCAGCACCCGGCCGTCGACGCTGATGGTGTGCGGTCCCTCGAAGCGGGCGTGCCCGCGGATCAGCGTGCAGCCGGTCATGCCCTCGAGCCACGACTCGACGCCACTGCGGTCGTCGAGCATGATCTTGTCCTTGCGCGCCTTGACCTTCGCCATGTCGACGGTGACTTCGCCTGTGCCGACGCCGTATTCGGCTCCGCGACGGGCCAGATGCGCGGCGTGGGCGCTGGCGACCAGCGTCTTGGTCGGGATGCAACCGGTGTTGACACACGTGCCGCCGACCAGCTTGCGCTCGATCACTGCCACGGTCTGGCCGGCGGCCGTGAGCCGGCCTGCAAGCGGCGGTCCGGCCTGGCCTGCGCCGACGATGATGGCGTCGAATTTCTCTGTCATCGACGGCTAGACGAGTGGCGCGAAGCTGACGAGGAACGCGATCAGGAAACCGCCGCCGACGGCGACGATGTCCTCACCGATCGCGACCGGCCGGTCCTTACCGCCGTTGGCGGCCACCAGACGGCTGCGGGCCTCGGCGCCGCCGAGGGTGCCGAGCACCGCACCGATGATCCCTGCGCCCATCCCGATGAAGGTGTGATGCGACACGCTGCCGATGACTGCGCCCGCGAATGCTGCGGTGATGAGTCGCGTGATGAATTGGGGAGGTGTCTTGCGGCTCGGCGTCTTCGGCAGTTGGTCGGTGACCAACTCGACGACCAGGAAGATGGTCAGCACCGTGACGGTGATCGGATGGGCCACCCACTCCGACCATTTGCCGTCTACGTTGATCCAGCCGAGGAACGCGCCCCAGGCCACCACCGCGGGAGCGGTCAGTGCGCGCAGACCGGCGATCACGCCGATCAGCACCGCGAGCACGATAACGACGACCTGCGTCATGACAACCTCCGGAACCGTGAAAGGACAACCGGACGCTAACACGCAGCGCGGAACTGGTCCCGGTGAATCAGAAGCGGCAGAACCGAATGTCAGACGCCAGAATCGCCTTGGC